>RHMC01000038.1 GCA_003719395.1 Streptomyces altiplanensis
GCGCGAGCCCTCCGGCAAACGCATCAAGGCCCGAGTCCCCGTCGGGTCCGCGGCCAAATAACGAGCTGGTGCGTGTGTGGGGCCTGGGCTGCGGGCCGGTGTCAGCCGCTGGCGGGCCCCGCGAAGGAGCTGCTCCAGCGTTTGTGGTCGGCGAGGGGGTGTCCGACGGTGACGCGTCGGGTCGAGTGCGGGTGGTGGGCTCGCCGGCGGGCTTCGTGGACCTCGGGCGGGCTGATCTCGTTCGCCCTTCCGGGCGGGGTGACCGCCGGGCCGGGGTGGCACGTCCGCGGCCGGGGCAGCCGTCGTCCAGCAGTACCTCGACGTCGGGGAAGTCCTGGAAACAGACACCGGCGCCTTCGGTGCGTGCGGCGGTCGCGTCATGCATCCCGCCCGGAAGCCGTGCAGAAGAGCACGCAGGACAGCGGAGAGCTCTTCTCTGCGGCACTGCTGATCAACCAGCTTCTGGACGCGGCAGGAGCACTGTCCTTGGCTGACAAATCACTCTCCCGGGTGAGAGAATGGTGCAATGCCTGGCACTCTGCATTCCGCTGATCATGGTCAGGTGGCTCACGCCGCATGCGCGGTGTCGGAGCTCCTTCAAATGCTCTGGGGGCGTGGGCAGGAAGCCGCCCCCTCGGGTCCCGTTTCTCCTTCGCAGCTGCGTGCGCTCACGACACTCGAAGGCCAGGAGGGGCTCAACCTACGAGCGTTGGGCGAGGCACTCGGGACTCGGCCGTCATCCGTGAGCCGTCTGTGCGACCGTCTGGAAGCGGCCGGGCTCGTCGAGCGATACCCGAGTACGACCAGTCGCAGAGAGATCGAGGTGCGACTGAGCCGGCGAGGACGCGCTGTGCTCGCCGAGTTCCGTGCTTTCCGGGCACGTGAGGTCGAGACGGTGCTGCAGGAAATGTCCCTGTCGCAATTGGCGGCACTGGCCGAAGGCCTGGAAGCCTTCCAGGCCGCCGCCGCAAACCTCGGCCTTGCCGTCGAGGCCAGTGGACAAGAGCGCTCTGCGGACATCGCCCAGAGCTTGCCCCACACCGGTTGACGCGGCTTGCCGGCCCGTCCCGCATCACGGCTCGCCGCTGCCCTGCGCCGAAACAACCGAAACAGCGGCACCAAGACCGGTTACGTCGGCCCGGCCATGGGCGCTTTGTGCCTCCAGGTACTTGTCGCACCACAGGGGACAATCCAGGAGCCATCGCGGACTGTTGGGGGGAACGGTCCGTCAGGAGCAGCGGCATCCTCAAGAACAAAGTGGTCATTGCCGCGCGAGAAAACACGATCACCATCCAGGGAACGGACGCACTGTTCATCTCGGAGCCGTACGGAACCTGGAAGTCAGTGAAGCAAAGCCACACACCCCATCGGCCACGTCTGCGTCACTGCATGGGTGGCGCATGAGCCCCCATCAGGCCAAGGGCCTCCGCCCATCGGGGGCCGGACACAGCACCGCACCGACGTCGGCGTACTCGCCGGTGAGTGGTGGGGTGGTGATCAAGTAACACGCGTGCGTGCAGCCCGTCTGCCCGGGGCCGCCGAGGACCGGTGTCGTTGCCGCCCGGCAACTGTTCCTGTGCTGCCGGATTCACCCACCGTGCCTCCGGCACGAGGCTGACGGCCCCGTTGCTCATGATGGCCGTGCGGGTCCATCAGAGGCAGGGTGGAGGGTGTGGTGAACGCGCCGTGGTGATCGACACCTTCGCCATCCACGTGCAGCCTGATGCTGGGCGATGAGAGAAGAGATCATGACTGAGCTGTCCAGCGGTTGGCTCGGTGCGGCCGAAAGCGCCCTGAGGGCGGCGCCGCCCACCCGTCTGTTGTCCACGGCACGCTCCCTGCTCGCCGCCTACCTGGACGCCCGCTGGGTGAGCCTGCTGCTCGCCGACTACGGTCTGACCTCGCTCCAGCCCGTGGCCTGCCTGCCGCACACGGGAGAAGCGGTGCCCGTTCCGGCACCGACGCAGACTCCGGCTGACAGCCGCACTGCTCGGACGCTCGCGCGGCGGGCAGACCAGTAAGGTGCATCTCGCAGCCGACCGCAAGTGCCGCCCGCCGGCGCTCGTCCTGACCGCAGGCCAGGTTGCCGACAGCCCTCAGTTCATCCCCGTGCTCAACAAGGTTCGGCCCGCGGACCCGTCGCCGTCCCCGCACCCGGCCGACGCGGTCGCCGGGGACAAGACGCACTCGTCCCGCGGTAACCGCGCCCACCTGCGCAAGCGCCGTATCAAGGCGATCATCCCGGAGATGAGGGACCAGGCCGCCAACCGGAAGAAGAAGGGCCGCAGAGGCGGCCGCCGTCGGGGCATCGGCGTGTCCTGTACGGCTTGGGACCGGCTGGAACGGAAGAGCCAGGGGGAGAGCCCTGATGTCCTCTGTCCTGCGACAGCGAACCTCGGGTGCGTGCCGCCGAACCTTGGTCTCTGGCCGAAGCACGTACGTACTGAAGGATGTGCCGAAGCTGTGATGCCTGTGGAGACAGCGGGCAGGAGAGTCCGCAACTTGAAGGAGGCAGATGTGGTGCGTGATCGGATCGGACTGGCAGAGGTGCTGGCAGCGGCGGAGGATGCCGCGCCAGTGGGCTCCCTCGATGTCGTGGCGCGCAATCTGCGTGACCGGTTCGGCGCGAGATACGTGTCGTTCCTGTTCGTCGACGTCGTCGGTCGACGCCTGCTGCGGGTCAGCGAGAAGGTGGCTGGGCAACAAGGGCGCCACGCCGATCAGGTCCCTCTCGCCGGCAGCATCTACGACGAGGTCCTGCGCACCCAGAAACTGGTGCGGGCGCCCGAGGGTGAGCAGGGGCAGCGGGTGCTCGCCCCTGTCACGAACCGCGGCGACACCATCGGGGTCCTGGAGCTGTTCCTTGCCCAGGTCACTCAGGATGTGCTGGAGCAGGTCGAAGAGGCCGCGCACGCGCTGGCGTACATCATCGTCACCGACCGCCGGTTCACCGACCTCTACCACTGGGGCAACCGCACCACCTCGGTCAGCCTGGCCGCGGAGATCCAGCGCCAGCTCCTGCCCTCGGCCCCTTCATGCGAGGCTGCTGAGTTCGCCCTCGCCGGTGCCCTGGTCCCGGCTTCCGACATCGCCGGTGACACCTATGACTACACCCTCGACCACGACACTCTGCACCTGTCCGTGACCGACGCCATGGGCCACGACGTCGATGCCTCGCTCATCGCCACCCTCCTGGTCAACGCCTCCCGCGGTGCCCGCCGTGCTGGGGCGGACCTTGCCGAGCAGGCCCGCCAGGCACACCAGGCCCTCCTCGACCACGGCCGACGGACCTTCGTCACCGGGCAGCTGCTGCGCATCGCCCTGGACGGGACCAGCGCCCAGCTCGTCAACGCCGGCCACCCCGGGCCGCTACGGCTGCGCGACGGTGCGGTCGAGGAACTGCACCCGGCTGCGGACCTGCCCTTCGGCGTCGCCGGGCAGGGCCCGTACCGGGTGCAGGACCTCGACCTGCGCCCCGGTGACCGCCTCGTGCTCTACACCGACGGCATGCAAGAACGTCAAGCGAGAACCGCCGACCTGCCCGGCCTCATCCGTAAAACCGCTGCCGAGCACCCCCGCGAGGTCGTGCGCACCCTGGTCGCCGCGGTCGCCGACGCCTGCAACGGCCACGTAAGGGACGACGCCACCGTCCTGTGCCTGGACTGGCACGGCCCGCAGTCCGAAGGCCGCCGCGCGAACGCCTGAGCTGTGTGCGGGGCCGTGGAACCGTGTGTCCGGTAACCCGTCGCGGGAGGAGCTGCTGCGCTTCTTGAAGTGTGTCCAGGTCCGGCAGTTCGACAGATCCGGCCGGACCGGTCCGCCTCGTCACCGACGCCGACCTGCCGGCCGTGGCCAAGGAGATGGTCGCCCGCATCGTGCGCGCCGGGGCCGGGGCCGGGGCCGGGGCCTGACCGGGGCCGCTTCCGGATCGCGGTCGGTCTCGAACGGGGGTCTGCAAGAGGTTGAAGGGCGCCACCGGGATCGCGGCTGTTCCCCGCACGCTGCTGCTGGGCCACAACGACGTCGGCGGGCGCCTGGCTACGTCGGCCACAGCCACCACCCTGCCGCAGACCGCAGGACGGGCGGTCGACCCGCTGCTCACCCGCCGGGTGGAGCATTCGTGGACGGGGTGGTCATTCTCCGCAGGGCGGGGACCCGTGAGGCTCCGCATGTCATCCTCGTTCGCCCCGAGCTGGTCGTGGAGGTCGTCGTCGGTGTCGCCCGGGACGGTTCGGGGCGCTGGCGGCACCCCGCCCGGTGACACCGGGCCCTGACCGCAGGGGTCCCCGCGCCGCGCATCGTCCAGTTCTCGCCGTGGCCCAGCCCGAGGCCCCTCACCACGCGTCGCACGAACTGCCGGCTGGGAGCCCGTGTCCGTCCCGTCCTGCCCGACGGGCTCATCACCACCGTGTCCGAGGCCGCGTAGGATCCGGACATCAGAACTCGCCCAGTTTCCATGCGAATTGACTTCGTTCCTGGAGGCGACATGAGCAGCGCCCTTCTTGTGATGGACGTCCAACGGGCCATTGTGGACATCGCAGGCGGCGACTCCGGATATCTGTCACGTCTGCGCAGGGCGATCGACGGGGCCCGGGCGGCGGACATCCCCGTGATCTACGTGGTCATTGCGCTACGTCCCGGTTTCCCGGAAGTCGGCACGCGCAACAAGGCTCTCACTGCCGTCGCGCAGGCCGGCCTCTACGTCGAGGGCGCACCAGGCACCGAGATCCACCCCGAGGTCGCGCCCCGGCCGGGCGACGTGGTGGTCACCAAGAGGCGGGCGAGCGCGTTCTCGGGCAGCGATCTCGACGTGGTGCTGAGGGCGCGCGGTATCGACAGCCTCGTGCTCACCGGCATCGCCACCAGCGCTGTGGTGCTGTCCACCCTGTGCCGGGCGAACGACCTGGACTTCGGCCTCACCGTCCTCTCCGACGCCTGCCTGGACACCGACCCGGAGGTGCACCGGGTTCTCATCGAGCGACTGTTCCCGCAGTGGGCGGATGTTGTCACCGTCGACGACTGGGTCGAGGCGATCGCACCTCAATAGCGGCGGACCAGGCGAACGGCAACACGGATGGTCGGCTCCGGCGGGCCTTCCTGTCTTCGCGGCCGGCCGGGACGTCGTCGGGATGCGCGCACCGGTCGGCCACCACCCCGGCGCCGACCACGCCGGCCACAAGGGACAGGGCGGCATGATCCGCCGCTGCGTCATCTGGCAGAACCGCCATGCCGAGGACCAGCGCCTACGCGCGGTCGTCGACAGGGCACACGTTGCTTGATCCGGCACTCCACGGGGGCGCTCGGGCGTGGCCTTCACAGGGGAGGCCGATGTGCCGCATGGCGATGCCGGGGCTCCGGTGCGTCGGGGCCGACGAGTGTGGCGCCGCTTCACTTGGCGGGTCTGCCGGTAGCTGATGAGGGCTGCGGCCGTGCCGGTGAAGGCGAGGAAGTGCTCGGCCTCGCGCTCATGGCGGTGGCGCACCAGCCTCGGATCCGATCGGTTCTCGAGAGACCGGGGCCCACCTCTTGACCTCGGTGACCCCGGCCACTACTTTGCGGTAGACGCCGACCCATGACTACCGGAAGGAGGCGACCAGCGGATGTACACCAGCTCTGATCTCGGTCGCCTCGCCCGCCGCACGGTCTGGGTTCCGGGTCGAATCGCGCACGGCTGCTGAGCACGCCGTTCTGATGTGCCCCTTCGTGGCACGTTTCGGGTTTCCCCTCACCATTTTCCGGCACGTCGCTGTTGCGTGCCGTTTTGCGCCCGCTTCTCTCACGTGGCGCGTCTGAACACAGAAAGCTGCCTGAAATTGGCGAACATGATGAATCGACCGATCGCGCACCGGAACGAAGGCCTGTCGTGGTAGCGGCGCGGATCACGGTCAACGGGAAAGACACACCTATTTCACCGGCCGCTCCCCACACCACCGTGCTGGATTTCCTGCGCGAGCGTGGTCTCACCGGCACCAAGGAGGGCTGCGCCGAGGGTGAATGCGGCGCCTGTTCGGTCCTGGTGGCCCGTCCCGGGGTGGACAAGCCCACCGACTGGGTGGCGGTCAACGCCTGTCTGGTCCCGGTCGCGGCGCTCGACGGTCAGGAGATCATCACCTCCGAAGGTCTCGCCACCGCCGGCGAACCGGGCAAGCCGCCCACCCTGCACCCCGTGCAGGAGGAGATGGCGGTTCGCGGCGGCTCCCAATGCGGTTACTGCACACCGGGGTTCGTCTGCAGCATGGCTGCCGAGTACTACCGGCCCGACCGCTGCGCGCACCCGGACCCGGCCGACGGCGCGGACCCGGCCGACAGCGCCGGCGCCGAGCACGGTCCGAACGGTTTTGACCTGCACGCGCTGAGCGGCAACCTGTGCCGCTGCACCGGTTACCGCCCGATTCGCGATGCCGTGTTCGCCGTCGGTACGCCCACCGACGAGGACCCGCTGGCGCAGCGTCGTGAGCAGTCCCCGCCCGCACCGGTTGCCACCGCATACACCCGGGACGACGCCGCGTTCCTGCGGAAGAGCACCCTCACCGAAACGCTCCAGCTGCTGCGCGAGCGGCCCGACGCGGTGGTGGTCGCCGGCTCCACCGACTGGGGCGTGGAAGTGAACATCCGTTCCCGCCGGGCGGATTGCGTGGTCGCCGTCGACCGGCTGCCCGAACTGCGGGAGCTGCGTGTCGAATCCGACTCCATCGAGATCGGGGCGGCGCTGACGCTCACCGAGATCGAACGCCGCCTCGACGGCCGCGTCCCGCTGCTGGCAGAGCTGTTCCCGCAGTTCGCCTCCCGGCTCATCCGCAACGGTGCGACCCTCGGCGGCAATCTGGGTACGGGCTCTCCCATCGGCGACAGCCCGCCGGTACTGCTCGCGCTGGAGGCATCGGTGGTGCTCGCCGACGCCGACGGTGAGCGCGAGGTCCCACTCGCGGACTACTTCACCGGCTACCGGCAGAGCGTGCGCCGTCCCGGCGAGCTGATCCGCGCGGTGCGCGTCCCGCTGCCGCTGTCGCCGGTCGTGGCCTTCCACAAGATCGCCAAGCGGCGCTTCGACGACATCTCCAGCGTGGCAGTCGCTTTCGCGCTCGACGTCGAGGACGGGATCGTCCGCACGGCACGCATCGGCCTGGGCGGCGTGGCCGCCACCCCGATCCGCTCCCTCGCCACCGAGGCGGCCCTGGAGGGCAGGCCATGGGCTGCGGAGACCGTCGAGGCCGCGGCCCAGGTGCTGCGGGGCGAGGGCACGCCGATGAACGATCACCGCGCCAGCGCCGAGTACCGCTCCGCGATGCTCGGCCAGAGCCTGCTGAAGCTGTACGCGCGAACCACCGAGGCGGTGTCGTCATGAGTCATCTGTCCGATCGCCCCGAGAAGCCTGTCGTCGGCGTCTCCATGCCGCACGAGAGTGCCGTCCTGCACGTCACCGGCGCCGCGCTCTACACCGACGACCTGGTCCATCGCACCAAGGACGTGCTGCACGCCTACCCGGTCCAGGTCATGAAGGCCCACGGCAGGATCACCGCACTGCGCACCGAGCCCGCGCTCGCCGTGCCCGGTGTGGTCCGCGTACTGACCGGCGCCGACGTGCCCGGCGTCAACGATGCCGGGATGAAGCACGACGAACCGCTGTTCCCCGACGAGGTCATGTTCCACGGCCACGCGGTCGCCTGGGTGCTCGGCGAGACCCTGGAAGCGGCCCGGCTCGGGGCGGCGGCCGTCGAGGTGGAACTCGACGAACAGCCCTCCCTGATCCTGTTGCGGGACGCGATCGCGGCGGGCAGTTTTCACGGTGCCCGGCCCGTGATGCTGACCGGCGACGTCGACGCCGGCTTCGCCGACTCCGCGCACGTGTTCACCGGCGAGTTCCAGTTCTCCGACCAGGAGCACTTCTACCTGGAGACGCACGCGGCACTGGCCCATGTCGACGAGGGCGAGCAGGTGTTCGTCCAGAGCAGCACCCAGCATCCTTCGGAGACCCAGGAGATCGTCGCGCACGTGCTCGGTCTGCACAGCCACGAGGTGACCGTGCAGTGCCTGCGGATGGGGGGCGGCTTCGGCGGCAAGGAGATGCAGCCGCACGGGTTCGCTGCCGTCGCCGCGCTCGGCGCCAAGCTGACCGGCCGGCCGGTTCGGCTGCGGCTCAACCGGACCCAGGACCTGACCATGTCCGGTAAGCGGCACGGGTTTCACGCCCAGTGGAAGATCGGTTTCGACTCCGAGGGCCGCATCCAGGCCCTGGACGCCACCCTGACCGCGGACGGCGGCTGGAGCCTGGACCTGTCCGAGCCGGTGGTGGCCCGCGCGCTGTGCCACATCGACAACACCTACTGGATCCCCAACGCGCGCATCACCGGTCGCATCGCCAAGACCAACAAGGTCTCCAACACCGCCTTCCGCGGCTTCGGCGGACCGCAGGGCATGCTGGTGATCGAGGACATCATGGGCCGGTGCGCGCCACTGCTCGGCCTGGACCCGATGGAACTGCGGGAGCGCAACTTCTACCGGCAGGGTCAGTCGACGCCGTACGGACAGCCGGTCGTCCAGCCCGAACGGATCTCCGCCGTCTGGGAGCAGGTCAAGGACAACGCCGGCATCGCCGATCGCAAGCGCGAGATCGCCGCCTTCAACGCCGCGCACCCGAACACCAAGCGGGCACTCGCGATCACCGGCCTCAAGTTCGGCATCTCGTTCAACCTCACCGCCTTCAACCAGGGCGGCGCGCTGGTGCTGATCTACAAGGACGGCTCGGTCCTGATCAACCACGGCGGCACCGAGATGGGCCAGGGCCTGCACACCAAGATGCTGCAGGTGGCCGCGACCACGCTGGGCATCCCGCTGCACAAGGTGCGGCTGGCCCCGACGCGAACCGACAAGGTGCCCAACACCTCCGCCACCGCCGCCAGCGCCGGGGCGGACCTCAACGGCGCGGCGGTGAAGAACGCCTGCGAGCAGTTGCGCGAGCGGCTGCTGCAGGTGGCCGCCACCCAGCTGGGTTCGAACGCCTCGGACGTGCGCATCGTCGAGGGCGTCGCGCGCACGCTGGGCAGTGACAAGAAGCTGGCCTGGGACGACCTGGTGCGCACCGCGTACTTCCAGCGGGTTCAGTTGTCGGCGGCCGGTTTCTACCGGACCGAGGGTCTGCACTGGGACGCGAAGACGTTCAAGGGCTCGCCGTTCAAGTACTTCGCCCATGGCGCCGCCGCAGCCGAGGTGGAGGTGGACGGCTTCACCGGCGCGTACCGCATCCGGCGGGTGGACATCGTGCACGACGTCGGCGACAGCCTGTCCCCGATGATCGACATCGGTCAGGTCGAGGGTGGGTTCGTGCAGGGCGCGGGCTGGCTGACACTCGAGGACATGCGCTGGGACGCCAGTGACGGGCCGAACCGCGGCCGGCTGCTGACCCAGGCCGCGAGCACCTACAAGCTGCCGAGTTTCTCGGAGATGCCCGAGGAGTTCAACGTCACGCTCCTGGAGCACGCCACCGAAGAGGGCGCGGTGTACGGGTCCAAGGCGGTGGGTGAGCCTCCGCTGATGCTGGCGTTCTCGGTACGGGAAGCGCTGCGGCAGGCCGCCGCCGCGTTCGGGCCGAGCGGGGTCGGTGTCGAGCTGGCCTCGCCCGCGACGCCGGAGGCGGTGTACTGGGCGATCCAGACGGCTCGCCGGGGCGATGCCTCCCTAAATGGCCACGCCCGCAACGGGTCTGCCACCAACGGTCACGCCGGAAACGGTCCCGTCGACGGCGCGGTCCGAACCGACGCAGAAGCGTTGAACGGTGCCTGACATGACGTGGATCGCCGCGGTCGCACGGTTGCGAGCACGCCGGGAGTCCGGCGTGCTGGTGACCGTCGCGGCCGTGCGCGGCCATGCCCCGCGCGACGCCGGTGCGAAACTCGTCGTGGGGCGGACCCCAGACGTGGGGCTCGATCGGCGGCGGCAATGTCGAGGCCGTCGCGATCGACCGGGCCCGGGAGATGATCGGCGCGTCCAAGCCGGAACCGGAGCTGATCGATTTCGCCCTGAACGACAAGGTGACCAATCAGCACGGCGTGCAGTGCTGCGGTCGGCACGGTCTCGGTGCTGCTCGAACCGCTGCCGGTGGTACGGGCGGTGGCGGTCTTCGGCGTCGGGCACGTCGGGCTGGAACTGGCGCGCGTCCTGGCACGTCAGGACCTCGACCTCCATCTGATCGACAGCCGCTTGGACCTCCTCGCCGAGGAGCGGCTCGACGTGCTGGCGGACGCGGTGGCGCAGGTGCACGTGCACCACAGGCCGCTGCTGCCCGAGGAGGTGCTGGCGGATCTGCCGCGCGGCACCCACGTCCTGATCATGACCCATGATCACGCCGAGGACGCCGCTCTGTGCGACGCCGCCTTGCGCACGACCCATCTCGGCTCCATCGGGCTGATCGGGTCGGCGGCCAAGTGGGTGCGGTTCCGTAAACGCCTCGCCACCGAGGGCGGTCACGACGAGGCCGCCATCGACCGGATCAAGACTCCGATCGGGCTGGCCGACATCACCGGTAAGGAGCCCGCGACCATTGCGGTGAGCGTCGCTGCCGATTTGCTGCGCACCTTCGAAACCGAGGGGAACTGACTCTCCCGCCGGATCGACAGGGGTGCCCCGTGCTCGTGCGAACGCACACATGTGGGGCACCCTTCCGGCGCGACTGTGCCCGTCACTTCAGCAGGCAGGTCTCACCGGGGCAGGAACCAGCTTGCGCCCTTCGACGCCGCGAACGTCATCTCCCTGTCCGCAGCCCGATCGCGCGGCGAGGGCGAAGGCGCCCTCACGCCCCGCTGGTCACCGCGACTCGACGGACTCGGGCTTCCGGGCGAAGGCGTCCGCGGTCCGAGCGGCCAGAGATCCGGTCCGCCACGATTCGGTGATGCCGGTCCAGTTGCGGAGGCAGGCGCTGCGCGCCCCGTGCTCTGCCGCCCGGTCGTAGACGAGACTGAATCTGTAGACCCTGCCGTCTTCGGAAATGACCTGGCACCTTTGAGTGAGAACGAGTTCTGCGAACCGAACCGGCGGCTCGCGATCATCGGGCCGCTGCCTTTGATCTTGCTCGGACAAAGGGCCGTTTGCGAGAGACGCGCAGTGGAGTCGCCGCTCCCGGTCTGGACGCGTGTGCCAGACGGACGCCCTTACCTCAGATCGGCGAGGAGGCCATCCAGGGCCTTCTTGAGGGCCGCCGCGTTGGCCGGATCGAACCAGGTGGTGCGGATGCGCTCGTTGTTCCCCTTGGGGGTCTCGTGGTCGGCGGCGAGTTGGTGCAGAGGGCGGGTCTCGTCGCTCAGGGAGCGGCCGGCGTTCTGGAACAGGCTGCGCACATACCGGTCGGCGGTGTCGGGCACGGCGGCGCCGATGACGCCGAGGTCGGTGGCGGTCAGGTGCAGGTCGAGGGCGGCCAGGTTGGTCGGCGCAGATCCTGGTGGCGGGAGCTGCCGGGGATGGGGAGGACGCGCCGCGGCGGGCGGGGAGCCAGGCGAGGGCGACCTGGGCGGGGGTGGCGCTCTTGGCGGCGGCGAGGCGGGTGCGGCGTCGACGAGTCAGGTTGGTCTCGAGGCCGTCGCCGTTGTACCGGGAAGCGGTGGTGCGGAAGTCACCGGGCTCATAACGCGTGGTGGCGCGCACGGCACCGGTGAGGAGGCCGCGGCCGAGCGGACTGTAGGCAACCAGGGTGGCACCGAGACCGCGGGTCGCGGGCAGAATGTCGTTTTCGACATGGCGTTCCCACAGCGAGTACTCGGTCTGGACGGCACTGACCGGGTGGACGGTGTGAGCCCGACGGAGTGTGGCGGCCGACACTTCGGACAGCCCGAGGCGGCCCGCCTTGCCCTGGGCGACCAGGTCCGCCAGGGCGCCGACGGACTCCTCGACGGGGACGGCCGGGTCAATGCGGGCGAGGTAGTACAGGTCGATGTGCGCGGCCGGCGCAACGAGGCTTCGCAGGCCTGCCGCAGATCGGTGGGTGAGCCGGCGGGGACCAGGCCCTCGGCGGTGCGGCGGACGCCGGTCTCGGTGGCCAGCACGACGCGGTTCCGGTGTGGCGCGAGGGGCGCGCCGAGGAGTTCCTCGTTTGCTCCGTCGCCGTAGAAGTCGCCGGTGTCGAACATGGCGACACCCGAGTCGAGCGCCTCCAGCACAGTGGCCGCGGCCTCGTGCGGGTCGGCGGGCCCGTAGCTGCCGGTCATGCTCATGCAGCCGAGGCCGAGCCGGGAGACCACTGGGCCGTCGGGGCCGAGAGTGGTGGAGTGCATCATTCCTCTCTCTGCTTCGCGGTAGGCGAGCAGTTCCTCGGTTGTTATCGCCGCGGTCGCCGACCGGATCCTGCTGACCGCCATGGACAGCTACCGCCCCGAGGGCGACTGGAAGCAGCGCATCACCGCCCTGGCCCTGCACCTGCGCGAGGCGTTCGGCGAGCAGCTCCAACTCGCCGCGGTGTGGGGACGCTACGGGTCCGGCGGCACCGGTTCCCGTTTGGTCATGGAGGAGCTGCTGCACGCGCTGCGACGTCCGGCCTGCCCGACGAGGAGGTCCCGGCGCGCTACCACCGCATCGTGATCCTCCTCGCCGCGCTGATCACCTCCGAGGCCGGGATCGGCACCCTCACCCCCAAGGAGTACGAACAGGGCATGGAGCAGTTCCGCGTCGCGGTGCTCGGCGCCGACCCCGAGCGCTTCCCCGCCCTGGCCCACTTCGCCCGCGATATCCGCCCCCTCGGGGCAGACCGCCGCGCCGCGTTCGAAGAGATCCTCGCCGCCCAACTCGCCCACATCGAGGCCCAGATCCCCTGACGTGCCGGATCACGAGTGCGATGCAGTCGGGCGTCGCGGCTGCTGCCGCAGGCCCGGTGCTGGAGGCGGAACAGCTCTCAGCTGGTGGTATTCCGAGCCGCACCTCACCGAGCTGCTCATGCAGCAGACCGGCGGCCATGCCCGCGGCAGCGAAGTCGAGCTGCACGACGGAGCGCCGGGTGACGATCCGTGGCGTGTACGGGGGCGCGACCGGATGCCCGCCCGTCGTGTACGACGTGCGCGAGGTCGGCGCCCCGCCGTTCCCGCTGGAGAACGCCCGTGTCGAGGCTGAGGAGATCCGGTGAGCCCGGTTCAGTCCCCCCGGCCGTCGTCGCCTTCGTCGTCAAGGTGGACGGTAGCCGGGTCGCGCAGGGGCCGGAGGCCCTCGCGCGGCGGGCGGGCGGCGAAGCTGTAGCGGCCCAGGCAGTTGAGGTTGGCGTGCTTGAGCGGGGAGACACGGGCCACGTCTTGGTCCAGGACACCGTGCTCCCGCTCCTCGGGCGGCAGGCCCCGCAGGCGTCGACGGCGGCGTCGAGGTAGCGGGCCGCTCCAGAACGCGGCGGCATTGGGGACCAGGCCGAGCGCGCCGAGCTGGTCCTCCTGCCCCGTCTGGTACGCCTGCATGATCTGTCCAGGCTTGGCGTGGCAGATGGCGCGGGCGAGCTTGTGGCGGGACTCCTGAACGGTGAGCTGCCGGTTCATCTGCCGGCGGCAGGTGTCGTCGACCGGGTCGACGACCCGCAGCAGGTGCAAGGTCCTGGCGATCCGCCCGTACTCGGCGAACGCCTGCCCCAAAGGCATGGGCCGCCCCTCGCGACCGAACATCCGCAGAAGGCCGTACGCGCGGACCTGCCCGGTCACCAGCGAGCCGGCGACGCGCAGCGTGTCAGCCGCATCGTCCGCCTCACCATCGACGACGTCACGGACGACGAGACCACGGTCACCGTTCAGCCGGGAGACCCGCCGTCCCCGCTGCCAAAGCCTGTCGCCGACCTGATGCGGGCCTGTATCCAGTCCTGCCAGCACCTTCCATACGTCAGTAACAGAAGCTCACGGTGGCTCTTCCCTGGCCGTCAGCCCGGGCAGCCAATGAATCCGGTCAGCCTCCAAGTCCACCTGCGAAAGATCGGCGTCCCGCCGCAGCGCGGCAGAACCTCCGCCCTTCGCCGACTCGTCCTCCAGGCCCCGGCTCCCGTCATCGCGAAGGCGCTCGGCTACCACGACAAGACAGCGACCCGCCTGGTCACCGAAGCCGGAGGAACATGGAGCCGATACGCCCCCGGCAACCACCAGCGCTGAAGCGCGGTACTCACGCCGGGTCCGCTGAGTCTCGTTTGTCCTCAACGTGGACGACGTGAAGCTCGGTGCCGTCCCGGTGGCGCTTGGAACGTCCGAACAGCCCGACAGCGATCTGCGACTGATCCTGAGGCTCATCGGGGCCGACATAGGTAAGAACGTCGTTGTGATGTCCCGTGACGACCCATCCCTCGACGTCCTTGAGGTCGATCACGCCAAAGTCTCCTGCCGAAGATCCGGCGTGCGCCGGGCCGAACTTCTTCAGGAGGTCGGTTGCCTGTTCAGCAAGCTCCCCTTCCGGAGCGGTCAGCACGACACAAGTGCCATGCTCGAACAGCACCCACGACTTGCGAGGGTCGGCGAGAAGCCGCTGCCAGACGTCTATCAGTATCTCGGTGTTCACGCCGGTCATCATGCCGCAGAGCACCGGCACAGGGTGACGATCGGCCGACGGCTACGGCGAATGCGCGACTCCTGAACATGCGGGCCCACCCGCCCCGGGGCCGTACTGCGATGCAAGGTGCCGACAGAAGGCGTACCGCAAGCAGCGGGCCGGCCGGCAAGACAAGCACACTCAGCCGTAACGCCCGCCGGTTCCCCAGCCCATTCGCCCTGATCAGAACGCCCTCGGGTGGTTCCGGGGGTACGGAACCAGCCCATGCGTCCGCACGTGCGTGTGAGCACTGGTTCAGTCGCGGCCGAAATGCGACAGGTGCCGGTGCCAAACATGGGTGCCCGGCGAAACGGGCCCCGGTGGCTGATTTCCGCCCTGCGCGAGTTCCCGCTCCCCCGGGCACATGCCTGGTGGGCAGGCCAATGGCGGGACGGACCGACTGTGCTCTCCCACGCGCAGCTTCAGTACCTCGCGTATCAGTATGTGAGCAAGGCGCCTTCCGTATCGCACAGTTTGACTCAAACTACAATGCGTAGCATTTTGGCCAAAGGCAGTAAACGATCTTGGCTGTGAAGGGTGGGGTTGTAGATCATATTACTGTCGGCCAGCCTGGGACGGGGAACTGCTGCCCGACGTACGACCTCCGCGTCCCCTCTGGACGCGGGGGAAGCGCGGAGGAAGGCTTGTCGTGGAACGCTATTTCGCCAACGAGTCCCACGAAGACCTGCGACGGCAAGTGCGCGACTTCGCCGAGCGCGAAGTGCGGCCCCGGATACCCGAAATGGAGGCCTCGCGCACCACGTCGCACCAATTGTCCCGTCTGATCGCCCGGCAGGGCTGGATCGGCGCAACCATCGACCGTGCGTACGGGGGGATGGGCGCCGGGCACCTGGCCAAGACCATCATCATCGAGGAGCTCGCCCGTGTCAGCGGAGCGATGGGGGCGATGGTCCAAGCCAGCCAGCTGGGTGTCGCCAAGATCATCCACTTCGGCAACGACCTCCAGAAGCGGACCTGGCTGCCGCCCATCGCCGCCGGAGACGTGCTGCCGACCATCGCGGTTACCGAGCCGCAGTCAGGCGGCCACGTCCTCGGCATGGAGTCCACCGCAGTCCGTGACGGCGACGGCTATCTTCTCAATGGCAGAAAAGTCTTCGTGGGTAACAGCCATGTAGGCGACCTGCACGGCGTCGTCGTCCGTACCGGCCCCGGATCGAAGGGGCTGTCGGCCTTCCTCGTCGAGTCCGACCGCCCCGGTTTCTCGCTGGCCGAGCAGGTGCCCGCCATGGGGCTGCACGGATTTTCCTTCGGCGAGCTGCGGTTCGACAACTGCTGGGTGCCGGCGGTGAACCGGCTCGGTGAGGAGGGCCAGGGCCTCGCCGTGGCCTACAGCTCCTCGATCCTGTACGGCAGGGCCAACCTCGCCGCGGTCAGCCTGGGCATTCACCAGGCCGTGTACGACGAGACCCGGGCCTTCTGCCTTGAGCGCGAGCGGTACGGTGCACCGCTCGGCGAGCTCAACAACATCAAGATGAAACTGGGCCTGATGCATCACCGGCTCATGACCGCGCGATTGGCCGCCTACCACGCCGTGCACCTGCTCGGCCAGGGGCTGCCGTGCGACGCGGAACTCATGAACGCGAAATACCTCAACTACGAGTCCGCCGTCGATTCGGCCCGCGACGCGATGAACATCCACGCCGCTGCGGGCCTCTTCACCGACCGCCCCATTGAGCGGTTCCTGCGGGACGCGCAGCACATCTACGCACCCGCCGGTACCTCCGACGTACAGCTGTTGCGCCTGGGCGAAGTGGCGCTCGGGGCGGCCAAGGGCCAGTGGTCCGAGCGCCTGGCGCACCTGGTGCGGACCGCGCCCCCGGAGCACCGTGAAGAGGAGCGGCTGGCGTCAGCCGGCCACGCGATGTGAAGCAGAGAGAAGTCACGGACACGGTGCCGTGCCCGTGACTCCCGCACCTGGTTCAGGCCCCTTCCGCGGAGCGCGGCTGTCTCCTTTTGTTCAGAGCCGGTCCCGGGGCTCCGCGTTGTGAATGCGGTCGACCAGTTGCTGCGCCATGAACTTGATGGTCTCGACGCCCCGCGACCCCCACTGCCGGGCCTCCGTGTCCACCACGCAGATCGTCCCGAGCGGCATGTCCGTAACGGGATCGATGAGCGGTGTACCCAGATACGTGCGGATGCCCAGCTCGTTCACGACCGGATTTCCCGCGAACCTCGGATAGTCGAACACGTCTTCCAGGGGGAACGCCTTGCGCCGCAGAACGACGTGCGGACAGAAGCCGTAATCCAGAGCCATCTCCCGGCCGACCTGGCCCTGCTGCTCCTGTGGCGCCAGCTCGACCGTGCGGTCGGAATCAGGGGTGTAGAGGCCGGCGAAGAACTGGCGGTGCTCATCGATGAAGTTGACCATCGCATAGCGCGCACCCAGCTTGTGGGCCAGGTCCCGGGCGAAATGGTCGAACTCCGGGACGGGGCTGTCCCCCCGCAGGCCGAGCTCGCGCAGACGGGCGATGCGGGCCGGTGCGTCGCGGTCGTCGGCGTTCAGGCGCAGATGGCCGGTCGGGTCGGATGAGAGGTCGTCGGCTTCAGAGGGGGACATGGTGTTCCGTTCGGCTGAGGGGAGGTGGTTGCGTTGAGTGAGGGTCAGTGCATCAGGTCGGGCTCTGCCACCGGCGTCCCGGGAGCGAAGCTGAGGATGTGCTGTACGAGTGCGATCAGCACGCTGGTCGCTGAGGCGCACTGGCGCGCATCACACATCACGACGGGCACATGGGGCTTGAGGTCGATGGCCGCGCGGACTTCATCGGGGGTGTAGTGGTAGGCGCCGTCGAATTCATTGACGGCGACGGTGAATGCGATGCCGCGCCGCTCGAAGAAGTCGACGGCGCCGAAGCAGTCCTCGAGCCTGCGGGTGTCGGTGAGGACCACCGCTCCGAGCGCGCCCGCGGAGAGTTCGTCCCACATGAACCAGAACCGCTCCTGCCCGGGCGTGCCGAACAGATAGAGGACGTGGTCCTTGTCGAGGGTGATGCGGCCGAAGTCCATGGCCACGGTCGTGGTCGACTTGTCCTCGACGCCGACCAGGCTGTCCGTGCCGGCGCTGGCCTGGGTCAGCCGCTCCTCGGTGCTCAGCGGCTCGATCTCGCTCACCGCTCCGACGAAGGTGGTCTTGCCGACCCCGAAGCCCCCGGCTATGAGGATCTTCAGGGCGGTGGGAAAGGGGTCAGAGCCGCTTTCGTAGGCCACGCAGCACCGCCTCCAGTGTCTCTCGATCGGTCAGGGCCGCCGACTCGATGGCACGAGGCGCCCGTGTGGTGAGCGCCTCGTGCTGCACGAGGTCGGCGAGAAGTACTTTGGTGACGACGGCCGGCAGCTTCATGTGGGCGGCCACCTCGGCCACCGAAATGGGGCCGTCGCACAGGTCCAGGGCCTGCTCGTGTTCAGGACCCAGATAGGTCTGCGGCCGCGCGCCGGTCGCGAGCACTAACGTCAGAAGATCAAAGTGCGTTGAGGGGCGGGTGCGCCCCTCAACAACGGTGTAGGGCCGGACCAGGTGCCCGGCCTCATCGTCGACCCAGAGCGCGTCTGGCTCGTCCGTCATCCTCAAAGCCTGCCCTCGAGCGGTGCACCCATCGGCTGGCGGGCAGGCGTGGAGAGGAACGGGCGTACGGACTTCACGAGCATGCCCATCTCGTAGCCGAGCGTGCCGGGGTCGGTATTCGGCCCGGCGAGCACGGCGAGCACGGCTCCGCTGCCGGCCGAGGAGACGAAGAGCAATGCGGTGGTCAGCTCCACCACCACCTGACGCACCTCGCCGCCGTCGGCGAAATGCTGGCCGACTCCACGCCCGAGGGAGCTGAGCCCTGATGCCAAAGCGGCCAGGCGGTCTGCCGCGTTGTCGTCGAGATCCACGCCGTGTTCGGCCTTCGTGGAAGCGACGGCCCTTTTCAGGCCGTCGGAGGACAGCAGTAGTGCGTGTCGGGCCCCCGGCACCTTCACCAACAGGTTCTGCAGGAGCCAGTCAAGCCGGTCGGCGTGGCCAGTACGGATATCGCTCACGGTGGCGTTCTCTTTCCTCGGGGGGTTAGTAGCGGTCGCTGTCGGCGGGACTGCCGTCGGATGCGTCATCGGCAAGGCCCCAGCCTTGCCGGAAGGCACCCAGTAGTCCCGGAGTGGGCTCCGCTTCCTGCTCGTCCCCCGTCGTGCGATTCTTGGGCGTGTCCCGGAGCTCCGGAACCAGGTTTTCCTGTGCCCGGCGCTTGGGCAGCTGAGGCCGCCGGTGCTCGGCGCCGGCATCCGGGGAGCGCATGTCATTCCTCGGTGTCACTGGCTCGGCAGCCCGGTAGTGCTGCGGCGGTGTGGGCGGCCGGTCCCACGCAGCGGCCTCCGGCTGCGGCTGCGAGGTCGCTTGCTGAGCGGCCGCAGTCCGGGGTGCCGGCGGGGCCTGGACGGAAGGGCTCTGTACCGGCGCCGCGGGGGCGTGCCGGGGCGTCTCGGTTCCCTGCTGCGGCGCGGCGACGGACTCCTCGCCCAGCAAGCGGTGCGGAAGCACCAGGACTGCCTGCACTCCGCCGTAGATGTTGGTTTGCAGTGTGACCGGGATGCTGTGCCGACGGGCCAGCGCGGAAACCACGAAAAGACCGATACGGCCGTCGGCGAGCAGCTTGCCGACGTCGATGTGGTCGGGGTCGGCAAGCAGCTCATTGAGCCGGGCCTGGTCCTCGACGGGAATGCCCAGACCGCGATCCTCGACCTCCACGGCCAGGCCGGCCGTGACGATGCGGGAGCGCAGCAGCACCTGGGTGTGGGGGTCGGAGAACACGGTGGCGTTCTCGATCAGTTCGGCCAGCAAGTGAACGACGTCGGCGACGGCGTGGCCTTGCAGCGTCCCCTCGATCGGCGGCACGAGCTTCACCCGGGAGTACTGCTCCACCTCGGCGATGGCCGAACGCAGCACTTCGTTCAGCGCCACCGGGCGGGTCCACTGCCGGCGGGAGACGGTGCCGCCGAGCACCGCGACGTTCTCCGCGTGCCGGCGGGTGCGGGTCGCCAAGTGGTCCACGAAGAAGATGCGCTTGAGGAGTTCGGGGTCTTCGACCTCACGCTCGAGATCGTCGAGTTCTTTGATCTGGCGGTGCACGAGGGACTGCAGCCGCCGCGCAAGGTTGACGAAGACCTCGACCTTCGCCCGGTTTCCCTCCGGGGCCGGCCGGGGAGGCTGGACGGTGGGCGCGACAGGACGGGCCGCCTGTACGAGGGCCGCCCCGGCCTGCCACTGGCCGAGCTGGATCGCGTACTCGAGACGGGCGAGCGCGTCGCCTTCGGCCGGGGCCTCATGGGCGAACGGAGGCAGCTCGAGCCGCTCGCCGTTCTTCAGCCGACGCAGCAGGGCCTGCAGGTGCAACTCACCGGCGGCGGCGGTGCGGTACAGCCGCGCGTACCGCTGCGACCGTGCCTGGGCCTCGGAACGGGACGCGACCACGGCGCCGGCCAGGAAACCGCCGCCGAGAACAGTGGCGGTAGCGAGAACGGCCCAAGTGGTGGCGTCGGCAGCGCCCTCCTGAGAGAGTAGGACGAATACGACGGTGGCAGCCGATACCACCGCCATGCCTGCCACGGGGACGACGGCGAGCCGCATCAGGACGGAGCGCGAGCGGGAGTCCGGGGCAGACTCCTGGGCCGACGTTCTGCCGTGCCTCTTCCGTCCCCGCGTCGAGGGCGCGGAGATGGGCCGACTGGGTTCCGGGCGCGCTGAATAAGTTGGGGGTTCAGACATCGGAGTCCTCTCGATCGGCCTCGGAACAGGGGGGAAGCACCGCAGGCCGACCGTCAACACGGGGGAACCATCGGACAGTTAATAGCATCGGTACCCTACGACACCCTCATCCAGGTGGCGTAATCACTCCGGGGCCCCCGTCCGCCTCAAAACGCACGTTCGAAAACAGGCCTCAACTGGCCGTTCCTGGTCGCCACCTTGAGCAGTCGGGCTTCTTCTCGCTGTCGTGACGGTTGGTCATGACCCAGTGGCAACACCGGACATGCATGTGTCGCCAGCAGTAGTGCATGAGTTCCGCTGATCAACAATGAGAGTAAGGGGTGTGGCCGACAGCGCAGAGACACACCCCCCTCGCTGCGACGCGCCCGTACCGCACTGACCGTCGCGGGTGTCACTGCGGCGGTCGGAGCCGGCGCCCTCCCGCACGAGTGGACCGGCGAGTGGACCGGGCAACACCCAGAGCCCTGGGGCATCGCCCTTCTGGACGCGGTGGTGTCAGTGCCTCCCGTGAATTGCCGTCAAAGTGTCACGCTCGCATCAGGTGTCAGGTGTCAGGTGCGTTGCGCCGACGGGGGAGCGCGTCCCCCTTGCCGAGCCCCGTCGGGAACGCTCCGGGAGGGCTCGGAGCAGGACGGTACGTGTGCTGATGTCCTGGTCGCGCCGGCCCCGCCACTCGCGGGCCGCCCGTTCTCCCGTGGGGCCTCGCTCCCGGCGGGGCATGGTGCCCGGCCGGGAGCGAGGCCGCTTCCGCGCTCTTGCCGCCGGTCAGGGGTTGCCCGGTGGCCGGGTGCCGCGGGCGTGGAGTCCGACGGCCAGGGGCGCCGCGGTGAACATCGAGGAGTAGGTGCCGACGACGATGCCGATGAGCAGGGCCAGGGCGAAGTCGGTCAGGGAGTCCCCGCCCAGCAGGGCAAGAGCGGACAGGATGAATACCGCGCCCATACCGGTGTTGATGGTGCGCGGAACCGTCTGCAGGAGCGCGGTGTTCGTGACCTTGGCGAAGGGGGACTTGTGGTCGCGCGCCCACAGTTCTCGGATGCGGTCGAAGACGACGACGGAGTCGTTGACCGAGTAGCCGATGACGGTGAGCAGGGCGGCGAGGAACACTCCGTCGATGGGCTTGCCGAGCCAGGCGAAGACGCCGGTGAGGATGAGCGCGTCGTGCGCCATGGCGGCGACCGCCGCCGTGCCGAAGGTCCAGCGGAAACGGACGGCGAGGTAGAGCAGCTGGGCGGCCAGCGCCGCGGCGAGGGCGATGACGGCTCCGCGGCGCAGCTCTTCACCGAGGCTGGGACCGATCAGTTCGTCCCGGACTTTCTCCGCGGTGCCCGCGAGGTCCCCGACCGTCCCGGTGATCCGGGCCTCCTGGGCGTTCGACAGCCGATCGGTGCGCACGGTGAGCGCGTTGTCCCCGGAGGCCTGGACGACCGCGCGGGGGAAGGCCGGCGTCGGCCAGGGCGTCGCGGGCACGGTCGGCGACACGGGTGGCCGCGGTGGAGTACTCGATGAGCCTGCCGCCGGTGAACTCCACGCCGAAGTCCAGCCCCCGGACCGCGATGCCTGAGGCGGCCAGGACGAGGGCTGCGGCGGAAAGGGCGAGCCAGCGCGCCGGTGCGCATCAGGTGCCGGAGCGCGGCGGCTGAGCCGGTCGCGCACACGGCCGGTGCCGGCGATGCCGGTGAGGCGGGGCCGTCGTCGTACGGGGCCGCGGGCGACGGCGAAGTCGGCGAGGACCCGGGTGACCACCAGGGCGCTGAGCATGGAGGCGAGGACACCGATGCCCAAGGTGACGCCGAAACCGCGGACGGGTCCGGAGGCCAGGAAGAACAGCAGGCCGGCGGCGATCAAGGTGGTGATGTTGGAATCGGCGATGGCGCTGAAGGCGTTGCGGAACCCAGCCGTCAGAGCGGAGCGCAGACTCGTGCGACGGCGGGCGGCGTACTCCTCGCGGGCCCGCTCGAAAACGAGCACGTTGGCGTCGACCGCCATGCCGATGGCCAGGACGAACCCGGCGAGCCCGGGCAGGGTCAAGGTGGCGCCCAGAGCGGCGAGTGCGGCGTAGGAGATCAGCTCGTAGCAGCCCAGGGCCAGGACGGCCAGTGTGCCCATGAGGCGGTAGACGACGATGAGGAACAACGAGGTCAGCACGGTGCCGATGACGGCGGCCTGGGCGCTGGCCCGGATGGCCTCGGCCCCCAGGGTGGGGCCGCCGGTGCGCTGCTCGACGGTCTCGACCGGTACCGGCAGGGGCCCCGCCGTTGATGAGCAGGGCCAGTTCCTTGGCCTCTTCCACGCTGAAGGAGCCGGTGATCCGAGTCGATCCGCCGGTGATGCCGGTACGGCAGTGCACGGAGGGATCGACCTGGGGCGAGGAGATGACCTTGTCGTCCAGGACGATGCGGACGCGGCGCGCGGGATCACCGGCCGGGGCGCAGGCCGCCGTGCCGGTCAGCCCGGCCCAGCGGTCCGCGCCCGCGTCCTTGAAGTCGACGCCGACGAACCAGCCGACGAGGCCCTGCCGGCCGGTCCCGGCTTCGGCGCTGTCGACGTCCGCTCCGGTCAGCTCGGACGGACCGAGGCGCAGGGGCTGTCCTTCTTCGTCGGGCAGGACCTGTTCCTTCGGGCGCTTGGGAAGCGGCTTGGGCGCCTCCTGGCCGGGCTCGGCGGTGCCGAGCACAGGGTGGAAGGTGAGCTGGGCGGTGCGGCCGAGGACGTCGGCGGCTTCCTTCGGGTCCTGGACACCGGGCAGTTCGACGATGATCCGGTTGTCGCCGGAACGGGCGATGGTGGGCTCCGTGACGCCGAGCGCGTCGACGCGGCGGCGCAGTACCTCCATGGTGCGGTCGGTGGCCGTCGTGTCGGCCTCGACGGTGGGGGAGTCGCGGGTTTCCAGCACGATCTGGGTGCCGCCGCGCAGGTCGAGGCCGAGGCGGGCCGGAACGGTTGCGGCGATGTAGAGCGACAGGGCTACAACAGCGAGGGCGAGAAACGCCCGTACACGCATGGTGCGCGTCAAGAGTGCCTCCAGCAGGCATACCGCAGCCGCCACGGGCGGTGCGGAAGAAGACAAGGGGGAATGTCAGGTGCCTGCGGGAGGCGGCGGCGCCCGCCCGGTGTGACGCGTGGTGTGCTCAGGAGGTGCCGTCTCCGGCACGGGCTGCAGCGGTGCGCCCGGCTCGGGCCGCGGCGGCACGGGGCACGAGGGGAGGGGTGCGCTGCCGGGCGGCGGAGCGTGCCGCTCGCCCGGGGTGTCCCGGCATACCCGTGCAGGCGTGCCGCAGAGGACGGTGGCGCACGGATCGTCGGCGTGCGTGCCGCCGCCGTCCGCGGCCGCAGCCGCCCGCGGGGCCGGTGTGCTCTGTGACGGTGACGCAGAGGTGCCGAGAGCGGTGAGGAGCCCGGCGAGAGCGAGCAGTACGGTCAGCAGCCTGAGTACGGCTGCCTGGTGCGGACGGCCGCTGCGAGGGGCGGCGCGGCGGAGCTGGGCCATGCGCGCCTCCTCCTCGGCGGCTCGGGTCGCTCACGGCCCGGCGCGGGGCGTGAGCGGCTGTTCTTCGGTCGGTGCGGGCAGGGTCAGGGTTCGATCAGGCCGGCCCGGATGGCGTAGCGGGTCAGTGCCAGGCGGTCGCGCAGACCGAGCTTGTGCAGCAGGTTCGCCCGGTGACGCTGGACGGTTTTGACGCTGATGAACAGCGTTTCGGCGATCTCCTTGGAGGAGTGGCCCTCAGCGACGAGCTTGAGGATCTCTTCCTCGCGGGCGGTGAGGATCCGGTCCGGGACCTCCTCGCCGCCCCGGGCCCGGTCGAGGTAGTTGCGGATGAGGGCGGTGACGGCGCCCGGATAGAGGAACGACTCGCCGCGCATCGCTGCCCGGCACGCGTCGACCAGGTCGCGGTCGGCGACGGACTTCAGGACGTATCCGCAGGCTCCGGCCTTGAGCGCCTCGAAGAAGTACTGCTCGTTGTCGTACATCGTCAGCATGAGGATGCGCAGGTCGGGTCGGAGCGCGGACAGCTCCCGTGCGGCCTGCAGCCCCGTCATGCGCGGCATGGCGACGTCCAGGACGGCCAGGTCGACGGTGTGGGCGCGTGCCATGGCGATGGCCTCCGCGCCGTCGCCCGCCTCGGCGACGACCTCGAGGTCGGGTTCGCCGTCGAGGATGAGCCGCACGCCGCGGCGGACCAGGGCGTGGTCGTCGGCCAGCAGGATCCGGATCGGAGCTTCCTTGTCAGGCATGGTCTGCGTCCTTCATTGCGGCGGCGGGTACGGACAGGGACACACGCGTGCCCTTCCCGGCGCCCGAAGCGATGTCGAGTGTGGCGCCGACGAGCAGGGCGCGTTCGCGCATCCCACGAATCCCGGCGCCTTCCCGGAAGATCCCGCTTCCATGACCGTCGTCACTGATGCTCAACACCACCGAGGCGGCGCTTCGTCGCAGGCTCAGCTCGACCCGTTCCGCCTCGGCGTGGCGGGCGACGTTGGTCAGCCCCTCTTGCGCGACCCGGTAGAGCACCAGTTCCGCCTGCGGGTCCAGTGACGGCAGGGGCGAGTCGAAGTGACGTGTGACCCTCAGACCGGTGTGGGTCGCGAAATCGGTGGTCAGAGCTGTCAGCGCACTGATCAGGCCGAGGTCCTCCAGGACGCCGGGGCGCAGTCTGCGCGCGAGCCGGCGCACTTCGTCCAGACTCTCGCGCGTGATCTCCTGTGCCTGCTGCAGTTCAGGGCGCAGCGAGTCGGGGGCCCGGTTCGCCGCTCGCTTCAAGCCGAGCAGGACGGCGGTCATGCTCTGCCCGACCTCGTCGTGCAACTCCTGGGCGATGCGGCGCCGTTCGGCTTCCTGGGCGGACAGGGCACGGGCACTGCTCAAGGCGCGTTCGGCTTCCAACCGGTCCAGCATGGCGTTGAAGGTGCGGATCAACTCGGCCACCCCGCCGTGCCCGGCCACCGGCAACCGCTGCCCCGGGCGCAGCAGATCCACCCTGGTCATCAGCCGGGTGAGCCGGTCCAGCGGGGTCAGCCCGATCCGCAGCAGGGCGGCGTTGGCGACCAGCATGACGGCCAGGCCGCCGACCAGGATCACGGCCTCGGTGAGCAGCACCGGCACCGAGACGGTCACCGGTGCCCACAGCAGCAGCGCCGTGGCCGCGCCCAGGACAAGGGCATTGAGTCCGAAAATCCGCCAGAACAGGGACACAGCGGGTTGAGCCTCCTTGATTCGCACTGTCCCCACCACTATCGGCTACGGCCGGACAGAGCCCGCGCCGGGCGACCGGCTCGTGGCAGGCGGCCTCATGCCGCCCTTGACGACCAGCCTGCCCGCAGCCCGGGGCCCGGGTCGAGGGGATGGTCCAGCCATCTACGCCCTGCGCCGGACGCGCTGCCCCCGGCCGCATACATCCTCAAGCCCCCCGCAAATGGGTACCGCGGCCGATGGCCTTCCGCGGGCGGGCCGACCAGGGTGGGGGCCAAGAACCCCGGAGCCGGCTCGTCGCCATGGCCGCGCAGGCGTGGCACGCGCCGCCGACGGTCTGCCCGACGAGGAGATCGCCCCGCGGACACCACCGCCGTCGACAAGGACTGGACCCCATGCCGCTCGATACCGCCCGACCCGAATCCCGCCCGGAACGCCTCGCCGCCCACGAGGCCCGCCAGCGACTTGAGTACGAGCGCGACTCGCGGCTCGTACAGCTCAAGGCGATCGAAGAGGCCGGACAGGAGGCGGACGACCACCCCATGGCCGTGCAGAAGGATTCCCTGCAGCGCGTACTGAAAGACATCGACGCCGCCTTCGGCCGCGTCGACGACGGCACCTACGGAACCTGTCAGGACTGCGCCCAGCCCATCCCGGTCGAACGGCTGGAGATCCTGCCGTACGCGCGCTGCTGCGTCGGGTGCCAGCGCCGCTCCGCCTGACAACAGCCGTCAGCGGCAAGTGGATCGCTCCCGTGTTCCGCTCCTGTGGAGGCGTGAAGAAGTGAAGAACCAGGTCATCGGCGTCGACAGTGCGGGCTTCCGCCCCGCCGACCTCGCCGCGTTGCGCGAGAGCCTGCAGGAGCAGCGACTCTTCCGCCAGGAGCAGCTGCAGCAGATCGGAGCAGCCGCGCAGACGCGTACGGACCAGGTACGAGGGCAGCAGGCCCCCGCGCAGATCGAAGTCCACATCAAACTCGCCGCCTCCGCCCGCATGGTCCTGGCCGATGTGGAAGCCGCATTGGAGCGAATGGGCCGGGGCCAGTACGGCAGGTGCCACCTGTGCACGCAGCCCATCGCTCTGGACCGTCTGAAGATCGTGCCGCAAGCCCGCTACTGCGCCCGCTGCCAGCAGGTCAAAGAGGCAGGACGGTGACCGGCATGAGCCCCGGTTTCACGTCCACCCGCCACTTCCCGACGACAACCCGGCCGGTGTGCCGGCTGTGCCCGGGCATCGCACTCGACCTGGGCAGCGCCCGTACCAGGGCCTGGATGCGGGGCCGCGGGATCATCCTCGACACACCCACCGTGACCTTTCCGGGCACCGACGCCTCCTCCCCCATCCAGCGCGGCACCATCGTCGACCCCGAGGGCGCCGCCCGGATGCTGGAACGCCTCCTGGCCCGCCACATCCCCGCCACCGGCCGCCCTCTGATCGTCCTGACCACACCCGTCCTGGGCGGCGTCGCCTACCGCAAGGCAGGCGCGGACGGCGCTGGACGTACTCCGGCCACGCACCATCCTGACCATCCCCAGCGCCCCGGCCGTGGCACTGGGCGCCGGCAAAGACATGACCCGTCCCCTGCTCGTCGTGGACATCGGCGCCCACCTCACCGAGGTCTTCCTCCTCGACGACGGCGCCGTCGCCGACGCCCACAGCATCGCTCTGGGCACCGACGACCTCGACCGCACGACCACCCACCGCGATGTCACCGAAGCGGTGACCGCGAAGGTCACCGACATGCTCAGACGGGACCACACCTCCCAGACGCTCGACGCCCTCCACAACGGAGTCCTCCTGGCCGGCGGTGGCGCCCTGCGCCCCGAATTCGCCCACCAGCTCACCGGAGAACTCCGCGTGCCCGTGCGGCCGGTTCCCGGGCCCCACAACGCCGCCCTGCGCGGCGCGGCGAAAATCCTCGAATCAGCCCACGGTCACCCTTCCGTCACGGGCCCGGTCGATCACCCGCCGAAGAAGTAGCCCACGCCGGCGGCCGCCCCTCCGGTGGTTCGTGTCGGGGGAGTCAACCGCCGGCGGACAGGGACGTGGGCTTGCGCAGCAGCCACTGCCCGAACGTCCGACGCGGGGGCCGCACCACGACGCGGCCATATTGCTTCTCACCGACCAGCTCCACGCGCAGCGTGACCGGCGTACCGGGAACCGGAGACTGACGGATCCTGATCCTGCTGTGTTCCAGTCTCAGGGCGTCGGCATCGACCACGACGCCCGGCCCGGTGACCAGCGTCAGGGTGTTGCCGCATATGGCCACGTCGATCCGCAGGGTGTCCTGCGTCATCACTGCCTGCGTGAAGTCGAGCGTCACCTCGCACCACTCCACTGCAAGTTCCAGCCTCCGCGGCACCACCCAGCGCCCCACCCGTTCGACCGCACTGAACCGCTGCTCGATCCGGAGCACATCCTTGACCTCCGGTACGGTCACGCCGGCCATGGCGACACGGGCGGCAGGTCGGCGGTGAGCACGCTCAGCTCGCCGACGGTACGCGCCGACAGGGCAGCCTCCAGGCGCTCGTCCAACTCGGCCGCGGTCAGCCGGCCGTCCCCCGCCGCGATACGCAGCACGTCCACCACCCGGTCCCGGTCCGCATGAGAGGCCCGCAGCCCGGGCGACGAGCCTGGCCCGGAGCGCTTTCCCACGGGCGAGATCTCCCCCGACATGCTTGTCTCCTGGTCCTGTCGAAGGTCTTCGCGCGATGCAGCCGACGGCGCGATCGGAGGACCGACGCTATATCGCGATACGGGTCCCGGCCAGGCCCGATCAAGAAAAGGAGAGGGGATCGCCGGTATTGCTCCGCAACCGTCGCCCGGGTGCGAATGACACGTCGGCAGGGGCGGGGCCGACGCGTTTACGGCGTTTTTGATGGCCGGGAAAAACGCGTGGACCGTCCGGACGCCGTCGCGGGACACTGCGATTCCTGGTCTCCGCACTCGCGCAGACACGTCGCCGCGAGCCGCGCGGGGGCTCCGCCGTTGTGCCCGGCCTGTCGGAAGACGATCCGACCGAGGGCATCCGACCGAACCGAATCGCTCCGCGGCCAGTACCGCAACACCGCCTCCCCGCAGACGCGTGGAGCGGGCTCGCCGCACGACGCAGAAGGTGGGAACGGGATTGCCTGAAGCACGTGAGGAACCGCCGGGCAGGGGAGCGGTGCTCCTGGCACTGCGTTACTACGGACGGGAGTTGGCCCGGCTCCGGTGGCTGACGGCACCCGCGATGCTGCTGCCGGCCCTGGGCAACATCGGCATCAGTTACATCGCGCCGCTGATCGTCGCGAAGCTCGTCGGTCACATCGCCGACGACGGCGGTACCACCCTCGGTCCGATGCTGCCCTATGTGCTCGGCTTCGCCGGAGTTCTGCTGCTCGCGGAGACGCTGTGGCGCATCGGTCTGCACTTCCTCAACCGCCTTGACGCCCGGGGCATCGAGCACCTGTACGTGATCGGCATGGACGAGCTGTTCGCCAAGGACGCCGCGTTCTTCCACGACAACTTCGCCGGCTCGCTGACCAAGCGGGTCCTGAGTTTCGCCTCCCGCTTCGAGGAGTGCGTCGACACTCTGACCTTCTCGGTCGTGGGCAGCTTCGTGCCGCTGCTGTTCGGTTCGGTCGTGCTGTGGAGTTACGAACCGCTGCTCGTCGTGGGCCTCCTGACGATGATCGCGCTGACCGCGCTGTGCGTGACGCCCCTCATCCGACGCCGCCAGGCACTCGTCGACCAGCGCGAGGAGGCGATTGCCCAGGTGTCGGGTCACGTCGCCGACAGCCTGATGAACATGGACACGGTCCGGGCCTTCGGCGCCGAGGAACGCGAGGCCGCCGAACACCGGTCCCGTGTCGCGGAATCACGGCGGCTCACGTTGCGGTCCTGGGACTACGGCAACCTGCGCATCGACACGCTGGTCGCTCCGATGTCCGTGCTGACCAACGTCATGGGCCTGCTGCTCGCGGTCACGCTCGGCGGGGGTGAGCACGGCGTGGAGGCGGTCGTGGTCGCCTTCACGTACTACACCAACGCGACGCGGATCATGTTCGAGTTCAACCAGATCTACCGCCGCCTGGAAAGCTCGATGACAGAGGCCGGGCAGTTCACCGAACTGCTGCTGACACAGCCGACCGTGCTCGACCCGGCGTCGCCGGAGCCGCTGTTGACCAAGGCCGCCGATGTCCGCTTCGAGCAGGTGACCTTCGCCCACGCGGGTGCGAAGCCGCTCTTCGAGCGCCTCGACCTCGAGGTGAGCAGTGGCGCGAAGATCGGTCTCGTCGGCCGGTCCGGTGGTGGCAAGACCACGCTCAGCCGGCTGCTGCTGCGTATGACGGACATCGACGCCGGCCGGATCCTGATCGGCGGGCAGGACATCAGCACGCTGCGCCAGGCCGATCTGCGCAGCCTGATCGCCTACGTGCCGCAGGACCCGGCGATGTTCCACCGCACGCTGCGGGACAACATCGCGTTCGCCCGGCCGGACGCCACCGACGCCGAGATCCGCCGCGCGGCCGATGCGGCTCACGTCACGGAGTTCGCCGACGCGCTGGCGGACGGCTTCGACACCATGGTGGGCGAGCGGGGCGTCAAGCTGTCCGGCGGACAGCGGCAGCGGGTCGCCCTCGCCAGGGCGATTCTGCGCGACGCGCCGATCCTGCTGCTCGACGAGGCGACCAGCGCCCTGGACTCCGAGAGCGAAGTCCTCGTCCAGAAGGCGTTGTGGCACCTCATGGAGGGGCGGACGGCACTGGTGGTGGCGCACCGGCTCAGCACGGTCGCCACCATGGACCGACTCGTCGTCCTGGACCGCGGGCGGATCGTCGAGGAGGGCACGCACCAGCAGCTGCTCGCAGCGAACGGCGCCTACGCGAAGCTGTGGCAGCACCAGTCGGGCGGCTTCCTGGACGACGCCCCCGCGCAGGCCGGCCCGGCCTGAACCGCGTGGTCGAGGGCAGCGAGCCAGGGCGCAGACGCATAACCTCGGGCGTCGGCACACGAGCGACGTCCGGGGCGCCCGTCTCCTGCCACCGGCGGGCCCGGCGCGGCTGTCGCCGCGGGGGCGCGTGGTCGGTGGGCTTCGGCAGGCTCGGCGCCGTAAGCGGTGGGCGAAGGCAGGCGCGGACCCGGGGGACGGCCGCGACGGTGCCCGTCCACCCCGCCCGACGGACAAGGGAGACGTGGTCCCTCACCGGAGGCCGCGGCCCGCCCCCGGCACGGTCGTCGAGCCCGGGCCGGGACGGGCGTCAGCCCGGGCGGAGCCACCGACGCGCGCCAGGCGGTCGCGAGTCCTTCCAGCCATGCAGGGGGCAGTTCCGCGTGCTCCCATTCCGCCCGGAACGCTGATGGTGCGGCGGCGAGGCGTTCGAGTACGGCGATGCTCGTGGGGGAGTGGAGGAGGGAGTAGCGGCCGTGGACGGCGATGCGGCTGCGGGGCCCGTACTGCGCGTACAACTGAGCCAGCCGCTCCCGGTGGGACTCGGTGAACTGCTCCAGCCGTCCGGCGTACCCGACCCGTTCCACGATGCTCATCGTGCCGAGTACCGCGGTGAGTACCTCGCCCGACACCTCGGGATCGAGGTCCGAGGCGTCACTGAACGCGAGGTAGAGCGGCGTCACGGCGACCTTCGCACGCTCTACGTCCACCCTCCCCACGGGGTGACGGCCTCGCACGGCGTCCCGTGGGGAGCCGGACATCGCCGGGCCGATGGCACGCTCAAGGGCCCGCTCGCGATGCGGGCGAGTTCGTCACCGACGGCCCGGGCGCCGTCGTGCCAGCCGATGCCGTACGACTCCCCCTTCTCGTCCGGGGCGCCCTTTTCCTTCTCTGCCTCGCTGTGCGCGTCTGCGATCGCGCCGGCCTCGACGAGCGCGATCAGCTCTTCGGCTTCGCTTTGGAGCATTCCCGTGCGGCCCAGGAGTTCGAAGAGGGTCTTCTTCGCGTTCATGACGCTGGTGGAGTCCAGCGGGTGCCGGCCCGTTTCGGCGGTGTTGATCGTGTCCTCCTCGTCGACCTTGGTCCGGTGCTTCCGCGGGTGTTTCAGCAGGACGTGGCTCTTCTGTCGCACTCTCCGTGCCTCGGCTGCGAGGTTTCCGGCCGGCAGCGGCCGCCGCCCACCTTCTCAAGTTTCCACGACACGGCCGGTCGTTGCCGCGCCCAGGGCCGTTTCGGATCGTCCTGCGCCCGTACGAGCCGGGCGAAAGAGAGCGTGGACGGGCGTCCCGGGGAAGGTACGGGCCTCCAGACGCCGGACCGGCCGGCCCCATGCGTCCCGATCGGCCGGCGACCCCGCTCCTGCCGTACGGCGGGGCCGGCGTACACCTCCATGCCCCGCTCGGCCGGGGCGGGGGCAGCCCCGTTCCGGAGGCCCGCAGCTCCCGCGCCGGCCGGCTGCAGCCCTGTGCGCGAGCCGCTCTGCCCGGGGCCGGAGAACCGTGGCGTCAGCTTGAGGCTGCCGGTCCGGCGGGCGGGCAGGCACAATGCGCGGGCGTGCCGGCTTCCGTCGAGACCAGCAGCAGACGGAAGCCGCAAACGCCGCCACGGACCTGGCCACGCTGCGCGTGCACGACGGGGTTTGCGCCGGATTCTCCCCTGGCGGGGCGCCCTTCCGTACGCGCTAAGCTGCAAGCGCCCCGCGGGGGAAGTCCGGTCGAAGTCCGGCGCTGACCCGCAACGGTAGGCGGAGCCCAACACGTGGCCCCGTAAGCCCGATTACCCGCGGTGGTGATGGCTCCTGTCAATTCGCCGTGGACTGCGAGAGGGCGCTGCGCAGGGCGCCAGGCGTCCCGGGCCGCTCCTTTGCTCACGCAGGTGCACGGCCCGAGGCGAAAGCGAACCGCCCGTGGCCACACCTCTCGAACTCAAACCCGCCCTGCCACCGCACCTGCCCCGCGCCGGCGCCGGCCCCGCGCCGCCCCAACGCGTGTCACTGCCGCTCCTCCTCACCGCCCTGCGCGCCGCGCTTGTGGCTCTCCATCCTCTGCGGGGCGGGGATCGGGGCCTCGGGGCTCTCCTGGGGGGAGGTGCTGCGCTATCTGGGGGCCGGGCTGACAGGCGGACCCATATCCCCCGACCAAGTCCCGGCGTACACCATCGTGTGGGAACTGCGCTTTCCACGAGCCGTACTGGCCGCGGTCGTCGGGGCCGGCCTGTCGGCCATCGGCGTCGCCGTGCAGGCCATGGTCCGCAACGCTCTCGCCGACCCGTTCGTCCTCGGTATCTCCTCGGGCGCGGCCGTCGGCGCCAACGCCGTGCTCCTGTTCGGAGCCTTCGGCGCGCTCGGTCTCTGGGCCCTGTCCACGGCGGCCTTCCTCTCCGCGCTCCTCGCCATGACGCTGGTGTACGCCATCGCCCGCACCGCTGACGGTCTGACCCCGCTGCGGCTCGTCCTGACGGGCACCGCGATGTACTACGGCTTCTCGGCCGTCACGACGTTCATGGTGTTCGCGGCCGAGCGTGGTGAGGCGGCCCGCTCCGCGATGATGTGGCTGCTCGGCAGCCTCGGCGGAGCCAGCTGGGCCTCCGTACCGATCGCCGCCGGAACCGTACTCGCCGGCCTCGCCCACCTCACTGTGTCAGCGCGCCGCCTGAACGCCCTGGCGATGGGCGACGAGACCGCGGCCGCCCTGGGGGTGGACGCGGGGAAGCTGCGCAAGGAACTGTTCCTGGTCTGCGCGGCCGTCACCGGGGCGGTGGTGGCGGTGAGCGGTGCGATCGGCTTCGTCGGACTGATGGTCCCGCACGCCGCACGGATGCTGGTCGGCGCGGACCACCGCCGGCTGCTGGCCGTCGCGCCACTCGCGGGCGCCGTCCTGCTGATCTGGGTGGACATCCTGTCGCGCGTGGTGCTCGCACCCGTCGAGCTGCCGGTGGGCGTACTGACCGCGGTCATCGGTGTGCCGTGCTTCGTCCTGCTGATGCGCCGCCGCTCCTACACCTTCGGAGGCGCGTGATGCGGATCGACATCGATGAACTGACGGTCGAGATTTCCGGTGCGCGGCTGGTGCGGGAGGCCACGCTGCGAGCGGCCGCCGGGCAGGTCGTCGGGCTTGTCGGGCCCAACGGCAGCGGGAAGTCCACCCTGCTGCGCTGCGTCTACCGGGCCCTGCGTCCCTCGGCCGGTACAGTCCGGCTCGACGGTGCGGACCTCCCACGCCCTGAGCGCGCGCGAAGGCGCCCGTCGGCTGGCCGCCCTGCCCCAGGAGGTGGTCACCGAGTTCGACTTCACGGTCGCCGAAGTCGTGGCGATGGGGCGGCTGCCGCACCAGCGGTCGTGGCCCGGACCACCGACGAGGACCGGCAGACGTGCGAGGCCGCCCTGGCGCAGGTCGGCGCCGGTCACCTCGCCGGCCGTGGCTTCCTCGCTCTCCGGCGGCGAGAAGCAGCGGGTCCTGATCGCCCGCGCGCTCGCTCAACAGCCTCGGGTACTGGTGCTCGACGAGCCCACCAACCACCTGGACATCGCCCAGCAGCTGGACGTGCTGGCTCTGGTGCGCGGCAGCGGGCTGACCGTGCTCACCGCACTGCACGATCTCAACCTCGCCGCACTCCACTGCGATCTGCTCCATGTCATCGACAGCGGCCGGATCGTCGCCTCCGGCTCTCCGCACGACGTGCTCACCCCCGAGCTGCTGGCCGAGGTCTTCGGCGTACGGGCGCACCGCGTACCGCATCCGGAGTCCGGCGCCGTACAACTGCTCTTCGACCGTCTCCCGCCCACTCACCCCGCTTCTTGAGGAGCCACTGTCCCCATGCCGAACCCCGTACGCCCCGCCGCACTCGTATTCGCCGCCGCCCTGTTCCTCACCGGCTGCGGCGCGCAGGTCACCTCTCAGGACGCAGAGAACAGCGGTGCCGAGGCAGGCGGCGGCCACTATCCGGTGACCGTCGAGAACTGCGGTCAGAAGAAGAGTTACGACAAGGCCCCGGAGCGTGTGGTCACCAATGACGTCGGTATCACCGAGATCATGTTCGCGCTCGGGCTCGAGGGCCACATGGCGGGCTATGTGATGCCCGACGACAAGGGCGATCTCACGTCCGTTCCCTGGAAGGACGGTTACGAGAAGACGAAGTGGCTCTCGAAGAAGACGATCAACAAGGAGCTGGTCCTCGACGCCCGCGCCGATCTGGTCTTCGCGGGCTGGAACTACGGCTTCAACGAGGGGGAGGGCTTCAGCCCCGCCGAGCTGGAGAAGGTGGGCGTCGACTCGTACCTGCTGAGCGAGTCGTGCCGCAACGGGCGAGGGAAGGCGCGCGGCGTGATGGCGCCGCTCGAAGCCCTCTACACCGATCTGCGGAACCTGGGGAAGATCTTCGACATCGAGGACCGTGCCGAGGCCCTCATCACGGACTTCGAGAAGCAGGTGGCCGCAGCGCAGGCGAAGGCGCTGAAGGGCAGCGACCGCCCGCGCGTCTTCCTCTACGACGACGGGCGGGACAAGCCGCTGACCTCGGGTCTGTACGCCGGGCCGCACGACATCATCACCAGGGCGGGCGGTGATCACGTCATGAAGGACCTCAAGGACAGCTGGGCGACGGTGGGCTGGGAGACCGTGGTCGAGCGTGACCCCGAAGTGATCGTGATCAACGATTACGGAGACACCACCGCGGACCAGAAGCGGAAGTTCCTGAAGTCCTACCCGCCGCTCGCCGGCGTCTCGGCCGTCAAGAACGACCGGATCGTCGTCCTCGACTACGCGGAGCTGGTGGAAAGCCCGCGCAATCCGGCGGCCATCGCCTCGCTTGCCGAGGCCCTGAGGAACCTTGCTTCGTGACCCGAGTGGTTTCGGCCGCCGGCCCCGTCCCTCCGCCGAGGTCCCTTCGTCGAGGACAGGGAGTCGTTGACGGCGCCGGCGCGACCGGTCCACGGCTTCCTCGTCGGCGAAGGCGACGGTCGGGGTCCGGCGGATCCGGCTTCGCCCGTGCACTCGGCCGGGATCGCGTAGTCCGTGACCCAGCCGGCCTCCTCGGCCCTGGCCAGGTCCTTCAGCACGTCGGCCACGACCTTGTCGCAGTCCGGGGGCGGTCCCGACGGCGGGGCGGCCATGCCCGGGGACATCACCCACATCACCGCCATCACACCGAGACAGAACACGGTTATGGCCGCGGCCCACAGACCGGCGGTGCGATACAACCTCTTCCCCTTACGGTGGGCGAATGTCTGAACGAAATGATGAGGCCGAGCGGGTCACCGCCGCATGGCGGCAACTGACCGGCCGGCTGCGGGTGCACGCCCCCATTTCGTACGCCTCCCTGCTGCCGCCTGCCGCGGAAGAAGATATCCGCGCCGCCGAGGCCCAGTCGATGCGGTACCTCGGATACGGCCTGCCGGCGGAACTGACGGCTCTGTGGCGGCTGTGCGGCGGCGTGGAGCACCAGTACATCGAGGAGAACGAGGACGAGGGCGAGGTCGGCTCCGGGGGGTTCCTGCCGGACGGGGTGCTGCTCACCCCGGCCGAGGCGGTACGCCCGCGGCTTCCCGAAAGCGACCGGCGCGACTACTGGGAGGGGGCCCAGGTGGTGCCGTGGCTCACGCGGGACGAGGCCGGGCCCGAGTACGGCCAGTACGTGTCCGCGGCCGGTGTCGGCCACTGGTCGACGATGACCGGGCCGGAGGTGTCCGAGCCGCGCTACCCGTCGACAGCCGCCTACCTGGAGGCCGTCCACCGCACCCTGACCGCGGGACCGGCCGACCTGATGGGTTCCGATGTTCCCGGCATCGTGTGGGGCTGCCTGGTGTGGGAGGACCCGGAGTGTCCGGGCCTGGACGACGCCCTCGAGCACTGGACGCCCCTCCACTGAGCGTTCAGGGCGCGATCCACCGAATCCTCGTGACGCCGTGGGCGGCGCACCGGACACGCACCCGGTGCAGGCGAGACGGGTGAACCCGTCCACGGCGGAGCGGGGAGTCGGCGTGGGTCATCGAACGCCGCTCTCCTCGACGGCGTCAGTGGTCTCTTCCGGCCGGGGGAAGGTTCCCGCAGGCGCGGGGCCGACGCCGGGATCCTTGAGGAACTGTCGTTGACCGTCCAGGAATCCGTCCGCGAAGAGCGAGCGGGGCGCGAGGAGCGCGGTGAGTGTGAGCTTGAGGTCCGACCGCTCGACGGACTCCTTGAGCAATGAATGGGCCGCGTCCGGGTAACGCTTGACGGTCAATGCGCCACCCGCGTCCAGAACCTCGCGGTAGACGCGCTCCGTGTCGGCGGTGTCCACGTTGCGGTCATGGCCTGCGAGGGTCAGCAGCACCGGTACGCCGCGCAGGGCGCGGAGGTCTCGCGTGGCGTCCGCGGTGTGGTTCTTGGAGATGAAGCCCCAGCGATCGGCCGTCATGCCGTCCGCGTCACCGCCCATCGCCCTGACGTACTCCTCGAAGGGCGCGTGGCGTTCCAGCAGCCGGCGGACGGTGTCGCTTCTGGCGATCTCGGCGTTGGTGCGGGCTGCCGACGCGCCGTCGGCGCGCAGCTCGGCGAGCAGGTGGTAGCGGCCCTGCTGGAGCCAGTTGACCGCGGGCGAGACGGCGATGACGAAACTCACGGGCGTCTTGGCGGCGACCTTGGGCAGGACCCAGCCCGCCTGGCTGGCACCCCAGAGCCCGATCCGGTCGCCGTCGATGTCCGGGCGGGCGCGCGCCCAGGCGACGGCGGCGGCCACCTCGTCGGCCCGGTCGTCCATGGACTGGTCGCGCCAGTCGCCGGTGCGCCCGCGACGCCGGGCTTGTCCCAGGACAGTGAGGCGTACCCGGCCTTGGCGTTCGCCTCCCACATGGGCTTGTAACCGTCGTCGTGGGTGGCGTCGACGGGGCCGTCGCCGTGGACGTACACGACCAGACCGTGATGCCTGCGGCCGTCCCTGGGGGTGGTCAGTACGGCTTTGAGGGTGTGCCCGCCGTGGCGGATCGAGACCCGCCGCTCGTCCATGGCGTAGGAGTTCTGCCACAGCACCACACCGGCGAGACCGGCGGTCACGACCAGAACCGTGACGAGTGACCACGCGGCGATGCGGAGCCCGCGCCGTCGGGACTGGATCTTCGGACACATGAGATCTGACCGCCTCTGTTCGGGTTTACGCAGCACTGAAGCTATCACTGTTAGAACGGTCGTTGTATGGATGATAGTTTTGAGTCGAGATTGCAGCGCGGGTTGCAGCGAGAAAGGGGGCACGGCATGGGACTGGACGCGACGGGCGCCGGCACTGGAGCGGTGAGAGTCCGGCGGGGCGTTCCGGCCGGAGCCGAGCGGCGGGCGGCCGAGCTGTACTGGGACGCTTTCGGCCGCAAACTCGGCCCTGCCCTGAACCCGCCGGACAAGGCGGTGTCCTTCCTCGCCGACCACCTGAACGCCGATCGGGCGGTGTGCGCGCTCCTCGACGGGCACAGCTCGTCGGCCTCGCCGGCTACCAGCTCGGCGGCCGGGCCCTCACCGGGGGACCGGCCTCCGCCGTGCTGCGTGCGTACGGACACCTGCGAGGACTGCACCGGCTTCTGCTCCTCGCCCTGTTCGAACGCCGCCCGGCCCCCGGACAGCTCGTCATGGACGGCATCGCCGTGGACCCGGGCATGCGCGGCCGCGGTGTCGGGAGCCTGCTCATCGAGGAGGTGGCCGTCGTCGCGGCGGAAGAGGGCTGCCGGGAGATCAGACTGGATGTGATCGACACCAACCCGCGCGCCAGGGCCCTGTACGGGCGACGCGGCTTCACGGCCGTGCGGACCGAGCACACGCCCTGCCTGCGCGGGCTGCTGGGATTCGGCGCGGTGACCACCATGCGCCGTCCTGTCGCGGCGAATGGACCGAGAGGACTGTGCACACCATGACCGACCACATCGAGATCCCCACCCGCATGCTCGTCCACGCGCTGGTCCGCGAGGACGGCACCGTCGGCGCGGACGAGCTGTACACCGTCGCCAACACCCTGGGCATGAGCGACCAGCAGGTGCGGCTGTGCGTCAAACGCCTCGTGGCCGAAGGCCGGTTCACCCATGAGGGCCGGGGCCGCAAGGCGCAGCTGCACGCGACCGCGGACACCACGCGTGCCCTCGCCCCCAACGCGGACTTCCTCCGGCACGCATTCCAGCAGGACGCCGGACTCGCGCCCTGGGACGGTGTCTGGCACCTGGCCGCCTTCGCGGTGCCCGAATCGGCGCGCACGACCCGGGACTCCCTGCGCGAGACGCTCGTCCACCTCGGCGGCGCCCCGCTCCAGGGCGGACTGTACGTCTGCGCCAACACCTGGGAGCCGTACGTCGAGGAAGCGGCCCGCCGTCTCGGCGCCCATGGCGCGCTCACCCTCCTCACCACGACGGACCTGCGCAGGGGCGACACCCGGGAGCCGGCCGAACTCGCCCGCAGCCTGTGGCCCTTGCAGGAGATCGCCGACCGCTGGGCATCGCCTCGGCCGCCTCGCCCAGCCCCGTCTCGCCCGGCTCACCGATCCTGCCGGACTCTCCCCGTCCGCGCTCCTCACCATCGCGGTGGAGCTGGCCGCCGAACTCACCCGCGCCATGGAACCCGACCCGCTGCTGCCGCCCGAGCTCCTGCCCCGGCCCTGGCCCGGCACCCGGGCCCGGGAGACCGTCGCCCGGTGCTGGGCGGCCCTGCACGAACGAGAACGCGGCGAATCCCGCCCGGTCCTCTTCCGCCTCTACGCCGACATCACCCGAGGAGCGGCGGACCGGACCGCGCGCTGAAGAAGCAACGGGCGCCGCGGGCAAGCCCACCGGGCGCAGGTGCCGCGAGCGCACCCGCCCGCCCGGGCGGATTGCTGCGCAGGAACCCGCCCGGCTCCCCCTCGGGCCGCCGGCCCCGGAGTCGCCCGGGCCGGTGGCCCTGCGCATCGCCCCACGGCCCTCGCCGCCGTCTGCCCGGAAAAGGCCGAACCCGCCGCGCACGTCACAAGCCCGCCGAGCCGCTGGAGCTTTTGCGACGCCTCGAACCCGACCGGGAGGCCGTCGTGGCCGGGGTGGTGACGGCGACGGCCCCACCCAAGATCGCCTCGCCCCCGCAGTGAACTCGGCGGCACCCGTAATACCTCACCAGCGTGTTCGGAAGGCGCGCATATTTGCGCAGACGGCGGTGGCGGAAAAGGAGAGAGTTCAACGGTCCCATTCCACCAGCCGGTCCGCCATCGGTGCACATCGAGGGAAGAAACAGATATGACGCAAGTCGCTGGCCTGACCTTTCGCAGCTCGCTCAGGGCGACAGCGCTCCTCGCCGTCGCCACGAGTGTGATGGGCCTCTCGGCCTGTTCCACGTCGTCGTCGGACTCGGACAGTGACAAGGCCGGCAGCAAGCCGGCGGCCGAGGTGCTCCGGGTGGCCGCCGCCGACGCCACCGACACCACGGGCCTCGACCCCCGTTCGGTGAGCGCCGGCGCCAGCTCCATCGTCGCCGCGCACGTCTTCGACTCGCTGGTGGTGCTGGAGGACGGCGAGTACAGGATGCAGCTCGCCGAGGCGCTGGAGCCCAGTGCCGACGCGAGCCGCTGGACCATCAAGCTCCGCAAGGGGGCGCTCTTCCACGACGGGAAGCCCGTGCGCGCCGCCGACGTCGCTTACAGCATGCGCACCCTGGCCGCCCCGCCGAGCAACCGCGCATCGGTCTACGCCGACGTCGACACCGCCAAGATCAAGGTGGTCGACGACCAGACCCTCGAAGTACCGATGAAGCGGGCCCGCGCCGACTTCAAGGAGTCGGTGCTCGCCGTGTTCTCCGTCGTCTTCCCCGACGGCACGAAGGACTTCAGCAAGCCCATCGGCTCCGGCCCCTACCGGTACGAGAAGAGCGACGCCCGGATCGTCCGGCTCACGGCCAACACCAAGTACTGGGACGGCGCGCGTCGATTCCCGTGCTGGAGATCAACCGCATCGCCAGCCCCGCCGCCCGCCTCGCGGCCCTCAAGGACGGTCAGATCGACTACGCGGTGGGTGTCAGCGCCACCGGCGCGCAGACGGAGAAGAAGAACCCCGCGGTGAAGATCCAGCGCGGTGGCATCGCCAACTCCAACGCCCTGTCGTTCGCCATGAACCAGAAGCTCAAGCCGTTCGACGACCCGCGGGTCCGCAAGGCCGTCCGGCTGGCCGCCGACCGGCCCGCCCTGGTCTCGCACGCCCTGCTGGGTTTCGGTGCCCCCGGTGAGGACGTCGTTCGGCAAGGACCTGCCCGGCTACGCCAAGGGCGTCACCGAGCGCAAGCGCGACGTCGAACAGGCCCGCGAGCTCTTCCGCGAGGCCGGCGTCGACAAGCTGACCCTGAGGGCCGCCGACGTGGTCCCCGGGATGCTCTCCGCCGCCAAGCTGTTCGCGCAGCAGCTGGAGGAGACCGGGGTGAAGCTCACCGTGCAGGAGGTCCCCGTCGACACCTACTACGCGGACCTCAAGGGCCTGGGCACCCACCCCTTCCAGGCCTTCTACTACGTCAACCGCCCGGCCGCCCTGCACCTGGCCGCGACCACCAACCAGCAGGCCGTCTTCAACGTGACCGCGCCGGACCCGACCACCTGGCGCAAGCTCGCCGCCGCACAGCTCGTCGTCGACGAGGCCGGCCGTGAGAAGGCGTTCGAGGACCTGCAGAAGAACTTCTACGACGGCGGCGCGACCTGGTGTGGGGCTTCCAGGAGCAGCTGGACGCCTCCCGCCCCGGCGTCGAGGGAGTGCGGCTGAGCCAGTCCACGCAGCTGTTCGGCGACGCGAAGGCGACCATGAACTGATGTCCCCGCGAAGGCTGTTCTCCGCCGTGGCGCGCCGTTGCGCCGCCACTTTGCTGACGCTGCTCGTCGTGTCGATGGCGCTGTTCGCCGGCGCCTCGGTGGTGCCCGGCGCGCTGCCGCCGGCTGGCTCGGCGGCAACGCCACGGAGGAGGAGATCGCGGCTCTTCGCCATGAATGGGGCCTGGACCGCCCGCTTCCCGTCCGGTACGCCGACTGGATCACCTCGGTACTGCGGGGCGACCTCGGCACCAGCCTGACCTCCCAGAGGCCGGTGACCGAGATCGTGGCCGAGCCGCTGTGGGCCACGACCCTGCTGGTGGTGATCGCGGGCACCGGGACGATGGTGCTGGCGCTCGGCGCTGGGGCTCGCCACGGGTCTGCGCCCCGGCGGCAGGCTGGACCGGACGCTGTCGGGGCGCGAGCCTGGTGATCGTCGCGATTCCCAGCTTCGTCACGGCGAGCCTCCTCGTCCTGCTGTTCCCCGGCACGCTGGGGCTGTTGCCCGCGGTGTCCCACCCACCGCTCGGCGGCACACCGCTCGACCGGCCGGAGATCCTGGTGCTGCCCGTCGCCTCGATCGTCTGTTCGCCGGGGCGTGGGCGGGGCGGGTCGTCCGGGCGACGGTCGTCGACGCCAACGGCGCGCCGAACGCCCGCGCGGCGCGGCTCGCCGGACTGCCGGAGTACCAGGTGGTGTGGCGGCACGTGCTGCCGATGACGGTGCCCGCCAACGCCCAGATGTTCGGCTGGCTGATCAGCAGCCTGTTCGGAGGCACCGCCGTCATCGAGGTGATCTTCGACTATCCGGGGCTGTCGCGGGTCCTGCTGTCGGCCGTGCACAACCACGACATGGCCGTGCTCGAAGGCGTCGGACTGCTGCTGGCCGCGATCATCATCGTGTCGTTCATCGTCGCCGACCTGGCCGGTCTGCTGGCCAACCCGAAAGCACGGACGGGGACTTCATGACCAAGGACCTGCGCAGGGCCGCGCGGACCCTGCTCCGGATCGGCGTCGCGCTGCCCGCCGTCGTCGTGATCGCCCTCGCGATCGCGGGCCCCTGGCTGGTGGGCACCGATCCCGACCGTATCGTCGCGGCGCCGTACGCGGGGGCGGGCGACGGGCTGCTGTTCGGCGCGACTCGGCGGGACGTGACGTCTGGGCCCGGGTGCTCGCCGGCGGCCGGGCCCTCATCCTGGTGCCCGTGCTGGCGGTGCTCGTCACCACCGTGCTCGGCACCGCCGTCGGCATGGTGGCCGGCTATCTCGGCGGGGTCGTCGACGCGGTGGTCTCCCGTCTGGACGGGGCGATCCTCGCCCTGCCGCCGATCCTGGTGCTGCTGGTCCTGCTGCACGGCTGGGGCTACTCCGCCGCGGTGCTGGTCCTGGTGGTCGTGATCACCGGGGCGTCGTTCGTCTCCCGTATCACCCGTGCCGCGACCGTGCAGGTGATGCGGCAGGGATACGTCGAACACGCCGTCGGGCTGGGGGAGAGCGTGCGCGTCGTCCTCGCCCGCGAGATCCTGCCGAACATCGTGCGCCCCATCCTCGCCGACGCCGGGACCCGGCTGGCCATTGCCGTAGCCCTCACCTCCGCCGCCGGCTTCCTCGGCTTCGGCGCGGACGAACCCAACTGGGGTGCCATGATCAGCGAGAACATCGAGGGCGTCACCCTCACCCCGTGGGCCGTGGTGGTCCCGGCCTTCTGCCTCGGCACCCTCGCGGTCGCCGCCAACCTCGGTATGGACCGGCTCGCCGCGAGGATGGACCGGTGATCCGCGTCGAGGACCTCTCCGTCGTCGACGGAGCCGGCCGGGCGGTGCTCGACGGGGTGTCGCTGGACATCGGCCCCGGGCAACGTGTCGCCGTCGTGGGCGAGTCCGGGTCCGGCAAGTCGACGCTGGCGCTCAGCCTCCTGGGACAGGTCAATCCGGGGCTGCGCGTCGCCGGGGGCCGGGTCGTCGTCGGCGGTGAGAACGTCCTCGGCCTGCCCGCCAAGGCACTGCGGTCGTACCGCCGCAGGACCGTGGCGTACCTGCCGCAGGACCCGGCGTCCGCCCTGACCCCCACGCTGCGGGTGCGCGGACAACTGGCCGAACTCGCCGACGACCGCAGAGTCGAGGCGCTGCTGCGCCGGCTGACCGACCGTGGGACTGCCCGGCGACCCGAAGCTGCTCGGACGCTATCCGCACCAGCTCTCCGGCGGCCAGCAGCAGCGCGTCGCCCTGGCCCGGATATCCGCGGGGGACCCCTCCGTCCTCGTCGTCGACGAACCGACCACCGGCCTGGACGCCGTCGCCCGCAACCGGGTGCTGGGGCAAGTGGGCGAACTGGTGGCCCGGCGCGGGGCGTCCCTGCTCTTCGTCACCCACGACCTGCCCGCGGCCGGGCTGGTCGCCGACCGGCTGGTCGTCCTGCGCGGCGGGACCGTCATGGAGGAGGGGCCGCTCGCCGGGGTGATGGCGGTGCCGGCCGCGCGTACACCCGCGAACTGATCCGCGCCGTACCCGTCATCGGCGACATGCGCGGCCGGCCGCAGGACGCGACGGCCCCCTCCGCAGCAGCGGAGGAAGCCCCGCCGGCCCTGCTGCGGGTCGAAGGGCTGAGCGCCGCGTACCGGCAGGGCGGCGCAGCCGCACCGTCGTCGAGGGGGTCTCCTTCAGCCTCGGGGCGGGGGAGTGCCTGGCCCTGCTCGGGGTGTCGGGCAGCGGGAAGACCACCCTCGCCCGCTGCGTCAGTGGCTTCCACCGGCCCTCCGCCGGAACGATCACCCTCGACGGACAGCCCCTGCCCGCGGCGATCGGGGAACGCGGCACCGAGCAGCGCAGGCGGATCCAGGTCGTCCCGCAGCACTCGGTCGGCTCGCTCAATCCCCGCCGCTCCGTGGGCGCCGCCCTCACCCGTCCCCTGCGGCGCCTGCGCGGCATGAGCCGGGCCGGGGCGCCGCGGAGAGCGCGCGGCTGCTGGCCCTGGTGGGACTGGAACAGCGCATCGCGGACCGGTACCCCGCGCAACTGTCCGGGGGCCAGTGCCAGCGCGTCGCCATCGCCCGTGCGCTCGCCGCCGATCCGGACGTGCTGATCTGCGACGAGATGACCTCCAGCCTGGACACGCGGGTCCAGGCGCGGTCCTGGACCTCGTCAACCGGCTGCGCCTCGAACTGCGGCTCGCCGTCATCGTCATCACCCACGACCTGGGGGTGCTGGCCAGGACCGCCGACCGGGTACTGGCGCTGCACGAGGGCGTCGTCTGCGAGGAGGGCCCGGTGGCAAAGGTGCTCGGGGCGCCCGAGCACGCGTGGACGCGATCCCTCGTGGAGGCGTCGCGGACCACCGTCGCGGAGACCCTCAGACCTTCTCGCTGATGCTCAATCCGGGACAGATCGGCCGGGGCGCCGACGGGACGATGGCAGCAGCCAGCCAGCGACCCAAGGAGTGCCCATGGATCAGCCGTCCCCGGCCGTCACCCCCGACGAGCGGCCCGTGCGGGTACTGTCCACCGGATCAGAGGCCGATCCGTACGCGCTGTACGGCGAGATGCGCGACGAGGGGATCGTGCACCTCGTACGGGAACCGAACGGCCTCCACCGGTGGCTCGTCCTCGGCTACGCCGAAGCCCGCGAGATCTTCGCCGACGCCCGCTTCTCCAAGGACCCCACCCGGGCCTGGGAACAGCTGAGGGACGCCGGATACGTCACCGGTGAACCGGGCGACCGGGCCGACTACCTCTACCACGTCGCGAACACCGACCCGCCGGACCACACCCGGCTGCGCAAGCTGATCGGCAAGGCATTCACCATGCGGCGCGTCGAAGCGATGCGGCCCCGGATCCGCGAAGTGGCCGCCGGACTCCTGGACGCGATGGAGCCGCTCGGCACCGTCGACCTGGTGGAGTCCTACTCGCATCCGCTGGCCACCGTCGTCATGTGCGAGATCCTCGGCATACCGGACATCGACCGGGCGAGTTTCCGCACCTGGGCCACCGCGATCCTCACCGCCCCCGAGGGCGCGGCGGACGGCGCGATGACGAAGGCCGAGGGATACGCCGCGATGCGGGATTTCTTCACCAGTCTGATCCAGCGGAAGCGGGCCGCGGCCGGCACCGGCGACGACCGCGCCGACGTCCTTACCGCCCTGATCCACGCGACCGACGACGGGGACCGGCTCTCCGAGACAGAGCTGATCTCGACGGTCATGCTGCTGATGAGCGCGGGCCAGGAACCCACCGTCAACCTGATCAACAACGGTGTACTGGCGTTGACGGCGCACCCCGGGCAACTGGCGCTCCTGAGGGAGAAGCCCGAACTCGCCGAGAGCGCGTCGAGGAGTTCCTGCGGTACGACCCGCCGGTCCAGCTGTCCACCACCCGGGTGGCCGTCGAGGACGTCGAGGTCGCCGGGACGGTCGTGCCCGCCGGCAGCATCGTCGCCCTGTCCATCGCGGCAGCCGGACGCGACAAGGAGCAGTTCGCCGGTCCCGACCTGCTCGACATCACCAGGGCCGACAACCCGCACCTGGCCTTCGGGCACGGCATCCACCACTGCGTCGGCGCACCGCTGGCCCGGGTGGAGGGCGAGATCGGCATCGGGATGCTCATCGAACGCTTCCCCCGGATCGGCCTCGCCTGCCCGCGCGAGGACCTGCGCTGGCGGCCCACCCGCATCATGCGCGGTCTGGTCGAACTGCCCGTCACCCTGGATGCGCGCGCAGAGGCGGCGAGCTGATGGGCGCCGACAGCGAAGCCCGCATCGTCGAGCAGTGGGCCGCGATCTACGACGCGGTCTACGAGAGTGCCGAGGATGCGTCCGGTGCCGACTTCGCCGGCTGGCGCAGCAGCATCACCGGCGAGAACTACTCCCCGGCCGAGACCGCCGAATGGCTGGACGGCACGGTGGACGAGATCCTGAGTCTCGGCCCGGACAGCGTCCTCGAGATCGGAGCCGGCACCGGCCTGGTCGTCGCGGGGCTCCTGCCGCACGTCGGGCGGTATGTCGGTACGGACATCTCGGCGACCGCGGTCGCCCGCATGACCAGGGACCACGGACACCACCCGGGCACCGAGTTCCGTGTCGGGGACGCCGACGCCCCCGACCTGCCCGACGGGTTCGACGTCGTGGTCCTCAACTCGGTGATCCACCACTTCCCGGGGCCCGGCTACCTGCGCCGCGCCCTGGAACGCGCCGTGAAGGCATGCACCGTCGGCGGCACCGTCTTCGTCGGCGACGTGCACAGCCTCCCGCTGCGCGAGGCCCTGCGCCTGTGCGTACTCGCCGGCAGGTCCCCCGGGGAGACGACCGCGGGCCGGGTCCGTGAACTGCTGGCCGAACAGGCCGCACAGGAGCGGGAACTCGTCATAGAACCGGCGTTCTTCCCCGCCTTCGCCGCCGAGCACGGTCTGGTGGCCGACATGCGGCTCAAACCCGGGGTGTGCGCCACGGAGATGAACCTCTTCCGCTACGACGTGCGTCTGCGGCCCGCCGGCACCCCCCTGATCGCCCCGGGCTCCCACCCCACGGTGCCGTGGGACGGGCGGACGGCGGCCCGGCTCGTGGCCGATGCGGCCGGGAAGGGCGAGGCGGTCACCGTCACCGGCGTCCTCCATCCCGACCTCGCCCCGCCGGTCACCGCCCTGGGCGAGCTGCGCGGCCTCGACGCCATCGCGCGTGTGGACGTCGGCGCGCTGCTGGACGGCGCGCGCGCGGCGGGAGAGGGCGGTGTCCGCCCCGGCGAACTGCGCGCGCTCGCCGCCGCGAACGGACTGGCCTGCTACTGCCTGCCGGCAGCGCGGGAGTCGGCCCGGTACGACGCCGTGCTGGCCCCCGAGGGGTCCGCTTCCGGGCCGGCGGCCGAGGCGGCCCCCCTCTCCGGCCGAGAACTGACCAACGTCCCCCGTCTCCAGTGACACCGCACGTACACCCGAGGAGTGACAACAGCATGGCACCCCAGGAAGAAACCGCCGCTCCGGCACCCGCCGCGCACAACGTGCTGAAGAACGTCGACGGAGCCGATATCGTCCTGGCGGCCGATTTCGGCACAGCGGGCCGCCCCTCCGCGACGTTCACGGAACTCGTCGCCCAGCTTTCCTCTCCCTTCACCTTCTGGGAGACGATGCCGCCCCCGCACGGGGAAGAAGCCGGAATGAGCGCCGCCCAGCACGTCGAACGCTGGATACGAGACGTGGAGAAAAGCGGCCGTACGGTCCGCGCGGTCATCGGATTCTGCAGCGGAAGCGTCTACGCCGCCGCGCTGGTCGAGGAATTGTCACGGCGGCAGGAAAGGCCGGGACTCATTCTCATCGATCCTGACCTCGCCGAGCGCCACATGGTCATCGGACACTACGAGCGTTTCATGACGGCCCGCCTCTCGTCGGTGCTGCCGGCGCACGAGGTCGAAGCCGCCGTACGGGCCGGCCACGACGCCGACGAGTCGGCCGCCACTGCGCTCGAACTCGCCGCCGAGCTGGGCAAACTCTGCCTGCGCATCCTGCCCGACGCCTGCGAGCGCGGCGGCATGACCGGCGAACGCAGCCAGGAACTGGCCGAGATCTTCACCAGCTACCTGCACTGGCTCGCAGCGGGCAGCGAACTCGACGCCCGGCGGGTGTGGCGCGAGGCGACGGCCGTCAACTCGCGGTCGGAAGGCTTCGGGCTCGACGCCTTCCCCGAGGAGGAACGCGCCGGCCTTGTCGCCCGGGTCGTCGATTTCGACCTCCCGCACCTGGAACTCATGCGCACCCCCGAGGTGGCCGCACTCGTCGACGAGCTGCTCCAAACTGAGCAGCCCGCCGAGGGGTCTCTGTCCTAGCGTTCCAGAAAAGCGGACAAGGACGAACGGAAGGAATCCGGCTGCTGATGAGTACCTCGAACGCATCACCCGCAGAGAATGAAGAACGACGCGCCCAGATCGTGCCACCCGCCGCTCACCAGACGGAAATCGACGCGACCGGTCTGCTGCATTCCCAGAATGCCGGCGTGGTGGTCCAGAAGGTCGGGCAGCTCAAGTCGGAATTCCGCAACGAGGGCCGGATGTTCGCCCGCGAGGTGGCGAAACACGTCAACGCCCAGCAGACCGGCAAGGCCACCGCCTTCGTCTACGAGGAGAGCTTCGGCTACGAGGACCGGATCCACTTCCTCATCCACCTGAAGTCCCTGGACACCTACTACGACATGGTCGAGATGGGCGACCGGGACCGGGCGTTCCGCGAGTCCATCGCCAAGGAACGCGTCCAGGCGGAGGGGGACGGCTCCGCCGGCGCGTGGGACCGGCTGTTCGTGGACGGCAGCGTCCGCTCGAACGTCCTCCTGCCCTGGGCGGACCGCGCCGAGGAGCCGCTGAACTCCGCCAACGCGGGTATCGTGCTCCTGCGTTCGGCCAGGATCGGTCACGGATTCCTCGCCGAGGGCCGAGAGGCCGCCACGGAGATCGCCCAGGCCGTGAACAAGCGGTTCGCCGGGGAGGCGTCCGCGGCCCTCTTCGACGAGGCGTTCGGGGACGCCGACCGCGTGCACTGGCTGCTGCACCTGAAGGACCTCACCGTCTACGGCCGGCTGCGCGAGGCGCTCACCGCCGAGGCCCGGCCCGGCACGTTCGTCGACGGCACGCTGACCGAGACCGCCCTCACGCCCCACCACTGGGGCCTGTACGCCACACGGCAGCAGCAGTCCCGTTAGACCCCCGGACCGGCGGAGGTGGCACGATGACCGTGGTGTGGGCGTTTCCCGGACAAGGGGCGCAGCGGGTGGGCATGGGGGCCGAGGTCCTCGACCGCTACCCCGAACTGGTCGGGCAGGCCGACCAGATCCTCGGGTACCCGATCCGGGAGGTGTGCCTGCACGGTGCCGCGCCCGGACTGAAGGACACCCGGTCGGTGCAGCCGGCGCTGTTCGTGGTCAACGCGCTCAGCTGGCTCGCCCTGCGGGAGGAGCGTCCGGCCCCCGACTATCTCGCGGGCCACAGTCTGGGCGAGTACGTCGCGCTGTTCGCCGCCGGGTGCTTCGACTTCGCCACGGGGGTCCGGCTCGTGCGGCGGCGCGGTGAACTGATGGGCCGCGCCGAGGGCGGGGGCATGCTCGCCGTCCTCGGCGCCGACCCCGACCGGCTCGCCGGCCTGCTGCTCAGCGCGGGCATCGACGACGTCGACCCGGCCAACCGGAACTCGGCGAGCCAGGTGGTGCTCGCCGGGCCGCGCGACTCGCTGGACCGGGCGGCCCGGGCGGTACGGGACGCCCGGCTGGGACGGTGTGTCCCGCTCCAGGTCAGCGCACCCTTCCACTCCCGCTACATGGCCGCGGCGGCTGCCGAGTACGACTCCTTCCTCGCGACGGAGGACCTCGCCGACCCGCGGATCCCGGTCATCGCCAATGTCACCGCCCGGCCCTATCCACCGGGCCGCGTCCGGGAACTGCTGGCACGTCAGGTGTCGTCGCCGGTGCGGTGGTGGGAGAGCATGAGCCACCTCGTCGAGGCGGGTGTGGGCGAGTTCACCGAGGTGGGTCCCGGCCGGTCCTGACCGACCTGTGGACGGCGATCGTCAAGCACCCCGCCCCGCGCGCCGTGCCTCCGTCGGCGGCTGTGCCCGT
>RHMC01000387.1 GCA_003719395.1 Streptomyces altiplanensis
CGCCGGGCGGCGGGCGCGGCAGGCGCCGGAGCGGCCTGGGCCGGCTGTGCGGCGGCCCCGGCGGTCTCTTCGGCGTCGGGGGTGGCGGTCTTCTCCGCCGCGGGGGTGGAACCGGGCTTGTAGTCGGCGAAGAAGTCCCACCAGGCACGGTCGACCGAATTCGGGTCCTGGAGGTACTGCTGGTAGATCTCGTCGACGAGCCACTCATTGGGACCGAAGGCAGCGGCAGGGTTCTTCCCTTGCCCGTCTTGGTCGGTCGAGACGCTCGGGCTACTGGGGGACTGAGACGACACGGCGTTAACCGCCCTCTTCCGCTTCGCAAGGTGATGGACAGCGGAAATAAAGGCTACGCCTCCCAGGCCGGGACGTGCAGGCCGGGCTGTCCATCCGTCGCGTAAGTCACATTGGAGAGCTGGTTTCGGCGCTGGGAATGGCGGGAAACAAGCCTGGTTCCGCTGTATCCGGGTACCACTGAAGGTGGCCACGGCCCCTGTGGACCGTACCCCCGGTGGACGACACGCAGGAACGTGTACTTCCGGTTCGAACCCTACGTCAACTGCCGGTCCGGAGGCTCCCCGGAAGGGTGACCTGGATGCGGCAGCCGCGTGCGGATTCGGCCACTCCGATCCGTCCGCCGTGCAGATCCACCGCCCAGCGCGCGATCGCGAGGCCGAGTCCCGTACCACCGTCGCTGCCCGGACCGTGCGGAGCGGGCAGGCTGCCGCGGTTGAAACGCTCGAAGACCCGGTGCCGCTCGGCCTCCGGAATGCCGGGGCCCTCGTCCAGGACCTCCAGGTCCAGGCTCTCCGGCTGCGGGCCGCGCCGGGCGCGCACGGTGACGCGGCCGTGCGGCGGGCTGTGCTTGACCGCGTTGTCGAGGAGGTTGGCGACGACCTGGTGCAGCCGCTCGACGTCGGCGTGCGCGGTCAGCTCGGGCGGCGAGACGTCCAGGTGCAGATGCACGTCGGTACGCGTATGACTGCCGGACCCCGAGGCGAGGCCGCGCTGCGAGGCGATCACGTTCGCCTCCTTCAGTACGCCCGAGAGGTACGGCCAGACCTCGAAGCGGTGCGCCTTCAGCGGTACGACACCGTTGTCCAGCCGGGACAGGTCGAGCAGCGTCTCGACCAGCCGGCCGAGGCGCTCGGTCTGTTTCAGCGCCGTGCGCATCGTCTCGGGATCCGCTTCGGACACGCCGTCCACGACGTTCTCCAGCACCGCTCTGAGCCCCGCGATGGGGGTTCTCAGCTCGTGCGAGACGTTGGCGACCAATTCCTTGCGGTGGCGGTCCACGGCCTCCAGGTCGTCCGCCATGTGGTTGATCGTGGCCGCCAGGTCGCCCAGCTCGTCCCTGCGGCCCGCGCCGCGCACCCGCCGCGTGTAGTCGCCGTGCGCGATGGACCGGGCCACCGTCGTCATCTCGTCCAGCGGCGAGGTCAGGCTGTGCGCCACGAACTGGGTGATCAGCATCGAGGCGATGACCGAGAAGACGGTGATGAAGCGCAGCTCCGTCTTGGTGCGCAGCGCCACCAGGATCAGGCCCGTGGTGATGAAGACCGAGACGACGACGAGCGTGCCGAGCTTGGTCTTGATCGAGAAGGGACGCAGCCCGTTCCTCCCCTGCTTCCGCTGCCGCGTCATGCCGGCGGGGTCTCCAGCGCGTACCCCACGCCGTGGACCGTGCGGATCCGCTCGGCGCCGATCTTGCGGCGCAGCGCCTTGATGTGGCTGTCGACGGTCCTGGTGCCCGACGCGTCCGCCCAGTCCCACAATCGGCGAGCAGCTGCTCGCGCGAGAGCACGGCGCGCGGCGTGTTCGCCAGGCACACCAGCAGGTCGAACTCGGTGGGCGTCAGGTGTA
>RHMC01000388.1 GCA_003719395.1 Streptomyces altiplanensis
CCCGCCCCAGCAGCCGCCGGCGCAGCCCGGTTACGGCTACCCGCAGGCTCCGCCGCAGCCGCAGCCGGGGTACGGCTACCCGGGCCAGCAGCCCGGCCAGCCCGGCCAGGCGGGACCGTACGGACAGCAGCCGCAGCCCGGTCCCTACGGCCAGCCGCAGCCGGGACCGTACGGCCAGCCGCAGCCGGGACCGTACGGTCAGCCGCAGCCGGGCCCCTACGGCGGCTACCCCGGTGCACCCGCCCCGGGCAGCGGCGGCAGCGGCGGCCCCTTCAAGGGCAAGCCCGCGGTCGTCATCGGCGGCGGCCCTCGCCGCGGTCCTCGTCGTCGGCGGCGGCGTCTTACCTCGCCACCAGCGGTGACGGCGGCGGCAAGAAGAAGCCCGTCGCGGGCGGGAGCAAGGACGCCGGGACGGGCGGTCTGCCCTCCGGGGACACCGGCGGCTCCGACGGCGGCTCCGCCGGCGGGCGCGACGCCGACGACGACCTCAACGGCGGACGCCAGTCGGGCGAGGCCAAGGTCATGTGGCTGCAGAAGAACGACGTGGACCTGCCGCGCAACGGCTCGGACGTGTTCGGCCCGTGGTTCACCGACAACGGCCTCGTCGTCAAGGCCATGTACAAGAAGGTCGCGGCCTACAACACCAGCGACGGCAAGGAGAAGTGGAGCCTTCCGCTCTCCACGCAGCTCTGCGCGGCACCCAGCAGGGCCTCCGACGACGGCAAGATCGTCTTCGGTGTCAAGAGCGACACCACCGAGCGGGCCAAGTGCAGCAAGCTCCAGATGGTCGACCTCGGGACCGGCAAGGCGGGCTGGACGGCCGAGGTGAAGAAGGAGGGGACGTTCGACATGCTCTCCGACATCACGATCGCGATCAGCGGCAACACCGTCACCGCCGGCCGCACCGGCCACTCCACCGCTTTCAGCATGAAGGACGGCAAGGAGATCTGGGGCAAGCTGCCCGGCGAGTGCCAGCCGTACGCCTTCACCAGCAGCGCCAAGCTGATCGCCGCCGCGGCCTGCTCCACCGGTGAGGCCGCCAAGAACCACCAGCGCATCCAGGAGCACGACTCCGCCACCGGCAAGGTGAAGTGGTCGTACCCGCTGGCCCAGGGCTGGGAGGTCGACCGGGTCTACTCCGTCTCCCCGCTCGTCGTGTCCGCGACGCACCGCGAGAAGAAGAGCTGGAGCGTCATCTCCCTGACGGACAGCGGCAAGCTGCGCTCGGAGATCGACGGCGGCAAGGACAAGTTCCAGCCGCAGTGCGGCGGCACGTTCGTCATCTTCGGCAAGAACCTCGAAGGCTGCACCGGCGTCGCCGCCGACGAGGACACCTTCTACATGGTGACCGCGGACAAGACGAGCGGCCTCAACCGCACCAACGAGGTCGTCGCGTTCAGCCTCGACACCGGCAAGCCCAAGTGGCGTTCCTCCCCGGGCCCCGACCGCACGATGACGCCGCTGCGGATGGAGGGCGATGACGTCCTGGTCCACATCGACGGCTCGTACGACAGGGGCGGCGCGGTCGCGACCATCCCGGCGTCCGGCGGCAAGCCGAAGGTGCTGCTCCAGAACCCGGCGTCGACGGCCTCGATCGAGAACAACTTCTTCACCCCGAGGATCGCCTACGAAGGCGGTCAGCTCTACCTCGTGAACTCCCGCGTCAGCGCCAGCAACGACAAGGAGGAGAAGGAGGCGAAGACCATGATGGTCTTCGGCAAGTGACGGCACGTGACTGAGTTCCGGGTCCACGTTCTCGACGTCTTCAGCTCCCCTTCTCCAGAGGTACGTACGCCATGACGCACCCCCGCCGGTCTTCCTGACCTCCACGCCTGCGCGCGT
>RHMC01000389.1 GCA_003719395.1 Streptomyces altiplanensis
GTTCGACTTCACCGAGCCGAGCAGCAGCGGCTGCTCCGGGTCGCGGTCGCGTCCGTACGTCGCCAGCAGCGCCTGCGCCTCGATCGGGTCACCGAGCGTGGTGCCGGTGCCGTGCGCCTCGACGACGTCGACGTCCTCGGCCGACAGCCCGCCGCTGGCCAGCGCCTGGCGGATCACCCGCTGCTGCGACGGGCCGTTGGGCGCCGTCAGACCGTTGGAGGCGCCGTCCTGGTTGACCGCGCTGCCGCGCACCACGGCCAGGATCTCGTGGCCGTTGCGCAACGCATCGGACTGCCGCTCCAGGAGGAGCATGCCGATGCCCTCGGACCAGCCGACACCGTCGGCGGACTCGGAGAACGGCTTGGAGCGTCCGTCGGGGGCCAGGCCCCGCTGACGGGAAAATTCCACGAAGGTGTCGGGGACCGACATCACGGTGACGCCGCCGGCCAGGGCCAGCGAGCACTCACCGCTGCGCAGCGCCTGCGCGGCCAGGTGCATCGCGACCAGCGACGACGAGCACGCCGTGTCCACGGTCACCGCCGGGCCTTCGAAACCGAAGGTGTACGAGACCCGGCCGGAGGCGACGCTCAGCGCGCTGCCCTGGCCCTGGAAGCCCTCGAACTCCTTGCCACTCAAATTGGTGTTGTAGCCGCCGTACATCACACCGGCGAACACGGCGGTCTGGCTGTCGCGCAGTGACACCGGGTCGATGCCTGCGCGCTCGATCGCCTCCCACGACGTCTCCAGCAGCAACCGCTGCTGCGAGTCCGTCGCCATCGCCTCACGCGGCGACATCCCGAAGAACGCCGGGTCGAACTCACCCGCGTCGTGCAGGAATCCGCCCGAGCGGGTGTAGGACGTGCCCATGTGCTCGGGGTCGGGGTTGTAGAGCCCGTCGACGTCCCACCCGCGGTTGTCCGGGAAGTCCGTGACGACGTCGGCGCCTTCGGTGACCACGCGCCACAGGTCTTCCGGCGAGCCGATGCCGCCGGGGAAGCGGCAGCTCATGCCCACGATGACCACCGGATCGTCGTCCAGCATGGCCTGGGAGAGCGCCGGTACGGCCGTCGTCGCTTCGGTGTCTGCGGCCTCCGGACCGACGAGTTCGTCGAGCAGGTGGTCCGCCAGAGCCTCGACGGTCGGATAGTCGAAGACCATCGTCGCGGGCAGCCGCAGTCCGGTCGTCGTGTTCAGCCGGTTGCGCAGTTCCACCGCTGTCAGCGAGTCGAAGCCCAGGTCGCGGAAGGCCCGTGTCGGGTCGACTCCGTCGCCGCTCGTGTGGCCGAGCACGAGGGCCGCCTGGTCCCGTACCAGGGTGAGCAGCGTCGCGTACCGTTCGGCACGCTCAAGCTTGCTGAGTCGCTCGGCGAGGCCCGCGTCCGTACGCGTTCCGGGGCCCGAGACCGCCGTACGTCGTACGCCCGGCCGGACCAGGCCGCGCAGCAGCGGCGTGACGGCGCCCTGGGCGCGCAGCGCGGGCAGGTCCAGCCGTACGGGTGCCACTGCGGCCTGGCCGGTGGCCAGCGCGGCGTCGAACAGTGCGATGCCCTGGTCGACCGAGAGCAGGGGCATGCCCGCCTCGGCGGCCCGGCGCAGATCGGCTTCGCCGAGACCGCTCGTCATGCCGGCGCCCTGGTTCCAGGCGCCCCAGGCGAGTGAGACTCCCGGCAGGCCCTCGGCCTGCCGGTGCGCGGCGAGCGCGTCCAGGAAGGCGTTGCCCGCCGCGTAGTTGGCCTGGCCCGCGCCACCGATGACTCCGGAGACCGAGGAGTAGAGGACGAAGGCGGCGAGGTCGAGGTCCCGGGTCAGCTCGTGCAGGTTCC
>RHMC01000391.1 GCA_003719395.1 Streptomyces altiplanensis
CATGCCCACGCCCTCGGACCAGCCGACACCGTCGGCCGACTCGGAGAACGCCTTGCACCGGCCGTCGGCCGAAAGACCGCGCTGCCGGGAGAAGTCCACGAACACCGCCGGCGTCGACATGACCGTCACGCCGCCGGCCAGCGCCAGCGAGCACTCCCCGCTGCGCAGGGCCTGCATCGCCCAGTGCATCGCCACCAGCGACGACGAGCACGCCGTGTCCACCGTCACCGCCGGACCCTCCAGGCCCAGGGTGTACGACACCCGGCCCGACGCCAGACTCGTACTTCCGCCTCCCTGGAAGCCCTCGAACTCCGGGCCCCCCAGCAGAGAGGTGTAGTCGCTGTACATCACGCCGGCGAACACACCGGTCGCACTGCCCTTGAGCGACACCGGGTCCATGCCGGCCCGCTCGATCGCCTCCCACGACGCTTCGAGCAGCAGCCGCTGCTGCGAGTCGGTCGCCAGCGCCTCGCGCGGGCTCATCCCGAAGAACGCGGGATCGAACTCATCCGCCGTGTGCAGGAACCCGCCCTGCCGCGTGTACGAGGTACCCATGTGGTCGGGGTCGGGGTTGTAGAGCCCGTCGACGTCCCAGCCGCGGTTGGTCGGGAAGCCGGACACGGCATCCGTCCCCTCCGTGACCAGTCGCCACAGATCCTCGGGCGTGGTCACACCGCCCGGGTACCGGCAGCTCATCCCGACTACCACGATCGGGTCGTCGGCCACCGAAGGAGCGTGCGCGGCGACCGGCTCGACGACCGTCGCGTCCGATCCCAGCAGCTCCTCGAGCAGGTGGTCCACGAGTGTCTGAACGGTCGGGTAGTCGAAGGCCATCGTGGCCGACAGCCGTAGCCCGGTCGCGGTGTTGAGCCGGTTGCGGAGTTCGACCGCGGTGAGCGAGTCGAAGCCCAGCTCACGGAAGGCACGCTCGGGGTTGACCGCGTTGGCGTCGGCATGCCCCAGCACCAGGGCGACCTGCCCACGTACCAGATCCAGCAGCACCTCCTGACGCTCAACGACCGTCAGCACCGACAGCCGCTCCACCAGCCCCGCAGCCGCACCGCCCGCCGCGGCAGCCGCACGACGCGACCGCACCCGGACCAACGACCGCAACAACACCGGCACATCACCCAGCGCACGCAACACCGCAAGATCCAGCCGCACCGGCGCCACCACAGCATCACCCGCAGCCAACGCCGCATCGAACAGCGCAACCCCCAGGCCCACCGACAACGCCGGCACACCCGCACGCGCCATCCGCTCCGCATCGGCCTCCGCCAAAGCACCCGTCATCCCACCGGACTGCTCCCACGGACCCCACGCCAGCGACACACCCGGCAACCCCTCAACCCGACGACGCTCCATCAGCGCATCCAGGAAGGCATTACCCGCCGCGTAATTACCCTGCCCCGCACTGCCGAACATCGCCGCCACCGACGAGAACACCACAAACGCCGACAGATCCAGATCACGCGTCAACTCATGCAGATACCACGCCGCATCCACCTTCGGACGCAACACCCCATCCAACCGCTCCGGCGTCAACGAACCCACCACACCGTCATCCAGCACACCAGCGGTGTGGATCACCGCGGAGACGGTGTGGCGTGCCAGCAGGTCAGCCAGCGCGTCCCGGTCGGCCACGTCGCACGCCTCGACCGAGACCTCCGCACCCAGCACCGACAGCTCGCCCACCAGGGCTTCGGCACCCTCAGCGCCCGGACCCCGGCGGCTCACCAGCAGCAGACGGCGCACACCGTGCTCCGCCACCAGGTGG
>RHMC01000392.1 GCA_003719395.1 Streptomyces altiplanensis
AGGACCCGTAATTTAACTACTGCCGGATTCGGGCCGATACCTTGGTGCTGCCATGCAGTTGGGCTGTTGTGGCAATTTTGGATGAAGTCCTGGCGGTACTGGGCGCGAAGTTCGCGGTGGTGCTCCCGCATCTGGACGAGCGGCAGCGCCGTCTGTATCTGGCTTCCGAGGCCGAGGCTCTGGGGCACGGCGGGATCACGGCCGTGGCCAGACTGGCGGAGGTTTCGGAGTCGACTGTCGCACGAGGGCGCGAGGAACTCGCGCGCGGGGCAGAGGCGTTGGGCCGGGTACGCAGACCGGGCGGCGGGCGCAAGTGCGCTGCCGAACGCGACCCTGGTCTGGTGGCGGCTCTCGAGTTGTTGATCGAGCCGCGTGCAGTGGGTGATCCGGTGTCCCCGCTGCGCTGGACGACTGCCTCACCGCGGGACTTGTCCCGGGAGCTGACCGATGCCGGGCATCCGGTCAGCGCTCCGGTGGTCGGCAGACTTCTGCGTGCCATGGGCTTCAGTCTGCAGGGCATGGCCAAGACCCGGGCCGGCAGCCAGGTGCCCGACCGGGACGCCCAGTTCCGGCACATCAACACCGCCGCCGAACGCTTCCTGGCGCGGGGCCTGCCCGTGGTGAGCGTGGACACGAAGGCAAAGGAGCCGATTGGTGACTTCGCCCGGCCCGGCCGTACCTACCGGCCGAAAGGGCAGCCGATCGCTGCCCCGGACCACGACTTCATCCACCCAGATACTCCGTTCGCCATCCCATATGGCATCTACGACCTGGGACGTGACAGCGGATGGGTCAACGTGGGAACCGACCGGAACACCGCCGCCTTCGCGGTGGAGTCCCTGCGCCGTTGGTGGAAGATCCAAGGGCACCTCGACTACCCCGGCGTGGACCGCTTGCTGGTCACCGCAGACTCCGGAGGAGCCAACTCGGCCGACTCCCGCCTGTTCAAGATGGGCCTGGCCGATTTCGCCGACGAGTGCGGGCTGAGCATCACCATCATGCATTTCCCGCCAGGTACTTCAAAATGGAACAAAGTGGAACACCGGCTGTTCTCCCGAATCACCCACAGCCTGCGTGGGCAGCCTCTGACCAGCTACGAAGTGCTGTTGGAGACCATCTCCGCCACCCGCACCAGCACCGGACTGGCGGTCCATGCCGCACTGGACGAGAACGCGTACCCCACCGGCCACGTGCTCACCCGGGCCGAGCGCAAGAACGTCGACCGGCGGGTCAACCGCGACGAGTTCCACGGCGAGTGGAACTACACCATCGCCCCGCAGGACCCCGACCAGCAGGTTCCCGAAGACCAACTCGACGATTCGGGACCTCCGGTCACGGCCGAGGCCACCTTCCTCCTCACCCACCCCGCACTCACCGGCATGCCCCGTGAACAGTTTGAACAACTCGTGCTTCAGCTTGAACCCTGCCAACAGATTCTCACTGAAGCCGAACGACAGCGAGAAGGCAGGGACGGTCGCGGTCGCAACCCCGGCTTCGGCGTCCTCGATCACCGCCACCGCGTCCTGGCCGCCGTGCTCCGCAGCCGCAACACCGTCACCTTGACCCTCGCGGCCGAGCTGATGGGACGCACGCGCAACGTGCTGAGCTACCACGCCGGAAAGTCCAAGCCCATGCTGGCCTTCGCCGGGCCCGAACTCGCCAGAGTCCTCGTCTTCCGCCGGACCCACCCTCCCCGCACACTCGAAGCCCTGAAGCGCCTAACCGAGTGCCATGACAGCGAGATCAACTCCGGCAGTAGTTAAATTACGGGTCC
>RHMC01000393.1 GCA_003719395.1 Streptomyces altiplanensis
ACGGGGACGGCCCGGCGAGTGGCGGCGAACCAGCTGCCGGGGCGTTGTGACCTGTGCGTCGGGCGCGTCGAGCGCGCCGGACGCGTCAGCCGGTGCCGAAGCCGGCCGCCAGGTAGCGCTTGAAACCGTCGCGCTGCTGGCTCATGAGGCGCGCCCCCATGAACAGCCGGCCGTCGGCGTAGCGGAAGTGCGCGGAGTCCACGCCGAAGCTGGTCACCACATCGCGGACCGCGTCGCCGGTCGGCATCTCCAGCAGCAGCGTCTCCTTCATGGAACCGCCGTCGATGCTCACGATCTGACCGCCCCTGTCGTAGGGCGGCGACTTGTACGCGATGATGTTGCCGCCGTCCATGCGGATCGGGTGCAGCGCGTAGCGCTCGCCCGCGTCGGCCCGGTCGGTGGTGGGCTTGCCGGTCGCGAGGTCGAAGGAGACGATCTCGTTCGTACGGACGCCCACCCCGCTGCCCTCGTGCTCCTCGGTCGGCACGTAGATCCTGTCGTTGCCGACGACGACCTTGGTGCAGCCCTCGGTGTCCCGGCACCTCGGCGCGTACTTCTGGGCGTCGGCCGCGATCCTGGCGCGCAGCTTGCCGGTCTTCTCGTCGATCGAGAAGAAGTCGGTGACGCCGCTGCCGTCGCCCGCCGTGTCACCGACGTCGGCGGCGGCGACCAGCGGCTTGGTGGAGACGATGCTCGCCCGGTCCACGCCGCTCGGCATCTTGTACGTGGCGAGCGGCGTGCCGTCCTTCGGGTTCAGGTACTGGACGGAGAGCTGGGGGGCGCTGACCGAACCGCAGCTGCGCACCGTGGCGAGCGCCTCGCCCCCCGCGTACCCGACGTCACGGCACTGTTCGGCGTTGTCGTCCGGCTGCCAGCGGAGCTTGCCGGTGGCGACGTCGAAGGCGGCGCCGCCGCCGGTACCGCCGGCGCCGACCGCGTCGCCGCCGACCGTGACCTCGCTGAAGGTGATCTTCTGGTCACCCGCCTTGACCGACTTCTGCCACACCAGCCTGCCCTCGGCGAGGTCGATCACCCCGACCTCGGTGCAGGGCGAGTACGTCTTGCCCGCCGGCATCGGCCCCGCGAAGAGGATCGCGGTTTTGTTGTCCTTGGTGACGTGGGGCGACGCCGCGCAGACCTCGCCGGGGAGCGGGATCGTCCACAGCTCCGTGCCCTTGTCGAGGTCGTGGGCCACGACCTCGTTGAGGCCGCTCTTGACGTACGCCCCGTCGGTGATCCAGGAGCCGTTGACGCCGGCGACCGACTCCTTCACCTTCGGGGCGGGCAGCTGGAAGAGGAGCCGGGCGTCGGTGTCGGCCGGCTTCTGCTCCTTGCCGGCGCCGTCGGGCGCGGGCTTGCCGTCGTCGCCGCCTCCGCCGGACGAGCCCGCGGAGGAGCTCCGGGCCGGGTCGTCCTTGCCGCCCTCGTCACTGCCGGACGCGTACCAGACGCCGCCGGCGACGATCAGCGCCACCGCGGCGACCGCCGCCACGACGACGATCGTCGTCGTGTTGCTGATCTTCCTGCCGCCGCCCGGGCCCTGCGGGGGCGCGCCCTGGGGATAGGTCGTACGGCGGCTGCTGCTGTCCGTAGGGCGGCTGCTGGCCGTACGGGCCCGGCTGCCCCGGCTGGCCCGGGTAGCCGTAACCGGGCTGCTGGCCCGGGCTGGGCCGGGTAGCCGTACCCGGGCTGGGGCTGGGCGGGCGGTCCCGGCGGCGTCTGCGGGTAGCCGTACCCCGGGCTGCGCCGGCGGCT
>RHMC01000394.1 GCA_003719395.1 Streptomyces altiplanensis
CCAATGCCACGAAGTTAAGGACCTGCTGACGATGTCAAGACCTCGGGGAGGGTGATCTTGTAGGTGCTCGGTGCCGTGCGGATGAGCCGGCCGTTGCGAGCCCAGTAGCAGAATTGCGCGGTGAGGCTGCTGAGGGCGCGTCCCGTGGAGGCGAGGCCGAGGTGTTGTGCGATGTCGCGGGTGTGCATGGCCTCGTTGGGGTTCGCGGCCAGGATCTGGCAGACCAGGTCCCAGCGGCCCGAGGGGGCTTGGCCTGGATCGTGGTTACTGGGGAGAGTCGGGGGACGCACGGTGATCTCGATGCTGGTGATCGGCGTGTCGTCTCGAGGTCGTCCGTCGCGGTTCCAGATGTTGTAGCGGGAGGTCCCGCACTTGACGATGCGGGCGGACAGCCGCATCCGGCGTCCGGGAAGCAGTGTGTGCAGGACACGGGTGCCGATGCGTCCGACCAGGTCAAAGCGGCTGCTCGGCCCTGAGCCCGCGGTCGTCCCGACGAGACTGACGACCGTGTCACGGGCAGCCTCCAGAGCGACGGTGAAGCCGGCCCGGTCGGGATCGCCGCCGGGCATTGTCTCCACCGCGGTCACCATTACTGAGCGCAGGGCCTGGTAGAGGGTGAGGAGCCCCCACATCTCCTGGGTCAGGTCCATCGGGTCCTTCGAACGTAGAACTCGGCCTTTGAGCAGGGTGTGGCGGAGCGCCAGGTAGGTGATCTCGATCTCCCAGCGTTCGTGATAGAGACGCACCAGGTGGTCGGCGGGGTCGGTGCGGTGGTCGGTGAGTGTGGTCAGCAGGCGGTAGGTCCCGCCGAAGTCGCCGCCGTCGGCGGTGCGGGAGTGGATCTCGGCCTCGATCACGCGCAATGGGAGGCCACCGATCCGGGTCAGGTAGGAGCCGTCGGGCAGCAGCGCCAGCACCGGCGGGCGTCGGGTACTGGTGGCTCGTATGAGGAATTCAGCCCCTTGAGCGGCGATGTCCTTGAGCAGTTCGTTGCTGTCGAAGGCGCGGTCCGCCAGGAGAAGCATGTCCGAGGTCAGGTGGCCGACCAGGTCGTGGGCGTAATCGGTCTCGCCCTTGGTGGCGGGGCCGAAGACGGCGCCGATCAGTCCGCGGGTTCCGGTTTCGCACAGAGTCATGAGCATCAGCCGGGGGTATCCTGCCGGGCCGTGGCGGCGCTGAGTGCGGCCGAGCCAGGACCGGTTGCGTTCATGATCGGGGACGGACAGGCTCCCGCACCCGTCGAAGGCGACCGTACGCCAGCGGCGGTAGCGCACTCCGGGCGTGGACGGCTGGGCCAGCGGACCGGCCAGTACGTCGAACAGTCCCTTGAGCGGGGCCACGCCGACCCGCCGACGCAGGTCGCGAAGTGCCTTCTCCGACGGCTGCGGCACTCTGGTCGCCCGTAGTCCCGCCACGAGTTTGTTCCACACCAGCGCGGCGCCCAGATACTCGAAGAGCCCGAGCGCGAGCACGAAGTACACCCCCACGCGAGAGGGGAGGCTCCGTAATCGTTGCTCGCGTGCCCCGGTCTCGTCCAGTACGGCATCTACCAACTCGGGCGGGATGACCTGCGTCAACTCACCGATGTGACCAGGCGCAAACACGTCACCGGTTCCGTCCGTGACAGAGTGGGTCACCGGGCCTCTGCTTTCTCAGGAAGATCTTGGTCGATCCCCTGGATAGCAGAGGCCCTTTCGCGTCGCACCCGCCCTTGACATCACCAGCAGGTCCTTAACTTCGTGGCATTG
>RHMC01000395.1 GCA_003719395.1 Streptomyces altiplanensis
TGTCGAAGCTGCGCCACCCGTCGCGCTCGCAGGTCCTGCGCGACTACCTCGACTAAGAGGTCCCGGGGCCCTGAGGCCCTGGAAACCGGCTTCGGCGCCTCGGGCGGATCCTCGCCCGTGGCGCCGAGCCGCGTTCGGGCCCGTTGCCGGCCCGCGCGGGCGTCCATGACCTTGCGCTCCCGCGCGGCCGGTTCCCTGTCGCCCGATTCGATCGCCGCCAGGTCGCCGAAGCCGTGCTCCTCGCCCGCCCCCCACGGCCCGGTGGCGTCCGGCCGGCGCGAGACCTCCGCGAGGAAAACGTTGTCGGGCGTGCCGTCGCGACCACGCCCGGTGCGCGGGTGACGTGCGTACGGTCGGCCAGAGGGCACCGATCGCCTGCTCCGGGTCGGTGGCGTGCCGGTCCCGGAAGGCGTCCGGCCTCACGGCGGGAAGGGGAGACGGGGGGCCGCAGCGGCCCTACCCGGACGAAGGAGAGCGGGAGGGCTGAGCGCGAGGGCGCCGGCGCGAGAGCGGGTTACGGCTGCCATGCGGCCTCCAGTGCAGTGGGGTGTGCGCGGTCCTGGTTCTGATCGGTTCAGGAGCCGGACTCAGGATCTTGACGATGAATCGCCAGGACCACCCACGCCCGCCGCTGCCGCCCCTGACGTGCCGTCAGAAGGGTGCGAGGGGCAACCGGTCACGGAATCAAAAACACATCCGCCGCGACCGCCCCCGCCAGGCCCGCCACCAGCAGCCAGGTGCCCAGCCGCGTACGCCCGCGCCGGCTGAGCTCGATCACGCCCCCGCACAGGATCAGCGCCAGCCCGTACACCCCGACGACCAGGACCGACGACCGGCTCGCCAGCCGCACCACCAGCACCGCCGCCACCGCGACCATCAGGACCGAGGCTGCGGCGACGCGCATCCGCCTGGCCTGACGCGGCGCGAGGCCGCCGGTCCGTACGGGCGGGGGGCCGTCCTCGTCCTGTTCCTGGGCCTGGGCCCGTTCCTGGTCAGCAGCGCTCATGAGTTCGGATCGTAATCGCTCTTGCGGGACGCCACTGTGCCGCCCCACAACCCGTCCGGCCGCCCCGGAGGCCCGTGCGATAGGTTTTGCCTCTCCTCGACCACGATCGACTTCACCTGCGGAGACTGGGACCAATGGAAGACATCGTCAACGGACTTGGCCGTTCCGCCGCCTACGGCGCCCTGGGTGTGGTGCTGCTGACCCTCGGCATATTCCTGGTGGACGCCCTGACGCCGGGCAAGCTCGGCCGGCAGATCTGGGAGGAGCGCAACCGCAACGCGGCGCTTCTGCTCAGCTCGGCGCTGCTGGGCATCGGCGGGGTCGTGTTCACCTCGATCTGGACGACGTACAACGACTTCGGCAAGGGGCTCGTGTCGACGGCCGCGTTCGGAGTGCTGGGACTCGTGATGATGGCGGTGGCCTTCCTGGTCGTCGACCTGGTAACGCCGGGGAAGCTGGGCGAAACACTGGTCCAGGACGAGCCGCACCCGGCGGTGTGGGTGACGGCGTCGTGCAACATCGCGGTGGCGGCGATCATTTCGGCGTCCATCGCGTGACCCTCGGGGGCGGGGCTTCCCCCCGCCCGCCCCGCCCCGTCCCGCCCCGCCTC
>RHMC01000039.1 GCA_003719395.1 Streptomyces altiplanensis
CAACTTCACCCCCGCAGCGTAAGTACCCGCTGTCCATGATCGTGGGGGAACTTCAAATTGCTCGGTGCCGCCGGTTTCGGTGAGGGCGTGGCTATCGGTGTTCAGGATGGCCGTGATCGTGGGGGAGGGCTGCTCGTCGAGGGCCAGTGCGAGGCGGCGGGCGGTACCTTTGGCGATTCATCCGAGATGGAGCCCGTTGTGCTCGACCCGGATGGCGTTCGGGTCTGTCGGGCTGTCGTGGTCGCGGACGAGGTCGAGGACAGTTCCTGCGGGCAGCCCGGTGAGGTACTCCTCGCTGCAGGAGTGCCGGACGCCGCGCAGGGGGGTGGTGAACGTGCCCCGGCCGCTGAGGATGGTCTTCTGGACGGTGCGGGGGCTGCGCCGCTCGGCGCTGCGGATGAGCAGGGCCGCGACGCTGGGGGTGATGATGGCGGTGATCTCGTCGGCGGTCAGGCTGCCGAGCCGGCTGGTGAAGTCGGAGAAGGACGGCTCGGGTACGGGGCAGAGTGTGGTCACTGAAATTCCTCGGAACCGTCCTCGCTCGCTCCAGCGATCTTGCCGCCGACGAATACCACGCCCAGCCCGAGGGCGGCTGCACCGGCGGCTGCCACCACCTTCATCCCCGCCCCCAGAAACTGCTTGCTTTCGCTGTCCTTCTCGCCTACCCGCTGTACGTTTTGGCCGAGGCGGTCGTGGAGGGCCTCCCGTTGCGTCCAGCTGAGGTCGTCCCGACCGAGGTCGGCCTGTAGAGCGTCCCGCTGGTCCTGCGAAGCCTTGTAGAAGTGGTTCTGACTGTTCTCGTTGGCTGCGAGAGTGGACTTGTGGGCCTCTGTGACCGCATCGATGTCGGCCTTGCCCAGGTCCTTGAAGGCGGGGAACTGCTCGATGAGCTTGAGCCGCACCTCGGTGGCCATCTCGGGCATCGCTGCCGCGAACTTGAGCACCTTGTCCTTGGACAGGTTCCGCCAGTTCGGGATACCCAACTTCCGCTTGACCGCTGCTTCGTTCACGTCGCCCCTTCTCTGACTCCGTTCGTCGTCCCGTGAGGCATCCCGGATAGTAGCGGTGCCCACCGACAAGCCCCTCTTCCTCGTCCTCGGCCTGCTCGCCATGACCCTGTGAGCCGCATTCGGGGGTCAGGTGCACCCACTGGGCGTCAGTCAACGGCACGACCCGACCAGCGATCGCAGGATCGGGACGGCACGACCGCAGGAATCAGCCCATCTCTGAAGGCCGGTCAAGGTCGAGCACTGGGGCCGGCCTCAGGTCGAACTCGCAGATCTCCATCCCGGCGAACGAGGCTTGATCCCGGTCCAATCGGAGGCACACGCGAGGTTCCTCGTCGTCGAGAATGCTCCAGGCGCTATCGGCATACGGGCCTCGTTGGCCGCCCTCTGAGCGGCGGCCTGCGGCGAGGCCTTCGTCAGGTTCACAGTGGCGGGCTTGGTCATGCGGCCCCTTTCGGAGAAGGTCCTGGGAGCCGGGGTGCGACGACCATACAGTTTGGGCATGAGGCACCCCAGAGAATCGGTTGTCGACGGCCTGACAGGAGGATGGGCCCGTCGGCTGGGACGGCCGTTACTGTGGGGGCCGTTCGGGAAGTCCGAGCCGGATCGGAGCGCGGTGAGTCGTGGGCGGTCTTACCGAGGCGAAGCTGAGGGCGCTGGCCGGGGAGCGTTCGTTCGAGCGTGGACTCGCTTACGCCGACGAAGTGCGCGGGGTCGAGTTCGGTGACGGCTGGATCAGGGCGTCAGTACGCGGCACGGAGCGGTACGAGGTGGAGCTGCTCCTGGGCGGGCGCAGAAAGCCGGCGGGCACGTGCGACTGCCCGTACGGCCAGGAGGGCAACTTCTGCAAGCACTTGGTCGCGCTCGGTCTGACGGTGATCGCCCAGGAAGCCGACCTGCCTCGTCGGCGGAAGGCCGCCAGGGACCGGACCCGAGGCCTCGACGCCTGGCTGACCGGCATGTCGCGGGACGATCTGCTCGCTCTTCTACGGGAAGAGACGGCCGAGGACCGGAGCCTGCGGAAGCGTCTGGAACTGCGGGCGGCGAGCGCCCGCGGCGACGTGGCCGGGATCCGCTCCCGTATCCACGAGTTGCTCGATAGCGGCCCTTTTGCCCGGTACGGCTACGTCGAGTACGCCGACGTTCACGCCTACGCCGACCAGGCCGCGCAGGCGGTCAACGCGATCCGGTCACTGACAGCCTCCGGCCGGGCGGCCGACTCGATCACTCTGGCCCGGGAGGCGATCGGGATGCTGGCCGCAGTGATCGAAAGCGTCGATGACTCCGACGGCCGGTTCGGGGAGATCGGTGTCGGCCTGGCCGACGCCCACCACGAGGCCTGCCGCGCGGCAGGCCCGGACCTGGAGGAACTCGCGCACTGGCTGGTGACGCACGCTCTGGACGACGCGGCCGACCTGACGGGCATCGACCGCTCGACTACGAGGACCTGCTCGGCGAGCGGGGGACGGCCGCCCTGCGCCGTACGCGGTCGAGGCGTGGCAGGCGAACCGTACCGGCTGGGCCGAGAAGCACCTGATGCAGCGCCTCGCGAAGTCGGGACGGGACATCGACACGGTGGTCGCCGTGCACGCCGCCGACCTCGCACCGAACGGTCACACCCATCTGCTCATCGCCAGAGAACTCGACACCGCCGGCCGTACCGTCGACGCCCTGGAATGGGCCGAGCGCGGCATCCGGGAGACCGAGGACCTCGCCACCGTCGACACCGCCCTGATCGACCACCTCGCCGACCGCTACACCCGGACCGGCCGGCCCGCCGACGCCGTCACCCTGCGCCGGGACCACTTCGCAGCCCGCCGCACCCTGCTCGCCTACCAGCAACTGCGTGCCGCGGCCATTGCCGTCGCGTGCTGGCCGACCGAGCGCGAGAACGCACTGGCGCATCTTCGCGCCGATGCCGAACGGGCGGACACGCGCGGTGGCCGGGTCCTCGTTGACATCCTGCTCGACGACGGGGACCTCGACGCCGCCTGGCGGACAGCCGGCGAGTACGGCGCCCACGACGGCCAGTGGCTCGCCCTTGCGGACCAGTCCCGCCCGATCCGCCCCGCGGATGCCCTCGCCGTCTACCTCCGCCTGGTCGCCCGCCTCACCCGCGAGACCGGCAACCGCGCCTACGAACAGCTCGTCGGCCTGCTCCTGGGCATCCGCGACTGTCACCGCCGCCTCGGCACACCGGAAGACTTCACCGCATACGTCACCGACCTGCGCGCCGCCCAGAAGCGGAAGCGGAACCTGATGCGACTGATGGACGAGCACGGCCTGTCAGGCTCGTGACGACGACCGTCGCGCCTGTGGCCGCCCCCGCGGAAGCCGGTACAGGACGAGGGAGGACCTGCATAGACTGCCTCCCGGTCCGGGTAGGTCCACCGCGCGGAATCGTGGGGTGCGGACCGCAAGGGGGAGGCGTGACACCGTGGAACCACTGAGGGATGACGACCCGAAGGAGATCGGGGGTTTCGCCCTCGTGTGCCGGATCGGCTCCGGCGGCATGGGCCAGGTGTTCCTGGGCGAGTCCGCGGCCGGCCACCAGGCCGCGGTGAAAGTCATCAAGCCCTCTGTGCTCGACGAGGACACCCGGGCGCGTTTCCTGTCCGAAGTGGAAAGCCTGCGCACCGTCTACGGGCCTTTCGTCGCGGCCTTCGTCGGGGCCGACGCGAACGCCGACCAGCCCTGGCTCGCGGTCGAGTACGTCCCCGGACCCGATCTGCGCACCCTGGTCGCCGGTCAGGGGCCCCTGCCGGTCGCCGAGACCGCCAGCCTCGGAGCGCTGCTGGCCGAGGGCCTCGGCACGGTCCACGAGGCAGGGCTGCTCCACCGCGACCTGAAGCCGCAGAACATCCTGCTCTCCCCCTACGGTCCCAAGGTGATCGACTTCGGTCTCGCCGTGCTCGCGGAACGCCGCACCACCCTGACGGCCACCGGCTTCGTCGTCGGCAGCGTTCTCTGCATGCCTCCCGAGCAGGCCCGGGGCGAGCAACAGCTGGACCGGTCCGCCGACGTGTACGCGCTGGGTGCGGTGCTGCTCTTCGCCGCGACCGGGCACTACCCGTACGAGGGGCCGACGTGGCAGGCCGTCGCCCTGAAGATCGAGGACCCGGCGACCCCTCCCGATCTGACGGACGCCCCACCGGAACTCGTACCGCTGATCACGGACATGCTCGCACTGGATCCGGATGCCAGGCCGGCCCTGCCCGACGTCACCGAGCGGCTGGTGCGCGTCATCCGTGAACAGGGTCTGACCGCACTCCAGGCCAAGCGGCGCCTCGCAGGTCTGACGCCCGAGATCAGCGTGCCCCAGCTTCCCGCGCCGGCTCCCGGATCTCCGGGGGGAGTCGACGCACCCGCCTACACACCCGCCGTCATCGACCAAGCGGCGGTCGAGGACGACGAGCAGGCGGGTCCGGCCGGGTTCGCAGGAGCCCGGCCGCACGCCTCGGAGGGAGAACCCGATGAGGATGATCCGGACGACGGCGCCTCCGCCCTCCAGGAGCCCACGCCCGCACAGGCGGAAACCCACCCGCGCCCACGCGGTGGAGTGACCGCTGTCCGGCCCTCCGCGCCCTTGAGGATCGCCGAGCGGATTCGTGCCGGCTACGCCCGCGAGGCCCGCTTCTGAGCAGGCGCGGCCCCGCGCCCGATCCTGTACGTCCCGCTTCCTCCCCGTGACAGACTTGCGGTGGCGAGGGTGACGACACACGCAAGACGAAGGGGCCGTGAGTGACCGACCAGGGGGCGACGCAGGAGGGGACCCGGTTCCCGCCGGGCGCGCAGATCCTCGTACGGGACGAGGAGTGGCTGGTCCGCAACACCACCACGACCGATCACGACGGGGAGAGGATCGAGGCGGTCGGCGTCTCCGAGTTCGTACGGGACGAGGAGGCCGTCTTCTTCAGCGGCATCGACACGGTGGAACTCCTGGACCCGGAGAAGACCGTCCTCGTACCCGACACCTCCTCGTACTTCCGGCGCAGCCGCCTGTTCCTCGAAGCCGTCCTGCGCAAGACGCCGCTGCCCCAGTCGGAGCGGGGCCTCGCCCTCGCCGACCGCTTCCTCCTGGACCCGCTCGTCTACCAGCAGCGCCCGGCCGAACTCGCCCTGTCCATGCGTAATCTCCGCCCCCGGGTCCTCATCGCCGACGTCGTCGGTCTCGGCAAGACCCTGGAGATCGGCCTGACCCTCGCCGAGCTCATCCGTCGGGGCCGCGGCGAGCGCATCCTGGTCGTGACCCCGCAGAGCATCCTGGAGCAGTTCCAGCACGAGCTGTGGACGCGTTTCTCCATCCCGCTCGTACGGCTCGACTCGCTCGGCGTCCAGCGTGTCCAGCGCGAGCTTCCGGCCGGGCGGAACCCGTTCACGCACTACAAGCGCGTGATCATCTCCGTGGACACCCTCAAGAACATCGGCCAGTACCGGCACCACCTGGAGCGGATCCGCTGGGACGCCGTCGTCATCGACGAGTCCCACAACCTGATCAACCCCGGCAGCCAGCGCCGCGCCCTCGCCGAAATCCTCGCCCCGCGCACGGACGCCCTGCTGCTCGCCAGCGCCACCCCGCACAACGGCGACAAGCGGTCCTTCGCCGACCTGATCTCCCTGCTCGACCCGGCCGCCATCGCCGACCGCGACGACTACGACCCGGCGGAGGACCTCGGCCACCTCTTCATCCGGCGCACCAAGATCAGCCCCGAGGTCCGGGACGAGATGGGCACGGAGTGGCCGGACCGGGGTCCCACCGTCTCCCTCCACTGCGCCGCCACCGAGGCGGAGGAGCGGGTCTTCGCCGAACTGGCCGAGCACTGGATTCCCGCACCGCCGACGAGTACGGAGTTCGGCACCGCCGGTCAGGACCACGTCTCGGTCGCCGTCGAGCCGGTCTTCGCCTACAACCTGCTCAAGACGTTCCTGTCCTCGCACGTCGCTCTGGGCGAGACGGTCGCGAACCGCATCTCCTCCCTCACGGACCGGGTCCGCAAGGCCGAGGAGAAGGGGCTGCGGCCCGACCCCGCCATCGCCGCCGAGCAGGCCGCCCTCGCCCGGCTCCGGGAGATCGCGTCCGGCATGGGCGACGGCACCGCGCCCGGCGACTCCGCCAAGCTCGACGCCCTCGTCGCCCAGCTCAAGGAGATCGGCGTCGGCCCCCGTTCCACCACGCGGGCCGTGGTCTTCTCCGAACGCGTCCGCACACTGACCTGGCTCGCCGAGGTCGTCCCCGCCCGTCTGGGTTTCCCGGCCGGGGCCGACGGCACGTCGAAGGCCGTGGCCGTGATGCACGGCGGCCTCAGCGACGAGGAGCAGGGCAAGGTCCTCGAGGCGTTCGGCCTCGCCGACACCCCCGTCCGGCTGCTGTTCACCGGAGACGTGGCCTCCGAGGGCGTCAACCTGCACCGCCAGTGCCACCACCTCGTCCACTACGACATCCCGTGGTCACTGATCCGCATCGAGCAGCGCAACGGCCGTATCGACCGCTACGGACAGAAGTACGAGCCCCGGTTCCACGCGCTGATCCTCACCTCGGCCGTTCCCGGCGCCAAGGACGACCGCACGGTCGCCGAGAAGCTGCTCCTCCGGGAGGAGGAGGCGCACAAGCTGGACGGCACGGCCGAGGCCGTCTCCGGTCTCTACCGGGCCGAGGAGGAAGAGCGCCGGCTGATCAAGGAACTGGTCAGGGGCGGCACCGTCGAGGAGTTCCTTGACTCCGCCCCCGCCGACGACACCGCACTCGCCGACCTGTTCGGCCAGGTGGACACGATCACCGAGCAGGAGCTGCCCGCGCGCGCCGAGCTGATCTCGCTCTTCGACGGTGACACGGCCGACTTCGTCGCCACCGCCCTCGACGAGGTGTACGAGGAGCGCGCCGAGGACCAGATCGCCCTGTCGTCCGGCACCGACGCCCAGGGCGGGTCCTACTTCTCCCTCTCCCCGGCCCTGGCCCCCGATCTGCTCCACCGCCTGAAGGCCCTCCCGCCCTCCTACCTGAGGGAACAGCACGTCGCCGAACGGATGCTGGTCACCTTCGACCGGGCCCTCGCGCAGCGCAAGCTCACCGAGGCCAGGGACAGCAGCACCACGATGTGGCCGGACGTCTCCTTCCTCACCGACATCCATCCGGTGGTCGAGTGGCTGACGGACAAGGTGCTGGTCGAGTTCGGCCGGCAGGAGGCCCCGGTCATCACCACACCCCACGTCGACGGCCCGGTCTTCCTCGTCCAGGGCATCCACTCCAACGCCCTCGGCCGCCCGACCGTGGTCCGCTGGATGGCCGTGACCGGGATCCGGCCCGACGGCACCGGGACACCCGAGGTACGCCCCATGGCCGACGCGCTGCGCGACGCGAAGGTCGGCCCGAGGCTCGCCCGCACCGGAGGCCCGCGGGACCTGGACCGGCTCCAGACCCTCGTCCCGGCCGCCGTCGCCGCCGCCCGCCACCACCTGGACGCGGGCAGGGCCGCATGGGAGGAGCAGATCAGCGGGCCGCTCGGCCGCCTACGCGACCACGTCGCCCGGTGGCGTGCCGACTCCCTGCTGCCCGGAGTAACAGGCCGCCGCGAGCGCCTGGTCGAGGAGACCGCCGACGAACTGGCCCGGCTCCTCGACCAGCTCCACACCACCGGCCGCCCGATGCTGCGGGTCCTCGCCGTCCTCGACCGCCCCGGTGTCCCGGACGCCTCCGGAGACGGGACCGCCGCACCCGCGGCCGGCTCCCGGGACCCGGCCCCCGTAACCGACGCCGCCCACCCGTCCGACGCCCAGGCGGAGAACTGACGTGACGTACGACTCGCTGGTCAACCACGGCGACTACCTCTCGCCGCACTACCTCGCCGAGGTCCTTCCCAAGGACCTCAAGGCGAAGGACGGCCTCCTCACCCGTTGGGCGGCCTTCGAGGAGACCGAACGCCGCCGCCACGCCGACGCCGTCGCCGACGCCGCCCGCCAGGGCCTCGGCCCCGACTCCGTCCCGCCGCGCGTCCGCACCCCCCGCGAGAGTCTGCGCGCCCTGTACGGCCCCTACTTCGCGGGCCGCGCCGTCCTCGCCGAGGACGCGGCTGCGCTCGCCGCGCCTCGACGCGCTCGAACCCGAAGGGTGGCGGAAGCGCTATACCGAGAGCCACCTCGACACCCTGCGCGCCCTGGGCTACGCCGACGCCCACGAGCAGACCGTGACCGTCCACCGCGCCGACCGCGAGTACGCCGTCGAGGTCCTCCACGCCGAACCCGGCCTGTACGCGGTCGCCTGCGGGTGGACCACCGAACCCGACGCCGCCCTCGACCCCGACGGTGCCGGCCGCCTGCTCCACCCAGTGGAGACGGAGACGTCGGCGCCGGACCTGCTGGACGCGAAGGCCCTCGCCGACTTCCTCTTCACCTGCGACGCACCTCCGCGCCACGTCCTCCTGCTCGTCGGTGGCGTCGTCGTCCTCGCCGACCGCCTCGCCTGGCCCGAGGGCCGCTATCTGTCCGCCGATCTCGACGCGGCCCTGCACCGCCGCGACGACCGCCACGGCGGCGAACTCGACCTCCTGGCGTCGCTGTTCGGCGCCGACGCGCTGCGTGTCCCCGCCGAGGGCGGCACGGCGCCGCTCGCCGCCTTCCTCGACCGGTCCGCCAAGCACGCCGTCGGTGTCTCGACCGAACTCCGCGAGGGCCTGCGCCTGAGCGTCGAGTGGATCGCCAACGAGGTCCTGGACCGCCTGCGCGAACCGGAGAACGGCGTCACCCCCGCCGAACTGGACGACCCGGCCCGCCTCGCCAAGGAACTCAGCCGCGAGTCGCTGCGCTACCTGTACCGCATCCTGTTCCTCCTGTACGCCGAGGCCAGCCCCGCCCTCGGCATCCTGCCCTCCGACTACCCCGAGTACGAGCAGGGCTACGGCCTCCAGCGGCTAGGCGACCTGGTCCTGCGCGACCTCGTCGGCGAGCGTTCCCGGCGCGGTTTCCACCTGTACGAGTCGCTCGACCTGCTCTTCGAGAAGGTCGAGAAGGGCCACCGCCGCTACGGCACCGAGCCCGAGGACCTCGCGGCGGAGGCGGCGGCCCGCGAGGCGACGGAGGCCGAGAACGAGGCGGCGAGGCTGCTCGCCGACGGGGAGATCACCCAGGCCGACTACACCGAGCGGGTCCGCGAGGCCGACCGTGCCCGCCGCGCCGCCGCCCGCAGCACGAGCGCGGGCCTGCGCTTCGAGGCCCTGCGCTCCGAGCTGTTCACCAAGGAGGCCGTCCGCCTCATCTCGGACGACCAGTTCGAGAACCCGGCCCACCGGGGCGGCGAGGGCGAGAAGCGCCGCCCCTTCCTGGACACCCGGCTGCGCAACGAGACCCTGCACAAGGTGCTGCGCCGCCTCATGCTCACCAAGGGCAAGGGACGGGAGCGCGGCGGCTTCATCTCGTACGCCCAGCTCGGCATCAACCAGCTCGGCGCGGTGTACGAAGGACTGATGTCCTACACCGGCTTCATCGCCGAGGAGGAGCTGTACGAGGTCGCCAAGGGCGGCGACCCCTCGGGCGGCAGCTGGATGGTCCCCGCATCCCGGGCCGGGGACTACGACGACGCCCTCTTCGTCAAGCGGACGAACGAGGAGACGGGCCGCCTGGAGCGGGTGCCCCACCCCAAGGGTTCGTTCGTCTACCGCCTGGCCGGCCGCGACCGCCAGACGTCCGCCTCCTACTACACCCCGAAGTCCCTCACCGAGGTCACCGTCGAACTCGCCCTCAGGCACCGCCTCGACCAGGACGGCTCCACCACCCCGGCGAGGGAACTCCTGGAGTGGAAGATCTGCGAACCTGCCCTCGGCTCGGGCGCGTTCCTCAACGAGGCCATCGACCAGGTGGCCGCCGAGTACCTGAGGCGCCGCGAACGCGAGCTGGGCCGCCGGGTCGACCCCGAACTGCGGCAGATCGAGCTCCAGAAGGCCAAGGCGTACATCGCCCTGCACAACGCCTACGGCGTGGACCTCAACGCCACGGCCGTGGAACTCGCCGAGGTCTCCCTCTGGCTCAACTCCATGCACCCCGGCATGCGGGCCCCCTGGTTCGGCCTCCACCTGCGGCGCGGCAACTCGCTCATCGGCGCGGGCCGCAAGGTCTACCAGGCGGACGTCCTGCCGGGCGGTGGATGGCTGGCCAAGAAGAACACCCTCCCGCCGAAGGACCTGCCGTTCCGTGACGGGCCGCTGCCCGACGGCGCGGTGCACCAGTTCCTGCTGCCCGCGATCGGCTGGGGCGCGGTCGCCGGCGAGTCGGAGGCGAAGAAGCTCGCCGAGGACGAGGCCAAGGCGCTGGGCCAGTGGCGCAAGGGCGTCCAGAAGGCCCCGAAGGGACCGAAGCCGTTCCAGGAACGAGGCGACGAGACAGCCGAGGCCCGGCAGAAGCGCTACGACCGCTGGCGCAAGGCGGCCGACAGGACCGAGATGGGCCGCCTCCAGGGCGTGGCCCGACGCGCCGAGTTCCTGTGGTCGCTGGTCGCGACCGCCTCGAACTCTCCGAGCGGGCCGTGTCCCGCCGCGTCGACGTGTGGCGGCGCGGACTGGTTGGAGCAGTCCACGGAGGCGGAGGACAAGCAGAAGGTCCTCGACGACCTGACCCGGCACGGCACGCCGTACTGGCGTCTGAAGACCGTCATGGACGCCTGGTGCGCGCTGTGGTTCTGGCCGCTGGACCGGGTCGGTGAACTCGACGGTACGGACGCGGTGTACGGCACGGGCGGCGCGCTCGTCGACGAGTTCGTCCCGGGGATGCTGGGCGGCGGGACGGTGGAGCCTGCCGCCCCGGCCGCGCCGGTAGCTCCGGTGGAGCCGCCGCCCGGCCCCGCGCCCGGGGACCAGCTGTGGCGGACGGCCGGCCTGTTCGACGACCCGGACGGGGAGCAGGAGGAACTGGGGGAGGGCCTGGGCGCCGGCGCGTCCAAGCGGAGCGTCCCGGCCGCCCGCAAGGCGGTCAGCCGCGCGCCGGAGCGGACGACGGTCCCGCTCCAGAGCCTCGGCGACTGGCTGGACTTCCTGGAGAGCCTGTTGGGCAGGGTCGACATGCCCGAGCAGTCGCTGCTCTCGGGCATCGAGAACCTGAACCCCGACGAGGCGCTGGAACTGCTTGCCGACGTGGAGGACCGCCTGGAAGGCTTCCTCGGCATGCGCCCGGCGCGGCTCCTTCCGTTCCGCTACCCGTGGCTGAACACGGTCGAGGACATCGCGGGCACGACGGAGAAGGACATAAAGGCGGAGGACGGCCACGGCTTCTTCCACTGGGAGCTGCACTTCGCGCATGTGTTCCGGGGGCCGGGGGGCGGGTTCGACCTTCAGGTGGGGAACCCGCCGTGGGTGAGGCCGAGGTGGGAGGAGAACCCCATCCTGGCCGAACGCGAACCGTGGTTCATGCTCACCGAGAAGCCGACCAAGGTGGAACGGACGCGGCGTCGTGACGAGCTGCTGAAGTCGCCGCGCGCCCGTGCCTACCTGCTCGCCGAGCTGGCGTCGACGAGCGGCATGGGCGAGATGCTCGGCTCCGGACCGGTGTATCCCTTGCTCGCCGGGACCCAGCCCGACCTGTACAGGGCGTTCATGTGCCAGACCTGGCGGCACACGGCGCACGACGGCTCCGTGGGCCTGGTCCACCCGGACTCGCACTTCAGCGGCGACAAGGAAGGCCGCTTGCGGGAGGCCGCGTACACCCGGCTGCGGGTGCACGGCGACTTCGTGAATGCGGGCAACCGCTTCTTCCCGCCGCCTGTGGGCCGGTCCAGCCACTTCGGCGTGCACATCTACGGACAGGCGGGTGAGATCGGCTTCGACCACCTGTCCTGGCTCTTCTCCGTGGACGCGTTGCGCCTGTCGGCGGACGACGACGGCACGGCGCCGGACCCCGGTGTCCGCTACGGCGACAGCTGGGACGAACGCCCGCACCGCAAGCGGATCGTGCACGTGGACGAGGCGATGCTCGCCCGCTGGCAGAAGCTCACCGGCGAAGAGGCACAGCCCGTACGCCAGGCCCGGCTGCTGTCGCCGGTGAGCACGGCGGAGGCGCAGGCAATCGAGGCGCTGGCGGACTACTCGCTGCGCCTGGCGGAGTACGACCCGCAGATTGCACGTGGTTACGACGAGAGCGGGGCCAAGGCGGCCGACCTCATCGACTACAACACGCCGGACGACGCGGGCGTGATCCGGCGGCCGGCCGACTGGTCCGAGGTGATCCTCAAGGGCCCGCAGATCGGCCTGGCCAACCCCATGTTCAAGCAGCCGAGCCAGGGTGGCGGCGAGGTCCTGGGTCTCAACCCCATGACCCTCGCGGACGACGCCGTGCCGGAGTCCGAGTACGTGTACGTCGCGAAGCCCGAGGTGTACCGGGCGGCACAGGACGTGTGGAGCGACGGCAGGACGCTGGAGCAACTCAAGCAGTCCGAGTATGAGGTGAGGCGGGCGCGGAGCACGGCTTCGAGGCGCTTCGGGGTGGAGGTCGCGGAGGTCACCGAGGAGCAGGTGGAGGCGGAGCTGCTGCGGCGGTTGCGGCGGCCATATACGGAGTTCTATCGGGTGGTGTGGCGCCAGATGATTGCGCCTGACACAGAAAGGGCGCTCTACACGGCCCTGGTGCCTCCTGGTGCCGCGCACGTTCACGCCTTGCGAAGTGCGGTACTGCCGGACACCCGGAGCACTGCGTTGCTTTCTGGCTTCTGGGCGTCACTGCCGGTGGACTATCTGCTGCGCACCATTCGCGTGAGGAACCTTGACGTGGCCCCAGCCAGACGTCTACCCGCGCCGGAAGGTGGCCATCCGCTGTCCTCGGCCCTCTTGCTGCGCACCTTGCGCCTCAACTGCCTTACATCTGCTTACGCGGAGTTGTGGGCGGAGCTCTACGAGCCGACCTGGCCCGGATACGAACCCTGGGCGGTGGAGTGGCTGGACATACAGCCTCTTCACGAGGTCGGCCCCACGTGGGAACGCGCGACGCCGCTCCGGAGCGAGCGCGCCCGAAGGGCCGCGCTCGTAGAAATCGACGCTTTGGTTGCTGTGTGGCTCGGAGTGAGCGCGGACGCGCTCGCGGCCATGTACAAGTCCCGCTTCCCGATCATGCAGGACTTTGACGCGGTCACCTGGTTCGACGCCAACGAACGCAAGATCGCCGGTGACCGCTACACCTACGGCTTCGGCCAGACCAAAGAGCACTACGAGCACTTCCTCGCCTACCAGAGGAAGGAGCGGCCCGTGCCTCCCGAGGGCTACACCGCCCCCTTCTACAAGGCCGACCGTGAGGCGGAGATGCGCGCGGCGCACGCGTACTTCTCCGCGCGGCTCCAGGACGCCATCGACAAGGGGAAATGGACGCCTCCCACGGCGTGAACGACAGCGCCCCGCGCCGGATCCGTCCGGCGCGGGGCGCTCGCGTGAAGGTCAGCCCTGGGCGGCGTACGTGACGAAGTCGTTCCACGCGGTGAGGGAGAGGGCGAGTTCGGGGCTTTGCTGGTCCTTGGAGTCCCGGACGTGGATCGCCTGCGTGCCCTGCGCCACCTCGACGCAGCTGTCACCCTGCGAGCCGCTGTAACTGCTCTTGAACCAGGCCAGTTCGGACGTGCTCATAGCGCTCCTCGCAATCGCTTCAGCAGGCCCAGCGAGTCCTCGGGGGTCAGAGCCTGCGAGCGCAGTTTCGCATACCGCTGCTGGAGGAGGCTGATCTCTTTGCGGTTGGAGATCAGCCGTCCGTTCTGCTGTCCCTCGGAGTAGGCAAACCAATGGTTGTCCGGCGTCTCGGCCAACTGCATCGGTCCGTCCATGCCCGCATGGGACAGGCTCCGCGTAGGCATCACCTGAAACTCCACGTTCCAGTTCCGTTCGATCAACTCCACCAAGTGGTCCAGCAGTTCCCGCGTCACCCCCTCCCCGCCCGTCCACCGCTCCAGCACCGCCTGTTCCACGATGAAGCTGAACGCCGTCGGCGGCTTCCGTGTCACCGCCAGCAGTTCCTGCCTCGCCAGCCGCGCCGCGATCCGCTGCTCCAGCTCCTCCGGGTCCGGCAGCGGCGGTACGTCCAGCGAGACCGCCCGCGCGTACGCCTCCGTCTGCAACAGGCCCGGGACCACCCGGCATTCGTACGTGTACAGGCTGATCGCCGTCGCCTCAAGCCGCGCCCACTGCCGGAACCAACTCGCAAGTCCCGCCTGCCTCGACAGGTGCGGCGCCGCCTTCCGCAGCGCGCCCGTGTCGCCGAGTACCGGTTCCGCGCGTTCCACGAAGTCGCGGTCCGGCATCCGCCGGCCCTGTTCCACCGAGGCGACCGTGTGCTTCGAGTAGCCGACCAGCGTGCCGAACTCCTCGCGGCTCAGGCCCGTGTGTTCGCGTAAGGCCTGGACGACCGCGCCGAAGGTGCGCAGACTGTCCGACGCCCCCGGTTCCGCGCCGCCCGCCGCCCCCGTACCGCCGTCCGTGCTCTCGTAGGCCACCGCCGGACACCTCCCGTGCCACCCGCCGCCGTACCGCTTCGACTTGGGCCATCGTCACGTAACGTCACGCGCACTGTCCACCGAACGTGCGCGTACGCTGACTCGGCGTACGCGCGACGGCCCTGGTGAACCCCCCTGAGGGGGCGGCACCTTGGGCGTATGACAGCATCGTCGACCCCCGCCGCCCACGCAGCACCCGTCACCGTACGTGTGTTCACCCAGCGTTTCAGCTCCACCCCGCGCGCGCCCGGCTCGCCCGCCGGCTCGCTCTGCACCAGCTCGACACCTGGGGCGTGCCGTACGGCAGCCCGGCGTCGACTCCGCCGCGCTGCTCGTCGCCGAACTCGCTGCCAACGCCGTCACTCACGGCCGCGTCCCCGGCCGGGACTTCGAGCTCACCGTCAAGCTCCTTGGCAGGACCCTCCGCGTCGAGGTCTCCGACGCCCGGGGCGAGCGGCGGCCCCCCGACCCCGGAGCATCCCGCCCCGTACCCCGGCCCCTCGCCGAGAAGGGCCGGGGCCTGCTCCAGGTCGAGGCGCTCGCCGACCGGTGGGACGTGCTCGACCGTGCCCCCGTCGGCAAGACGGTCTTCGCCGAGCTGGACCTGACGCACTGACACCGCGCCGACGGCCGGACACGCCGGACACCCGGGCGGCGGCCGGGCGATCGCGCTGACAGCCCCGGCCGCCGTCTATAGGCTGAGCCGGGCACGGCATCGGGCCGTGGAGGGCGACGGAGGGCGACAAGCTGCATGACGGAGGCCGAGGGCGACGGGGGCGGCCGGGGCGCCGGAGAGAGCCGGTCGGCGGAAACCCGGGGCTACGCCGTGGCGGAGGACGTCGACCAGCCGGACTCGCTCTTCCTGTCGCTGGGACCGCCGCTCGAAATCGGGTCCGACGGCCGGCCGACCGGTGTCGAGCTGGAGCTCCCCTCCGACGAGGAGGACGAGGAGCGCGGCGAGTACCGGGACGCGGACGGGATCTCCGCCCCATTCCGGCCCGAGGACATCAGGATCCACACCGAGATCACCACCCCAGAACTGCTGCTCTCCCGGCTGGAGCAGGGCATGCTCGACCTCGCGCCGGACTTCCAGCGCCGCTCCGGCATCTGGAGCGACCGTGCGCAGAGCCGACTGATCGAGTCGCTGCTGCTCCGCATCCCGATCTCCAACTTCCACATGGCGTACGGCGACGAGGACACGTGGGCCGTCGTCGACGGCGTCCAACGGCTCACTGCCATCGCCCGGTTCATGCGGCCCGAGCTGACCAACCTGGGGCCGTTGACCCTCCGGGGCATGGACTACCTCTGGCAGCTCGACGGCAGTAAGTACCAGGACCTCAGCGGACGGCTCAAACTGCGACTGCGCGAGACACAGCTCACCGTCCACGTCCTTCAGCAGGGCACCCGAGAAGAGGTCAAGTACAACGTCTTCTCCCGGATCAACACCGGCGGTATGCCGCTGAAGCCGCAGGAGCTGCGGCACGCGCTGGTGAGCGGGACCGTGCGGGCCTTCCTCGCCGACCTGGCCGAGGATCCGGCCTTCGGCGAGGCCACCCGGTGGAGCGTGTCCGACGAACGGATGGCCGACCGGGAGATGGTGCTGCGCTTCCTCGCCTTCCGCGAGACCAATCCAGCCACGCACACCGAGAAGGACTTCGACAGGTTCCTCATCGACGCCATGTACCGGATCAACACGCTCACCGACGAGCGACGGGAGCAACTGGCACGGGAGTTCCGGGTCGCCATGCGGTGCGCGCGGGACCTCTTCGGCGATCATGCTTTCCGTAAGTGGCGTGGTGGAGAGCGCAGTTCCTCCGTCATCAACAAGGCGCTCTTCGAGACGATCTCCGTCCATCTCGCGCTTCTGGACGATCACGAGCGGGACAGACTGGTAGCGTCCCGGGTGAAGGTGCACGACCGCTTCTTCGAGCTCATGGACGACTGGGACTTCGACCGGTCGATCTCCGTGGGCACCGGGGACCCGGCGAAGATCCGCACCCGATTCCAGGAAGTGGCACGACTGTTCCGAGGGGTGGCCGAACAGTGATCGACCGATTGACGCTGCACAATTACAAGGCGTTCCAGCACGCGGAGATCCCCCTCGGCCCGCTGACCCTCCTCACCGGCCTCAACTCGTCCGGCAAGAGCAGCGTCCTCCAGTCCCTCGCGCTGCTCCGGCAGTCATACGAGTCCGGTGATCTGGCGTTCTCCTCGCTGCTACCGCAAGCACGTCAGGCCGGGCTCCGCACGAGCGTCGCCAACCAGGGCTTCCTGCTCAACGGCGAACTCGTCGGCCTCGGCACCGGAGAGGACGTCCTCCACGAGGACTTCACGGAGGACGAACCCCGGATCAGCCTCGCTGTGGACGAGGGGCCCTATCACTACGGGTGGACCACCGAGTACGAGGCCGAGCAGAACCTCCTGCCACTGCTCGACGTCGACCTTCCCGACACCTCCGAGGGCGGACAGGAGCGGCCGACCGGGCCGGCGGCCGTGACCCCGGCGTTCTTCACCGCCCCCTTCCAGTACCTGCACGCCGACCGGATCTCGCCCGCCGAGTTCTATCCGCGCGACCACCAGGTGGCCATCGGCCGGGGCTTCCTCGGCGTACGTGGCGAGCACACGGTGAACTTCCTGCGCCACCACCGCGAGGACACAGTTCCCGCCGGCCCCCTGCGCCACCCGAAGGCCGAGTCCGACGATCTGATCGACCAGACCGCCGCTTGGATGGGCGACCTGTGCCCGGGGGTGGACATCCAGGCCGACGCGATCAAGGGTGCAGACGTCGTGAGCCTCTCGTACGGGTTTCGGGGCACTGCCGGAGCCACCAGACGCCGCCGCCCCACCAACGTCGGCTTCGGCCTCACCTACGTCCTGCCCATCGTCGTCGCCTGCCTGAGCGCCCGTCCCGGCACCCTGGTCCTCCTGGAGAACCCGGAGGCGCACCTGCACCCGCAGGGGCAGACCCAGATGGCCACGCTCGCCGCCTCGGCCGCCGCGCAGGGCGCCCAGGTGATCATGGAGACGCACAGTGACCACGTGCTCAACGGAGTGCGGCTCGCGGTGAAGCAGGGACGCGTCACCCCCGCCCAGGTTGTGCTCCACTACTTCCGCGGCAACGGAACGGGCGCGGATTTCGTCAGCCCGCGGGTCAACGCGGACGGTCGGATCGATCAGTGGCCCACCGGGTTCTTCGACGAGCTGGAGAACACGCTCGACCAGCTCATCAGCTAATCCTCGTCGGGGAGGGCGGGGGAGGGCGCACACATCATCGCGGAGGGGGATACGTGCCGCAGCTGTTCCTGAACGAGAAGTCCTGTGAGACGACGGCGGACCCGGAACGGGTCAACCACGCCATGACCGAGATGGTCGAGGCCGTACTCGCCGTCGCCGCCGTCGACCGGCAGGGCACGGCGCTGATCACCCAGGCCGACAGCCTGCTGGCGCTGCAGCTCGCCCCGGGCCATCCCATCGGCAGGTGGATGGGAGCGCCGAGCACCGATGAGGTCCTGCGGCTGCGGTTGAAGAGACTCGACGACAGGTCGCCGTACCGGACGGTCTTCCCCGAGGGGAGACATTCTCCGACGTCGGGTACCAGCATGACGGTGAGACCGTGGAAGGGTTGGGCTACGCACACCTGCTGGGCGGTGTCGGGATCTCCCTGCCGCTGGAAGCCCGCTGGAACACCGACCGGATCACGCTGGTCCAGGAACGGCTCACGGACGACGAGGACACCGGATCCGTCTCCACCGAGGTCGAGGTCCGGCACGCGGCACGCGCCCAGCACGTCGACACCCATCTCCAGTGGATCGAGCGTGGGGCGAACACGATCCGGCAGAAGGCCGTCGAGGGCCTGCGGTCCGGCACAGAGCTGTGGGCGCGGTGCCCGGACCTCTTCCCCCTCCTCCAGTTCACGCCTCTCGCCGAGCAGCACTTCGCCGAACTCACCGAGGCATGGGTGCGGCCGGTGGGCGAGCGGCTCGGAGAGCTCCAGGACGCGGTCAGCGACTGGGATCCCGAACGGCAGCCCATCGCACCCCAGTGGCGTTCCTACGTCCGTACCGAGTTCGAGATGCGCCGGAAGCTGTGCTGGTTCCCCGACACCGACGGCGAGAACCGGCTCTTCGACTGGCACTGCGACTTCCTTCCCAAGCCGGGCCGGATGCACTTCCGCCTCGTCCACGAGGAGCGCACCCTGCGCATCGCGTACGTGGGGCGGAAGCTCGGCGTGTGAGCCGGAGCCGGCTCCGCCCCAGCGCCCCGTTACCGTAGGGCGGTGACCGGGCGCCCTCGGCCCACCCGCACCACCCGCACCAAGGAGGAACCGCGCGTGCGTCCCACCCTCGCCGCCGACCAGGTACGGGCCAGTCTGAGCCAGTACCTCGCGACGACGTACGCGCTGGCCGACGAGTCCACCCGCCGCGCCCTGGAGGGCTTCCTCGGCGACGCCGAGGACGGCATCTTCCGCGGCCCCTACCTCCGCGTCCGCACGCCGTTCAGGACCGCCACGGGCGAGGACTGGAAGCGACACCTGGCCTGGCACCCCGACCTGACCCCGTACCGTCACCAGGAGCGCGCCTGGGAGCGGCTGTCCACCCTGCACGGCCCGGCGCGGCCCACCCTCGTCACCACCGGAACCGGATCGGGCAAGACAGAGTCGTTCCTGGTCCCGATCCTCGACCACTGCCTCCGGGAGCGCGAGGCCGGCCGGGAGGGCGTCAAGGCGATCCTGCTCTACCCCATGAACGCCCTCGCCACCGACCAGGCCCACCGGATCGGCAAGCGTCTCGACGACCCGAAGGACACCCGGCTGCGCGACGCGGGCGTCCGGGCCGCGCTCTACATCGGTGACAAGCCGTCCCAGGAGTTCAAGCAGGCCAACCCCGCGATCGCCGTCGACCGGGACGAGATCCGCCGCACCAGGCCCGACATCCTGATCACCAACTACAAGATGCTCGACCTGCTCCTCCAGCGGCCCGAGGACCAGCGGCTGTGGCAGGACTCTCCGCTCGCGTACGTCGTGCTCGACGAGTTCCACACCTACGACGGCGCCCAGGGCACGGACGTCGCCATGCTCCTGCGCCGCCTCGGATCGGTCACCGGCCTGGCGGAGCCCGGCCGGCCCCTGGGGCCGGTCTGCCCCGTCGCCACCTCCGCCACCCTCGGCGAGAGCGGTCCCGACGACAGCGGTTCCGCGGCGGCCAGGCGGGGCGAGGCCGGGCGGCCCGGCATGCTGGAGGTCGCGGAGCAGGTCTTCGGCGTGCCGTTCCGGCCCGACGCGGTCGTCGGCGAGGACCGGCGCTCGACGAAGGACTTCACCGGCGAGAGCGACTTCTCCCTGCCGTTCCCCTCGCCCCAGGAGGTCGACGCCCTCGGCGACCCCACCCGCGACCCCGGCGCCATGGACGACCTCATCGCGGCTTTTACCGGCCTGAGCGGAACCACCCCCGAGGAGCTCGGGAACGTCCTGCGCCGCCACCGGCTCACCTCCGCCGTCCTGGAGATCCTCGACGGGACCCCCAGGACCCTCGCCGAGATCACCGAGGTGCTGCCCCGCTACGCCTACCACTGGGGCATGGCCGTACAGCAGCGGCCGGGCCTCGCCGCCCGCGCGCTCGCCCGCTACCTCGCCCTCCTGTCGTACGCCCGCGACCCGGAGCACCCCGGGCGGCCCCTGCTGTCCATCGAGATCCACCACTGGGTCCGCTCGGTCTCCCGTGTGCTGCGCGGCATCAGCGCGCACGCGCCGAGTTCCGCTGGGACGACGAACGGGTGACCTCCGGCGGTGCGCTGGCCCGTGCCGGCCGGACCTCCGGTGCCAGGCCGTCGCCTTACGACGGGGAGGGCCCGTCCGTGCCGCTCGACGCCGCCGGGCAGGCTCCCGCTCCGGCCGACGTCAGCGCCGCCGCCGCCGGCCCAGGTCTTCCTGCCCGCCGTGTTCTGCCGCGAATGCGGACGCTCCGGGTGGGCCGCCGATATTCGCCGGAGGGTCGACCCCGGCCCACCTCGACCTGAACGCCACGAAGATCCGCCGGGCCTCCGTCGGCCGCGACAGCGCCGGGTGCGCAACATGATCGCCGCGACCCCCCGGGAGGTGCACGAGGCCGCCTTCGCCGCCGGCCCGGACCGCCGACGCGGCGGACCCGCCGTCATGGTCCTGGAAGGCATGGGAGGACGGCTCCGGCCGCTGGCGCCCGAAACCGACTTCACCTCCCCCGAGGACGGCGAGGGAACGAGCAGACCCAAGCCCCTGCACAACGCCGCCTTCGTCCACGCCGACCTCGACGGCGACCGGGCGGCCGAACGCGACCAGTGCCCGGCCTGCCGCACCTTCAACTCCATCCGCTACCTCGGCACCGGCCTCGCCGCGCTCGCCGCCGCCGCCGTCACCCAGCTCTTCACCGGCGGCGAACTGGACAAGAACCTGGGAGAGGACAAGACCCTCCTCTTCAACGACTCCGTCCAGGACGCCGCTCACCGCGCCGGATACGTCGCCAGCCGCTCCTACACCTTCTCCCTGCGCGCCCTGCTCGCCAGCCGCATCGGCGAGGACGAACCGGTCACCCTGAACGACCTCGCCGCCGACCTCATCGCGGACGTCGTCGACAGCAAGGCCGTGCAGGCCGCCGTCATCCCACCGGACCTCCACCTCGTCCGGGGTGTGGACACGCTGCTCTCCGGACGCAGCCGTGGGTCCCGCGCCACCTGGGAACTGATCGCGCAACGCCTGGCGTTCGCCACCGTCATGGAGTTCGGCCTGCGCTCCCGGCAGGGCCGCACCCTGGAACTCACCCGCACCGTCGCCGCCGACGTGCCCCTCCAGGACCCGGACGCCGTGGCCGACCTCGTACGGGAGATCCTCCTCACCACCCCCGGAGAGATCGCGCTGCCCGACGGCTCGTACCCGGACCCGACCGGTACACCGGATTCGTCCGGGGGCTGCTGGAACGGATGCGCATCCGGGGGGCCGTCCGGCATGCCTGGCTGGACCCCTGGCTGGACCAGGCCGGCGTGCGCCGGTGGGCCATCTGGGGCGGGCGGGAGACCGGGATGCCCGCCTTCCCCCGCGGTGTCTCCGCCCCCGCCTTCCTGCTCGGCGCCCCCAAACAGGGCAGCCGAGGACTCGACGTTCTCACCGGCCGCTCGGCTGGTACCAGGACTGGGCCGTACGCGCCCTCGGACTGCGCCCCGAGGCGGCCGGCGTCTTCCTGACCCGGCTGCTCCCCGCGCTCGCCGACACGGCGTCGTCTCCGCACGCACGGCGCTCGACGGCGCCACCCGCGTCTACGGACTCCAGCCCGGCCACATCCAGGTCCGCGCCCTCGCCGACGACACGCTGCCGACGCCACCGCGCACTGCCCCCGGTGCTTCTGGGAACAGACCATCCACCCCGACCTCGCCGACCAGTGGCACGGGCAGCCGTGCCCCCGCTACCGGTGCGGCGGCACCCTCGGCACCGGCCGTGACCTGGACAGCGGACTGCGGCAGCGGGACTTCACGGACGACTTCTACCGTCGTATGTACCGCGGGGCCGGCGTCTTCACGATCAACACCGCCGAGCACACCGGCACCCTCAGCCGCGCCAAGCGGGAGGCGGTGGAGAAGGCGTTCCGCGAGGGCACCCGCGTCCACTACGCCAATCCGCAGGTGCTGTCCTGCACCCCCACCCTCGAACTCGGCATCGACATCGGCGACCTGTCGGCCGTCGTCCTCGCCTCGCTGCCGAAGGGACCGGCCAACTACATCCAGCGGGTGGGCCGTGCGGGACGCACCACCGGCAACGCCTATCTCCTCACCATGGTCGACCGAGGCCCCCGCGACCGCTACTACCTGGAAGAACCCCGGCTCATGATCGCCGGAGAGGTCCTGCCGCCCGGCTGCTACCTGTCCGCCGCCGAGATCCTGCGCCGCCAGTACCTGGCCCACCTCCTCGACCTCGCCGGCGCCGGACGGCTGACCGCTCCCGACGGGACACCCCTGCGGCCCCTGCCAGGACGCGCCACCGAACTCTTCGGCACCTCGGCGTGGCAGGCCGAGTTCGCGGAAGCCGCGCTCGCGGCCGGCACACGGCTCGTGCAGGGTTTCCTGGACCTGTTCCCTCCCTACGACGAGAGCCGAGGCACCGGAGTCAGCCCCCAGGCCCGCGCCGCCCTCGTCACCTACGCGACCGACACCGGCGAGGACGGGCTCGGCGCCGCCCTCGACACAGCGTGCAGACGCTGGGAGGACCGCCGCGCTGAACTCCAGCGCCGGACCGAGGCCATCGACCGGGCCCACGGACTGCTCGTCGCCGGCGACCGCCGACCACGAGCGGCAGGGACGTGAGCTGCGGGCCGAGCGCCGGGACGTGGCACGCGTGTCCCGGGAGATCAGCCGCACCACCGCCCACGGGGCCCTGGTCGACCTCGGCCTGCTGCCGAACTACAGCCTGATCGACTCGACCACCGAGCTGGAGGCCACGCTCACCTGGGCGGAGAAGGCCGCCGACGAGGCCCGCACCAACCACAGCAAGACCCTGCGTCACAGCCGCCCCGCCCGCCTAGCCCTCTCCGAGTTCGCCCCCGGCAACCACTACTACGTCCAGGGATACAAGCACCGCGTCACCGGCCTCGACATCGGCAGCCCCGGACGCCCGGCCTGGCTCTGGTGGCGCGTCTGCCCCGACTGCGGCCACGTCCGCACCCACCGCGCCGAACAGGACGCCTCTCCCTGCCCCCGCTGCCGGTCCGCGGCCATCGGCGACATCGGCTGCCTGCACAAGGTCCTCGTGCCGCGCCGCGTCACCTCCCGCGACGAACGCGACGACGTCCGCGTACGCGACGACAGCGACGAACGCGAGAGACGGCACTACACCATCGTCCCGGCCGTGGACATCGACGCGCACGACATCGAACAGGCCTGGAAGCACGAACACGCCACCTTCGGATGGGAGTTCACCCGCCAGGCGCGGGTCCGGCACATCAACGTCGGGGCCACCCGGGTCGACGGCGGCACCGACTCGACCTTCGCCGGGCAGGAGGTCCGTCTCAACCCGTTCTGGGTCTGCGACGCATGCGGCTTCGCCGACCCGGACGGCGGCCCCGCCGCGCACGACGTCTCCGACGCGACGGCCCATGCCCGGTACCACCGGCCCTGGTGCCCCCGGCGACGAGCAGGAGCCGACGTCGCACGGCGAGGAGAGCGGGTGCTGCTCGCCCACGAACTGCGCACCGACGCCCTGCGCATCCTCATCCCCGCCGTCACCGCGCACACCAAGGAACGGCTCGCGTCCTTCAAGGCGCTGCTCCTGGCAGGAATCGCCCGCAGCTACGGCGGCGACCCCGACCACCTCGCGGTCGTCACCGACTCCATGCCCGAGGAAGGCGGCGAGAGCCCGCTCCGCCGCCACTTCCTCGTCCTGTACGACACGCTGCCCGGTGGCACCGGATACCTGCACCGCCTCGCCGGCCGCGACGGTCTGCGGGGCGTCCTGGAGGACGCACGGCAGGTGATCGAGACCTGCGTGTGCGCGGGCCAGGGGCGGCCGGCCTGCCACCGCTGTCTGCTCCGCCACGTCACCGACGGCGAGTACGAGCTCGTGAGCCGCGAGCACGCCCTCGACATGCTCGGCGAGCTGTTCGGCCGCACGGCGGACCGCTGGAGCACCGAACCGGTGGCCACCACCCGGGACATCACCCTCGTGCACCAGGTGGAGAGCGAACTGGAGGCTCTCTTCCGGCGCGGGCTGCTGGAATGGGCCGACCGCGTGGACGACGTCAGCGTCCGCACCGCGCTCACCGCCGACGGCACCAGGGACACCAACCTGCGCTTCACCGCATCCGACGGGACCGTCCGTGGCTGGGAGATGGAGACCCAGACCTCGCTCGGCTTCACCCGCCCGGACGTGGTCTTCCGCAGCACCGACGACGACCGCAAAGTGGCCGTCTACCTCGACGGCTACCGGTACCACGCGAGCCCCGATCACCTCACCGCCGAGGAGGACGCGGCGAAGCGCACCCGGCTGCGCGCCGACGGGTGGCAGGTCTTCCAGCTCACCTGGGACGACGTACAGGCCTGGACGGGACGCTCCGTGCCGCAGGCCGACCCGGTGTGGAAGCCGTACCCGAACACCGCGCAGAAGACCGCCATGGACGTCCACCGGCGCATGCACGCGGGCGACACCCGCGACCTGACACGCCTGGTGTGGGCCAATCCGGTCGAGACGCTGATCGGATACCTCACCGACCCGGACCCGGAGGCCTGGCGGCGCCGCGTCCAGAGCGCCCTCGCGGGCTTCGCGGCCGTCTCGGCGACCAGCCGGGCGCTGGCCGACGGCGCGGAGACCGGGCGCAGGATCAGCGAGGCACTGCACGGGCGACGGCTGGCGGGAGGGCAGGGAGCCGTCCAGGTCATGGCGACCCGGGACGCCTCGGGATGCCCGCTCACTATCACGCTCGACCTGCGCAGGGGGCAGAGGGGAGCGGTCTGGACGGCTCTGACCGTCCTCGACGACAGCCCCGACACGGTCGCGTCCGACGAGTCCGCCCATCGCAGGCGCTGGCAGGCGTGGCTCTACTGGACCAACCTGATCCAGTTCCTCGACGCGGGGGAGGGTGACGGGGTCCAGCTCACGACCGGCATGCTGCCCGGATTCGACCCGGCCGAACTGGCGGTCACCGGCGGAGCCGGATGGCTCACCTCCCAGCGGCGCGCGCACACACCGGCACCGGAGGTCCCCGAGCCGTCAATGGACCGGCAGGGGCCTGCGGCCTCCGCGCTCGTCCGTGATCCCGGCTGGGACGAGGTCATCGAGTTCCTCGTCGAGGATCCGGGGCTTGACGCGCTCGCCGGCGCGCTCGCCGACCGGGGCGTTCCCGCTCCCGAGGCCGGCTACGAGCTGGGAGCGGCCGCCTGGCCCGCCGAACTAGCCTGGTCTTCCCGGCGCGTGGGCGTCGTCCTCGCCCACCGCCCGGACCCGGTGAGCGGCCGGGACATCGATGCGGAACAACGGGACGCGGCCTACCGCGACGCGGGCTGGCAGGTTCGCACCGCGACGGAATGGGACGCCGACGAACTCGCCACGCTGGCGCGAGGCGACGAGGACCGAACTACGAACGACCACGGGGAGCACGAGCGATGACGGTCACCAGCACGCCGCGGACAGGCGTGACCCTGCGCCTGCTCGACAAGGCGGACAAGGAGATCGTCAAGCTGGACCGCGCGGTCCTCGGGGCGTTCTACAAGTTCCAGCACGACTTCCGCCGCAATCCCGACGCCGGAGGGTTCCACCTCAAGCAGTTGGAGGGCCACGACCGCCTCTGGTCGGCGCGCGTCAACCGGGAGTGGCGGGCGCTGATGATCCGCCTCGACGGTGACGACTGGCTGCTCGTCTCGGTCAAGCACCGCGGGCATGTCCACAAGAACCTGGACCGGTTCAACTACGGCATCAACCACATCACCGGCGCCATCGAGTACGTCGACCTCCAGGTCGTCGAGGAGAGCCTGCTGCGCCGCGGCCTCACACCGCCTGCTGCGCCCGCACCCGTGTCGGTTCCACCCTCTGCTCCCGCCCCCGAACCGGTCGGATCGCAGCCGCCGGACGAGCCGCTCTTCGGTGCCTACACCGACCGGCAGCTCGCGGACCTCGGTGTCACCGAGCCCCTCATCCCCATCGTCCGGAAGCTCACCACGGACGACGAACTGCTCGGCCTCGCCGAGTACGCGCCCCGCCACACCGGGGAGGTCCTCCTCCGGCTGCGGGACGGCGTCCCCTACGAAGAGGTCATGGATCAGGTGACCGCCCCCGTCGCGGTGGCCGAGCCCGAGCGGAACCTCGACGCCGACGACTGGCAGGCGGCCGTCGACCGCTCCCAGACCGTGGTGATCACCGATGACGAATCCCTCCAGAGCATTCTGGAGGAAGGCGACTTCGGCCGCTGGAAGATCTTCCTTCACCCCACCCAGGAGAAACTGGTCCGACGGCGGTACTCCGGCCCCGCCCGGGTCGGCGGCGGGCCGGGAACCGGCAAGACGATCGTCGCCCTCCACCGCGTCTGCCACCTGGTGGGCCAACTTCCCCCCGGCCACACCAAGCCCGTCCTCCTCACCACCTTCAACCGGAACCTCGCCGCCGACCTGCGGGCCCGGCTGCTCTCCCTCGGCGGACCCGATGTCCTGGCACGAGTCGACATCGCCCATGTCGACCAGCTCGCCACTCGCATCGTCAGCGAAGCCGACCCGGGCAACGCGAAGCGGCGGATCGACGACACGTCGGCCCTCCGTGAATGGCGGGAACTGCTGGTGGAGACCGGGGAGACCCGCTGGAACGCCGAGTTCCTCAGCGACGAGTGGAACCAGGTCATCCTCGGCCAGGCCGTGACCTCCCGAAGCGACTACTTCCAGACCCGCCGCGCGGGGCGGGGTCGCAGCGTCACCCGCGCCGAACGTGCCGGGATCTGGCAGTTGGCTGAGCGCTTCACCCAGCGGCTCGAAACCAAGGGCCTGGAGACCCACCGTCAGGTTGCCGAGCGGGCCGCGCGGCTGGAGATGGCCCGCAAGGCCCGCATCGACCGTCGCGCTGAGGAACGCGAGGAGCGGGGCGGCCTGCACAACCTCCACGTCGAGGCCGGTTCCGGCGCCTGGCTGCGCTACCGGTACCGGCACATCGTGGTCGACGAAGCGCAGGACCTCAGCGCCGCCCACTGGAAGATGCTGCGCGCCATGGTGCCATCCGAGCCCGACGACATCTTCCTCGTCGGCGACACCCACCAGCGGATCTACGACAACCAGGTCACCCTCGGCAGCCTCGGCGTCCACATCCGCGGCAGGTCCTCCCGGCTGACCCTCAGCTACCGTACGACCCGGGAGATCCTGCGCGACGCCATCCGGGTCCTGGGTGACGCCGACTACGACGACCTCGACGGTGACACCGACACTCTCGCCGGCTACCGGTCGGTCCTCCACGGCACGGAACCATCGCTCCGCGGCGCACGGAGCTGGGACGAGGAGATGGACCTCGTCGTGGAGCAGTTGCGGGCGTGGCACGACGTGCCCCGAGAAGCCATGGCGATCTGCGTCCCGACCAACGACATGGTCACTCAGCTCGCCGACCGTCTCGCGCGAAGCGGCATCACCCCGTCGGAGATCACACAGGACGGACCGCGCGGCGACCAGGGCGTCCACATCGGTACCATGTACCGCTTCAAAGGGCTGGAGTACCGCTGCCTGATCATCGCCGGAGCTGCCGAGGGGCTCGTGCCGCGGGCCACCGTGGACGACTGGAAGCACACGGATCCGAGCCGCTACCGGCGAGAACTGCACAGGGCGCGTTCGTTGCTCTTCGTCGCGGCGACCCGAGCCCGTGATGCGCTCGCCATTACCTGGCACGGTGATCCGAGTCGTTTTCTTTCACCGCTGCTTTCGTCCCGATGAATGGGATCGCCTACCCGCCCGGGTTTCCGATGCCTTGAGTACCTTCCGTCTATTCCCGGGCCGTAGCCTCCTTGCGGTCGGCGGTTGCTGATGTACTGCCGTGCAAGAGTCGGCTGCGCGCGTGACCTCTCCTATGCGGGACGCGCTAAGCATGCCGCGGTCGTTGAACAGGCCTGGAGAGCCGCATCTGAAATGGGGTTTCCTCGTTCCTGTTCTGTGGGACCTGTTCCGACAACCTCTCACGTGGAGTGTATGGAAAATATGGAGACCGCCGGGAAGAGTGCCTGACCTGCGGGTTTGCGGCATTGGGCGGCTCGATATGTTCTCCTTCGAGCGGCGAGTCGAGCGGACGGCTTGATCCTCGAGGGCCGTCTGGCCTGCGAGTTCATACAGCGAGGTGCGTGTGTCGATCACGCCCTCAGGGCTCTCTCGTAGAGCTTGATGCGAGCATGACGTTTACTTCCGGGCTCCGGGGCCGTCCGCATGGCTCTGAATGCTGAGGTTACTTCGGTGAGCGGTGAGCTGGTGGCGTGCGGTTTGGGGCGCGGCCGCAGCCCTTTGGGGTGGCCGGGGCTCCCCACTCTGTCTCATTCCTGACGCTGGGTCACTCCCGCTCGGTAACATGCCCTTGGTCAAGACGCAGTTGGGGGAACCATGGGGCTGGCGAACGACAAGATCATCGCGCAGGTGGAGGACCTGCTGACCGGCAGGGTCGTGATCCCCTCCATCCAGCGTGACTTCGTATGGATGCGGCCCGATGTCCGGGATCTCTTCGATTCGCTCTACCGGGGGTATCCGGTCGGTGCCCTGCTGCTGTGGAAGACCAACCTGACTGTCCCCTTCAAGACAGCTGCAGTCGTCCAGACCGCCAAGTCGCAGCATCAGCCTCTCTACTTGCTGGACGGCCAGCAGCGGCTGACTTCCCTGGCCTGGGTGTACCGGCCGGAATCGAAGGCCGATGGCCGTCTCATCGACCTGCGCTTCGATGTGCGCACCGAGGAGTTCGTCAACCCGAGCGCGGTCCAGCGCAAGGACCCTCTGCTGTTTCCCGTGTCTCTGCTGTTGCAGGAGAGCGTTCAGTTCTATCGAGTTTTGCAGGATGCCGGCGTGCCTCTCGCGGATCCAGATTTCGCCGCGTGGACGCATCGGCTGCAAAAGGTGAACAACATTCGGCACCACCAGGTCGCTGTCATCACTTACGAGTCCGATGACTACGAGGAGGTCGCGGAGCTTTTCGCTCGCCTGAACAAAGGCGGTCGACGGCTATCCAAGGGGGATCTCGTATATAGCGCCATCGCGGCGCGATGGTCCGACGGCCTGGACACTATGGATGCCTTCCATCAGGAACTGCAGGACAGCAACTTCGCACTGAACAGAGAGGCCGTACTCCGCCTCATGAGCCTGCTCGCGGGGACTGGCGCACACCACATCAAGCTCATTGGGGCGGACGTCGACGAAGCCGCCCTGAAGGAAGCCTGGCAGGCCACCGAAGCTGCGTTGCGTCTCGCCATCGACTTTCTACGTGCTGAGTGCTCGATTCCCCGGTCCGAGATCCTCTCGTCTCCCAACCTCGCCATCGTGCCGGCGCTCCTGCTGCATGATCGGGGCGGCAAACTGCGTCCGGGTGAGGCGCAGTTGCTGCGCCGGTGGGTCTACACGGCAATGGCGTTCAGTCACTACTCCCTGCAGGTCGAAGGAAAGCTGGAAGCAGAGGCCAGGCTGATCCGAGCGCGAGGTGGAGAGGACCTGTTCGTCGAACTCATCCGCCGGGCCTCCGGCCCCCGCTCTGCCGACAGCGCCCTCCATCCCAGAGACCTGGAGCAGAAGTACTCCACTCACCCTTTTTTCAGGCTGCTCTATATCGCCGCGCTGCGGGGCGGAGCGCGGGACTGGGTGACCAACATCACGATCAACGACCAGCCGATGAACACCGGCGCGAAGATCGAGTTCCATCACGTGTTCCCACGTGCCCGGGTACAGCCGGTCTATGCCAAGGAGGAGTGGAACAGTCTGGCCAACCTGGCTTTCGTCACCGGTCAGACGAACAAGATGATCTCGTCCAGGCTCCCCGACGAGTACATGCAGGGCGTCGCCATCGAACGTTTGACCGAGCAGTGGATTCCTGTCGGTCGGGACTTGCGGTCTCTCGACCGGTTCCCCGACTTTCTGGCCGCGCGCAGGGCCCTGCTTGCCAACGTCCTCAACAGACTGCTGGGGCTTCCTGCCTACGCCGGGCAAGCAGCTCATCAGCATACCGACGAATTGCCGAACGACGAGGCGGTGATCGCAGAGGACGGAGCCGCACCCACGCTCGTCGGAGCGCAGGTTCAGGAGCTCCGGACAGAACAGGGTGTCGAGATCCATGCGATCTATGAGGGTCAGCGTACCCAGGCCTTCTACGATCCCTCGTCCCGCATGGTGACGATTCATACTGGCCCCGGCCGAGGCGAGCATGAGTCGCCCAGTGGGGCGGCAGTAGCCGTTGTACGGGCCCTCAACCCGCACGTCAACCCAAACCGCAACGGGTGGGTGTTCTGGACGGTCACCGCCACGGGGAATCTGCTGCAGAGTGTCCGTTAGTGGGGTCTGCGCTGAGTGGGCACGCATACGCGCAGGCCAACAGCACTCCTGGGGGCTGCGATTGCGAGGCGTACGTGCTGCGGCTCTACCCGTTCGCCGCGTCGTTCCAGCCGGGTCGCCGTCCGTGGTGGAGCTGTCGAACGATGCACTTGTTAGACGCGTACAACGCGCTGCTGTCATCGGGCGCCTTCCACCTGACGAGCGGATGCCCCGTCGCCCACAAGAGCTACCGCGACGCCGCACACCCCTCCCGGCTGGTGCTGCCGTTCACGGCCACGGCCACGGCGACTGCAGCGGGCGCGGCGATCGCGCTATGCGCGCAACACAGACCGGAGCCCGGAGTAGCGACTGCTGGCGAGGCCGACGCCGCCGGGGAGGCCGCCATACCCTGGATGGCTGGCCGATGTGGTCCGGGGCGGATCAGTCGCTGTGCAGGCACAAGCAGGCCGCGTGGCGGAGTCGGCCGCATCATCCATGACGCTCGTTTGACGCTCTGGGGGGCGGATGTGGGCCGTTCAGCTCAGAAATGGGCTCTGACCTGGTAATTTTCGAGATCCGCGCAGGGGAACATCTTTCCGATGACGCTCCACGTGGAGTGCGTGGCGATTCTGGGGCCGGTCAAGAAGGGCGCCTGACCTGCGGTTTCGCGCGTGCGCATTATGTGCGGTGTGGGCGTTACGGGCGATACCTTGACGTTGAAGCGACGCTCGTGACGCTCATTTGACGCTCGTTCTGATGGGTGTCACCTGATTGATCGTGCAGGTCATGCCGGGTTGGGGGCCTACTCCCGAGGGCTGGCTTTGTGGGAACTTGAAGGAAGACCAGCCGGGTTCCGGCGCCGCTGATTGCGGTGGCAGGCGCGCTGCCGCCGTACTCCGGCGGGCCGGACAACCGGCGGAGCCGGGCGTCAGTAGGTGGGGGCGTAGGGGCTCCAGTGCCCGAGGAAGGGCTTCAGGTCGTCGGCGCGTGGTTCGGGGATGTCGGCAGCCGGGTGGCGTGGCGCCATGCTGCTTCCTGTGCTTCGAAATGCCTGACGCGGGATGCCTCGGCATACCGGATGCGGGCTTCTTCCATGGCGGCTTCCCAGCGGATGCGCTTCTGGCGTGCCGCTTCGATCTCGTCCAGGCGTCTGCGTTCGGCGGCTTCTCCTCGGAGGGTGACCTCTTGGGCGATCTCGGCGAGCTGGTCTTCCAGGGGGCGGCCGGGGGTGCCGGACCATTCGCTCGCCCGGTGCGGCTGGCCTTCGCTGAGGACGAAGCGGAGGCGTTCGGACGGGGTGTAGCCGAAGCGGGGGATCCTGATCCAGGAGTTCTTCTTGGCCTTGGCGAGTTCCTTCTCGGTGGCGACGTGCTCGGTCCGGTCTTGCTCCTGGAGGGCGAGGAACCCCACGGTCTGGCCCTGTGCGGTGATGTGAAGTGGGGAGATGCCCTTCGGCGGCGATGAGACGGGGGCGCGAAGCCGGTCTGTCCTGCCGAAGTGGAATGTCCTTCGGCCTCGGCAGCGGTGATCAGCGCCTGGATGAGCCGAGCCGGAGGGCACGTCCTTGGACGGGCTTCGTGAGGCCCAGTGGCTGTTGTCCGTCCTGCATGGCTCGGACCACGGTGTGCGGCCGCGTGGCCAGCTTGTGGATTCTGCCCATGGTGTGCTTCAGCCCAGGGTGCCTCCGAAAGCTCCGCTGACGTGTCGTAAACCGTAACCACCGCGCCTTCGGTGATGTCGTCGAGCGCCGCTTCCCTCCCACCCGCCCTCGCCATCGCCGGCCACACTGCTGGTGAGCGGGAAAGTACCGGTCATAGGGAAGGCGATTGGCGTTGGCGGTGGCAGCCCGAGTCCGCAGAGACACCGACGGGCAGGGGGCTGCCCCGTCGGTGTGCCTGGGGACGGGGAGTGCCGCTCGGCCCACTCGGGGGCACATGATCCAAGGGGAGACGCCGGCCGAGACTCCGACCGCCGAGGTGTCCGTCCGTCCATGATCGAGCTGAGCGGCGACCATCTCCGAGTCCAGAGTCGTCTTCTTCTAAGATCATCCGTCTAGGATGGGCCGTCCAGGAGTGGGCCGCCTGCCGCCGGAACGCACCCGCGGTACCAGGCCCTCCGAGTCGGCACGGGGCCGGCCCGTCCACCCAAGGCACAGGCTTTGGCCGTAATACCTTTGCCGGCGTCAAGGTATGCCGCCGTACTCGGCGGGTCGCTCCCCTGGAGAAGGTGGGAATGGGGCTCATTGATGCGGACCACGCGGGGCTGGTCGTCGCGGCGCAGGCCGGTGACGATCGGGCGCGCGAGGAGCTGATCGCCGCGTACCTGCCGTTGCTCTACAACATCGTTGGGCGAGCGCTGAGCGGACATGCCGACGTCGACGACGTCGTCCAGGAAACCCTGCTGCGCGTGGTGCGTGACCTGCCTGCCCTGCGTGCCCCTGAAAGCTTCCGGTCCTGGCTGGTGTCGATCACGCTCCGCCAGCTCCACACCCACTGGAACCGGCAGCGCGCCTTCGCCGACCGGACCACGGCCATCGACGAGGCACGCCACATACCGGACGCCGGCGCCGAGCCTGTGGACGTGACGATCCTGCGGCTGCACGTGTCGGACGAGCGGCGTCGGGTTGTCGAAGCCGGCCGGTGGCTTGACCCGGACCACCGGGTGCTGCTGTCGCTGTGGTGGCAGGAATGCGCCGGCTTGCTGAGCCGTGACGACATCGCCGCCGCGACGGGGCTCACGGTCGCCCACGTCGGAGTGCGCGTGCAACGCATGCGCGAGCAGCTGGAACTGTGCCGGACGATCGACGCCGCGCTGGAGGCCGACCCGCGCTGCCCGCAGTTGGACGAGACCGTCGTCGGCTGGGACGGTTCCCGTGCATCGGTGTGGCGCAAACGGATAGCGCGGCACACCCGCGGCTGCCCGGTCTGCATGGCGACGACGACAGAACGGGTTCCGGCCGAACTGCTGCCCCTCAGCCTCACGACGCTGGCCGTCCCCGCCGGACTGATCGCCGCGCTGGCCGCCAAGGGCCTGCTGTCGGGTACGGCCGCCAGCGCCGCCGGGCTGGCCACGGCACACGTCGCCGTCGGCACGGCGACGGGGGGGAGGCGGTCTGCACAGCGCGCTGATCGGCAAACTCCACGCGGTGACCGCTCATCCGCTGGTCAGTCTCGCCACCGGCGCGGTACTCATCGCCGGGACCGCCACCTACGCGTCCTGGCCCGAACCGGCGCATCGGGAGCCCGGCGTCATCGCCGCTCCCACGGTCGGCAATCCCACGCCGATCCCGTCGCGCACCACCACGTCGGCCGGACCGTCCCCGGCGAGTCCGTCGGCCGTCGCAGGCACCGTTGCGCTGGGCGCACAGTCGCTGGAGTCCGTGGACCACCCCGCCCTGTACCTCACGTATGCCGGCGACTTCGCGACGCTCGGCCGAGTCTCGGCGTCCAGCAGCGCGCGGACACGTCAGCGGGTCACCTTCACGGTCATCGGGGGGCTGGCCGACACACGGTGCGTCACCTTCCGCGCCGCCGACGGCCGGTATCTTCGCCACCATTACCTGCGGCTACGGCTGAGCACCAACGACGGCAGCGAACTGTTCCGTGAAGACGCCACCTTCTGTCCCCGTCCCGGGGCGGTCGCCGGGTCGGTGACCCTGCACGCGCACAACTATCCCGGATCGGTCCTCCGCCACCGCGACGGCGGCATCTGGCTCGATGGCTCCGACGGCACGCGTACCTTCGCCGGCCAGGCTTCCTTCATCGTGCGCAGGGCCTGGGCTTGAGAACCGCTCCTTGAGCATTCTTGACCGCGTCGCGCAGTGACAGCTGGTGAGCCTCCAGCACGACCCTGCACCGCTCCTGCACCCCGCCGTGACCGGCATCCACTGTTGATCAGTGCGGCGCGGCCTTTCCCCAGGGACGACCAGCCCGCGGCGCTTGGCATAACGCTTTCTGCCTGCGAGATGCATCACTGAGCGATCGTCCGGACGGCGCCACTTTTCCGTTACGAGACCGCATGTTCGGAAGCCTCCACTTCAGGGGTGTCCTTCCCGCCGCTCACCATGACGTGCCGGCGGGGCTGGTTCCCCGACTTTCCCGTTGACGTATCCCCTGAAGAAAGCCGCTCCAATGACGCGACACACCCACGGACCCCGGGCGACCGGTAGGCAGGAACGGGCCCACGTCCTGCACCGCACCCGACCCGCGACGGATCAGGCCGTACCGGCCGATGCGCGTACGAGCACGGCACCCGGAGTGACCTGCGGCCCCCGAGGAGAATCATGAAGGGCCTGCACCGGCTCCGCCGGCGTCGCCGGACACTGACGATAGGACTGTCGGCCGCGGCGGTGGTGGCCGGTGTCGTGACGCTCCTCCCCAGTTCCGCCGGAGCCGCAGCCCTGGGTACGCAGGCGGCCCCCTCGGGCAGGTACTTCGGCACCGCTGTGGCCGCAGGCAGGCTCGGCGACTCGAAGTACACCGCGATCGCGGACCGGGAGTTCAACATGATCACCCCGGAGAACGAGATGAAGTGGGACGTCATCGAACCCTCCCGCGGCAACTTCAACTTCGGCCCCGCCGACCAGATCGTCAACCGCGCCATGGCACACGGCCAGCGCCTGCGCGGCCACACCACGGTCTGGCACTCGCAGCTCCCCTCCTGGGTCAGCTCCATCGGCGACCCGAACACGCTGCGCAGCGTGATGAACAACCACATCACCACCCAGATGACCCACTTCAAGGGCAAGATCTACGCCTGGGACGTGGTCAACGAGGCGTTCGCCGACGGCGGCAGTGGCCAGCTCCGCAGCTCGGTCTTCCAGAAGGTGCTGGGCAACGGCTTCATCGAGGAAGCGTTCCGCACCGCCCGTGCGGCCGACTCCTCGGCCAAGCTCTGCTACAACGACTACAACATCGAGAACTGGTCGGACGCCAAGACCCAGGGCGTCTACCGCATGGTCAAGGGCTTCAAGTCCCGTGGCGTGCCCATCGATTGCGTGGGGTTCCAGAGCCACTTCGGGGCGGGCGGCCCGCGACGAGCTTCAAGACCACCTTGGCCGGCTTCGCCGCCTTGGGCGTCGATGTCCAGATCACCGAGCTGGACATCGCCCAGGCATCACCCACCCGGTACGCGAATACGGTCAGCACCTGCCTGTCCGTGGCTCGGTGCACCGGCATCACGGTGTGGGGTGTCCGTGACAGCGACTCCTGGCGCAGCGGCGAAAGCCCCCTGCTGTTTGACAGCAGCGGCAAGCCCAAGCCGGCGTACACCGCCGTCATGAACGTTCTCGGTTCCGGCTCCGGTACCACCCCTGTCAAGCCGACCGACGGTACCGGGGAGATCAAGGGCGTGGCCTCCGGCCGCTGTATCGACATCCCCGACTCCGCCACCGCCAACGGCACCCGGGCGCAACTGTGGGACTGCAGCGGACAGGCCAACCAGCGCTGGACCTACACCGCAGCCAAGCAGCTGAAGGTCTACGACAACAAGTGCCTGGACGCCAAGAGCAAGGGCACCACCAACGGCACCTCGGTGGTCATCTGGGACTGCAACGGCGGCGCCAACCAGCAGTGGAACCTCAACACCAACGGCACGATCGCCGGCGTCCAGTCCGGGCTGTGCCTCGACGCCGTCGGCGCGGCCACCGCGAACGGCACCAAGATCCAGCTGTACGCCTGCGCGTCCGTCGGCAACCAGAAGTGGACCGCCCCGTCCGGGACGGGCGGCGGCACGTGTGCTCTTCCCTCGACGTACAAGTGGAGTTCGACGGGCGCCCTCGCACAGCCGTCGAACGGGTGGGCCGCGGTGAAGGACTTCACCCACGTGGTGCACAACGGCAAGCAGGTGGTCTACGCGTCGAGCGCGTCGGGAACCTCGTACGGCTCGATGGCGTTCAGTCCCTTCACGAACTGGTCGGACATGGCGTCGGCAGGCCAGACCAAGATGAACCAGAACGCGGTGGCGCCCACGCTGTTCTACTTCGCGCCGAAGAAGATCTGGGTGCTGGCGTACCAGTGGGGTGCGTCGCCCTTCAGCTACCGCTTGTCGAGCGACCCCACCAACCCCAACGGCTGGTCCGCGCCGCAGCCGCTGTTCACCGGAAGCCTCCCCGACTCCGGCACCGGCCCGATCGACCAGACCCTGATCGCCGACGACCGGAACATGTACCTGTTCTTCGCCGGTGACAACGGCAAGATCTACCGGGCGAGCATGCCGATCGGGAACTTCCCGGGCAGCTTCGGCTCGTCGTACACAACGGTCATGAGCGACACGGCGAAGAACCTGTTCGAGGCGCCGCAGGTCTACAAGGTCCAGGGCAAGAACCAGTACCTCATGATCGTTGAGGCTCGGGGTGTGAATGAGCAGCGCTACTTCCGCTCGTTCACGGCCTCCAGCCTGAGCGGTTCGTGGACCCCGCAGGCCGCCAGCGAGAGCAACCCCTTCGCCGGCAAGGCCAACAGCGGTGCCACCTGGACCAACGACATCAGCCACGGTGATCTGGTCCGCAACAACCCCGACCAGACCATGACGGTCGACCCCTGCAACCTGCAGTTCCTCTACCAGGGCAAGTCCCCCGACGCGGGCGGCCCCTACGACCGGCTGCCGTACCGGCCGGGTGTCCTCACCCTGCAGCGCTGACCTGCCCGATCCACGGTGATATGCAAGGAGAACACCTCCCGATGAAGAACCCCACAGCCGGCGGGCGCCGCGGACGTCACCGCCGTCGCTGGAGCGCCACCGGTCTGCTGCTCGGTGTGCCCGCCGTCCTCGTGCCGTACTTCCTGTTCGTGCACGAGGACTCGCAGGCCGCGACGGTCGACGGTAGCGCCTACTACCGGCTGGTCTCGGTGCGCAGCGGCAAGGTGCTGGACGTCAACGGCTTCTCCACCGCCGACGGCACCCGTATCCAGCAGTGGACCGACCAGAACACCGCCAACCAGCAGTGGCGGCTGAGGTCCACCAGGGACGGCTACTACGAGCTGGTGAACCGCAACAGCGGCAAGGTGCTGGGCACAGCGGGCGGCTCGACCGCCCGGTCGGCCGTCGCCGAGCAGCAGACCGACAGCTCCTCCGCCTCCCAGGAGTGGCGGATCGACGCGGTGAGTGGTTCCGAGGCCGTCACCTTCACCTCCCGCGCCAGCGGCCTGGTCCTGGACGTCTCCGGTGGTTCCACGGCGCAGGGCGCGGCGATCGTCCAGTATCCGGGCACGGGCAGCACCAACCAGCAGTGGAAGCTGGTGAAGGTGGCCGCTGCCCAGTCGGCCGCGGCCGGCCCGTACACGTGGCGGAACGCCCCGGTGGTGGGCGGCGGTTACGTCACGGGGCTGGTGTTCAACCAGCGGGAGAAGGGTCTGCTGTACGCGCGCACCGACATGGGTGGCGCCTACCGCTGGGACGTCGCGGCCGAGCAGTGGATCCCGCTGACCGACTGGGCCGGCGAGAACGACTGGAACCTGCTGGGCATCGACGCGGTGGCCACCGACCCCGTCGATCCCAACCGGCTCTACCTCGCGGCGGGCACCTACACCAACAGCTGGGCAGGCAACGGCGCCGTCCTGCGCTCCACGGACCGTGGCCGCACCTTCCAGCGCACCGATCTGCCCTTCAAGCTGGGCGCCAACGAGGACGGCCGCGGGGCGGGCGAACGGCTGGCGATCAATCCCGCGGACAACGGCACCCTGCTCCTCGGCACCCGTAAGAACGGCCTGTGGCGCAGCACCGACCACGGCGTGACATGGAGTCAGGTCTCCTCGTTCCCCGTCAAGGACGGGGCGAGCAGCGGCGCCGGCATCTCTTTCGTGACGTACGGCCCGGCCGGAAGCAAGACGGTCTATGCCGGCGTCGCCGACAAGTCCACCTCCCTGTACCGCTCCACCGACGGCGGAAGCACCTGGCAGGCCGTCCCCGGGCAGCCCACCGGCCAGATGCCGCAGCACGGCGTGCTCTCCGGTGACGGCTCGCTGTACCTCACGTACACCGACAACCTCGGACCCAACGGCGTGACGGCGGGCTCGGTCCGGAAGCACACGCCGGCCGGCGGGGCGTGGAAGAACATCTCCCCGTCCCAGGGCGCCTACGGGTTCTCCGGCCTGGCCGTCGACCCGCGCAAGCCGTCCACCGTGATGGTCACCACCCTCGGCCGCTGGTGGCCCGAGGACGAGATCTACCGCACCACCGACGGCGGCACGACCTGGAAGGCGCTGGCCGGGAAGTCGGTACGGGACGCTTCCGCCGCTCCCTACGTCGGCACCCGCACCGGGCACTGGATGACCGCCCTGGCCATCGACCCCTTCGACTCCGGGCATGTGCTGTACGGCACCGGCAACGGCATCTGGCGCAGCAAGGACGCCACCGCCACCGACAGCGGCGGCACCAGCCACTGGACCGTGGGCGCGCGCGGGCTGGAGGAGACCGCGCTGATGGACGCGGTCGCCCCGCCCGGCGGTGCCAGCGTCGTCACCGCCATGGGCGACCAGGGCGGTTTCCGCCACGGCTCCCTGACCGCGGTGCCCGCCGGGCGGCTGAAGGACCCGATGATGACCAACAGCACCGATATCGATTTCGCCCAGTCCAACCCCTCGATGATGGTCCGCGTCGGTCGCGGCGGCGCACAGGACGGCGCCTGCTCCACCGACGGCGGCATCAGCTGGAAGGGCTTCACGTCAGAGCCGGTGGCCGGCGCCCAGGACGGGCATGTCGCGCTCGCGGCGGACGGCTCCGCCATCGTCTGGACCGAGGCCGGCCAGGCCCCGTACCGCTCGACGGACAAGGGAGCGAGCTGGACCAAGGTCCGCGGCCTGGGCGCCGACGCCGTGGTCGTCGCCGACCGCTCCTCGGCCAAGACCTTCTACTCGCTCGCCGGCGGCACGCTCTACGCCAGCACGGACGGGGGCGCGACCTTCACCGCCCGCGCCGGCAACCTGCCCTCCGGCCGTCTCACCGCCGTTCCCGGCGTCGCGGGGGACTTGTGGGTCGCCGGCGGTGGACAAGGGCTGCTGCACTTCACCGACGGCGGCCGCACCTTCACCCGGCTCACCACGGTGAAGTCCGCCTCCGCTCTCGGCTTCGGCAAGGCCGCACCGGGCGCCTCCTACCAGGCCCTGTACCTGATCGGCACCGTCAAGGACGTCACCGGGGTCTTCCGCTCCATCGACAAGGGCGCCACCTGGCTCCGCGTCAACGACGACGTCCACCAGTGGGGCGGCATCGGCGGCGTCGGCGTCATCACCGGCGACCCCGACACCTTCGGCCGCGTGTACGTCGGCACCAACGGACGGGGCCTCCAGTACGGCGACCCGTCCTGACCCCGACGCCGAAGCGGACGCACGCTTGACGCATGAGCTGACGCACGATCAGCAATGGAAGGCCGCCCCTCGGCATCTCGGTTGGAGGGCGGCTTTCCGCTGCAGAGTCGCACCGTTTGCGGTGCGCGGGCTGGTGGTCATGGTGCCCCTCCTCGGGCGGGTGGCACGGCGGTGACCCGTCCCTCGGATTGGTGGAGCAGCGGTCTATTGATCGATCACCACGGTGCTGGCCTTGGCCAGACCGATCGCCATCAAGCCACCTGTCCCACCCGGCTTCGCGGGGGGAGCAGTCGTACCGCGGGATCCGGCCCCAGGCGCCGTTGCGAGCTGCCAGACGCCATTTGGCAGACGATCTCGCAGATGCCGCGTGCGTTGGCGCGCCGGCGGCCCTGACTGCAGCCGACGACACCGCTCTTTCCGGGAGGTTGCAACCCGGGTGAAATTATATCTGTGCCCGTGAGGTGAGAATTTTACGGACCGTGCAGTGAGAGTTTTTGCCTCAATGGGCGGAGTGGAATTATTTGACGTACGCAGGCCGTTGCGGCGTGCTACTGTCGATCTCAGTTGCAGTTGTGGTTCCCAAAACTTCAAGTGCCCCCAGTCGGCTCCTGCCGACGGGAGCGCTTTTGTATTTCCGGTCATTTTCCGGGCGGGGTAATCATCGCGGCGACACGGCGTCCACGCAGTGTGGATTCCGATGTACTGCCCCAAAGGAGATATGACATGGCTGCTGGTACCGTGAAGTGGTTCAACGCGGAAAAGGGCTTCGGCTTCATCGAGCAGGACGGTGGCGGCGCTGACGTGTTCGCCCACTACTCGAACATCGCCGCTCAGGGCTTCCGTGAGTTGCTCGAGGGCCAGAAGGTGAACTTCGACATCGCGCAGGGCCAGAAGGGCCCGACGGCCGAGAACATCGTTCCGGCCTGACGCTGACGCGCACGGTGCAGCTGGGGCCCGCATCCTTCGGGGTGCGGGCCCCAGCTGCACGCATTCCCCGCAGTGGTTTCACCTGCGGGACGACTCGGAGGAATCCGCAGTCTTACCACGCGTAACTCCTCTTTCCGGGATGCAGGCGCATCCTGAAGAGCTGCAACGCAGTCGACGCCCGGGTATTACGTGCCCATCGCGTCATTAATTTCAGCACCTTTGCCCGGCGGGTGTTTCCGCCGGTCGGATCTGCTTTCTTTTACCGTCGGTCCATACTTGTAATTCTCTGTGCTGCTCATCGCTGCGGGAATTCCTTGATATGTGCCGTATCGAGGAAGGTTCCGCATGAACCGCACACGCACGAACGACCGCTCCGCCCGTACCCGTAACGGCAGTGCCGAGTCCCGAACGGACGGCAGCCGTTTCGGCTCGTCGGCACCGCGCCGTTCCGGCGGGCCGGCCCGTTCCGGCGGTTACGGCCGCCGGTCCGGAGCAGTGCAGGGTGAGTTCGCGCTCCCCAGGACGATCACCCCCGCACTGCCTGCCGTCGAAGGGTTCGCCGATCTCGGCATGCCCGAGCAGCTGCTGGCCGAACTCGGCAGGCAGGGTGTGACCGTACCGTTCCCGATCCAGGGCGCGACGCTGCCGAACTCCCTCGCGGGCCGTGACGTCCTGGGCCGCGGACGCACTGGCTCCGGCAAGACCCTCGCCTTCGGCCTCGCCCTGCTCGCCCGCACTGCCGGACAGCGTGCTGAGCCCCGCCAGCCGCTGGGGCTGATCCTCGTACCGACGCGTGAGCTGGCGCAGCAGGTGACCGACGCGCTCACTCCGTACGCCCGCTCCGTCAAGTTGCGGATGGCCACAGTGGTGGGCGGGATGTCGATCGGCAGGCAGGCCGGTGCGCTGCGAAGTGGGTCCGAGGTCGTCGTGGCGACCCCGGGCCGGCTCAAGGACCTCATCGATCGTGGCGACTGCCGGCTGAACCAGGTATGCATCACGGTGCTGGACGAGGCCGACCAGATGGCTGACATGGGTTTCATGCCGCAGGTCACCGCGCTGCTCGACCAGGTGCGTCCGGAGGGGCAGCGGATGCTGTTCTCCGCCACCTTGGACCGTAACGTCGACCTGCTGGTGCGCCGCTATCTGACCGACCCCGTCGTGCATTCGGTCGACCCGTCGGCCGGTGCGGTCACGACGATGGAGCACCACGTCCTGCACGTCCACGGTGCCGACAAGCACGCCGCCACCACGGAGATCGCCGCCCGCGACGGCCGCGTGATCATGTTCCTGGACACCAAGCACGCCGTCGACCGGCTGACCCAGGACCTGCTCAACAGCGGGGTACGGGCCGCCGCGCTGCATGGCGGCAAGTCGCAGCCGCAGCGCACTCGCACGCTGGCACAGTTCAAGACGGGGCACGTCAGCGTGCTGGTAGCGACCAATGTCGCGGCGCGTGGCATCCACGTCGACAACCTCGACCTCGTGGTCAACGTCGACCCGCCGACCGACCACAAGGACTACCTCCACCGCGGTGCCGAACCGCCCGCGCCGGCGAGTCCGGCAGCGTCGTCACCCTTGTCACGCCGAATCAGCGCCGAGACATGGTCCGTCTCATGACGGATGCCGGGATTCGGCCGCAGACCACCCAGATCCGCTCGGGCGACGAGGCCCTGAGCCGGATCACCGGCGCCCAGGCCCCGTCCGGCATCCCGGTCGTCATCACCGCACCGGTGGTCGAACGCCCCAAGCGCAGCGCCTCCTCCCGAGGCCGGCGCCGCCCTTCCTCGGCAGCCCGGCGCGCGCCTGTGGGCCAGTCCGTGTTCGACTCTGCGGCCTAAACCTTTGTGATCAGGAAGCTGACCCATCTCTGCAGGAGGCACCTTGTGACGTTGGTTCAGATGCAGCCCCGCCCGGCGAGTGCCACCCTCACGCACAGGCCAGTGGTTGAGGTCATGGACGCGGCCGGACCGCAGGTCTGTGACGACATGAGCGTCGAGGTGGCGCTGTCCGTCATGGCCGCCGCCCGCACGGGTCGGCTGGTCGTCTGCGACCAGGACGGCCAGTGCACCGGCCTGGTCACCCGGACCGAACTCACCGCCGCCCGCGACAGCTCCGCTTACACGGACCGCGTCCGCCTGCGCGACATCCTCGGCGACCACGGGGCCTTCACCTCACCTGTGACCACTGCGGCCGAAGCCGAGCACGCGATGCGCGTCCTCCGGCTCGGTGTTGTGCCGGTGGTCGACGAGCAAGGCAGCGCCCTGGGCGTCCTCGCCCTCTCCCGCTGAGCCGCCTCACCCTGGTCGGACCATTCTCCCCTTCTCCCCGTGAGGCCACATGCGCTGCGTCATCGCCCACTTCCCCTTCGAGCTCACCAAGAGCGGCGTTCTGGAGTCGATGAAGGGCATCAAGCCCGAACCGGGCACCGGCGAATCGGTAATCGTCGGCCGCCGCCACTACCCCGTCAAGCAAGTCGGCCAGGTCATCACCCGACAGGACCGCCGTGACTTCAGCGCTGCCGAAGTCCTCAGGGCCATGACTCAGCTCGGCTTCACGTGCCGCACTCTTCCCAAGGCCGCACCCGTACGCATCCTCAGCTAGCTCCAGCGAGCTTCCGCGACGCTCGGCACCCCCGTATCCGTCTGACCGAGGGAACAGTTACACGCCGGCATCGAACAGCAGTGTGGGACGACCGCGCGCGCCGGGCGGTCCCACACTGCTTGCAACGGGTCCCGTCGCTCTTGCTCAGTGGTCGGAGTAGCTGAAGTCGCCCATGGTCCAGGCGTTGATGTCCTCGATCGCGACGCGGTACATCCCGCCCGTTTCCGGGATCCCCACCGTGCCCTGCAGGATCCGGGCGACGTGGAAGTGCAGATGCGTGGGCGGTCCGTCCTTTTTCGCCGGGGTGTCGAAGATGGCGGAGAACTCTCCCAGGCTGACGGAATCCGTCAGGACCTCCGACACACGCTGACGCCACACTGCTTCGGGAGCCAGTCGACCGGTGATGACAGTGCCACCGGTGACCACGGTCAGGGACATCTGATTGCTCTGCCCGGACTCCACCAGGGCGGCGACGGCAACGAGCAGCTCGTCAGGCTTCGACATGAAGCACATTGTATTCACCGGCCATCCGGCTGCTTGAGCGGGGCGCTACCAGGCAAGACGGGCGCTAACGGTCTTGCCGCCGGAGGCCCGGCGAGTGACCGCGGTGCCGCGGGCGAGGCGGTTGACCATGGGCCAGCCGAAGCCCCCGGTGCCGCCGTTCAGGTCAGGGGTGCGCATGCGCGGCGCATGCCGACCGGGGTCGTGGACGGCCACCTCAACGGTGTCGGGGTGCGCAGTCAGTTCCAGTGTGCAGCTGCCCCCGCCGTGGCGCAGGGCGTTGGTGACGAGCTCGGACACGACCAAGACCACGGTGTCCGCGGCGTCAGGGGCCGTGGCCGGCTGCCGCAGGCATTCGAGGAAGGCCCGTGCCGTATCGCGTGCGTCGGCAACGGCTGTCGTGGAACGGACGGTTGTGGCGTTGACGGCCATCATGTTCATCAGGGTCACCCTGGTCTCTGGATCGTCCATGCCCGGCCTCTGCCTACCCGACCTTTGTGCCCCGCCCCTCCACCCGCCAACCCGGCACACCCATACTCACAGCCGGAATACTGACGGCCACAGTGGACGTATGGCGCCACGCTGCCGACACCGCGTCACGCCCGAGTCAACGGTGCCGGCCCACGGCCTGATCGGGTCGGGGCCCGCGCTCGGTTCGAGCAGGCGGCCCATCCGAGGCGGCGCTGCGGACCGGGCGATCGGGCGGGCACGAGAGAGTGACCGTGGGCCGAGGAAGCGTGCCGCCGGTTGCCGCGGCGCAGTCGGCGGCGTCACAAGAAGTCCAACAGGCTGCGCGGCTGCGGGCCACTCCGACCGCCGAACCTGAGCTTCGGGGCCGCTTCGACCATCCGGGACCGGTCGAGGCGGGTTACCTCATCTTCGAGCGTGCGGAAATCTGTCCTCGCCGGAGTAGACATTGGGTCGTGGTGTGGTTATGGTTTCTCTCGTAGCCGAGATCGAGCAAGGCCCGGCAGAGATGAACTGCCGGGCAGCAGTACCCGTAGTTGCAGTGTGCAGGACGGTGCGGTGACGGAGTTTCGAAGCCAGGGTTGTTGCAGGACGGCGACGGGACTGGTGACCGGACCGGGGGACCCGCAGTGATCAGGGGTCGCCATCAGCAGTACCGCAGTTACAGCAGTGGCAGTACCCGAAGTAAATGCAGTTCGCGGTACCCAGCAGTGTGGTGAGCAGTACCTCGGTGAAGGCGTCGGCTGCGGGCGCGCGCACCGGGAGGTTCGGCAGTGGGGTTCCAAGCCAGAGCAGATGCAGGATGGGCGACGGGGCTGGCTGCCGAAGAGTGGCGCTGTGCGAGGCCACCAGTAGTTCGCAGTAACAGCAGTGCAAGCAGTAGGTAAGTGATTGGTTCAGAGGGAAGAACGGAGGAGCCAGGCGCCATCAGGATCGCCCGGGCGGAAGCCTTGAGCCCGGGTACCGCAGGACATCGATAGTGAGGTGGTCTCCGGTCAAGCAACCGCGATCCCCGCACCCTCGACAGCATCTCGGTCGGGTCTGCGGATACAGAAGGCCGGCGCAGCATGAGGGCCGGCAGATGGTGTAGCAGTTCCTTCGGGGCCCTGGTGCCAGTACGGCACCAGGGCCCCTCCACGCGTTCCACAGAGAGGTGCAATGACCGCAGACGATTCTTTCGGCCGTCTCGACGACGACGACTATCCCGCCTACACCATGGGTCGAGCTGCCGAGATGCTCGGCACCACCCCCAACTTCCTCCGCGCCATCGGCGAGGCGCGCCTGATCACCCCGCTCCGTTCGGCAGGCGGCCACCGCCGCTACTCCCGCTACCAGCTGCGCATCGCCGCCCGCGCCCGGGAACTCGTCGACCAGGGCACACCCATCGAGGCCGCGTGCCGGATCGTCATCCTCGAAGACCAGCTCGAGGAGGCCCAGCGCATCAACGCCGAACACCGCCGCGCCGCCCGATCCAGTCCGACGACCGCGGCGTGAGATGAGCGTGCCCTCCGGCATTGGCGGGCATCGCAGGCACAGGCCCGGTGGGCGGCGTGATCGTTCACGTGTGTCGGCGTACGTGTGAAAGTGCCCGACCATGTACGCCAGAACGGGGTCTGGCGCTGATCCTGTGACGGGGCCTGCCTGAGCTGGGTATCAACCCAGTGTGCAGTTCAGGGGGGCGGGTGCTGTCTCACCACCGGATGCGTCAGCACTGCGCACATAACGCCCACTTTGCGCGTAACGCACGCCAGCAGCGCGCCCGACAGCACCAGCGGCCAAGCCCGCTCCCCCTGCGCTCGCAGGTCCGAACAGCGAGCTGAACGATTCGGGGTGGCCCCTGGTGCCTCTCGACCTCTACGCCCGGACGTGCGGGCCGGGAACGACCTGCACCGGCGAGGCCATGCCCACACGCGCGCGCATGTGCCGATGGGGAACCCTCTCGTCGATCCGCCGCAGCTACAACGCTGGTCGGTGGCCGGAGTCGTATGGCGCGGCCTCGGTGCCTGCCTGGCTCGCCCGCCGAATGACCCGGAGGCTCAGTGGGGCGCTTCGAGCTCGTCGAGGAGGTCCTGGGTGTGTTCGCCCAGGGCGGGGGCGGGGCGGCGGAAGGTGTCGCGGCCGTCGTCGGTGCGCAGGTCGAGCGCGACGGAGCGCTTGTTGCGGTTGAGCGTGTCGAACAGGGGCGGCACGAAGCGGAGCGGGTCGCCGCCGGCAGGGTCCTCGATCTTGATGACGTCCGCGCCGAAGCGGGCGAGCACCGAGGTGGCGTACGGGCCGGACAGGAACCGGGAGAGGTCGAGGACGCGCTTGCCGGTGAGGGCGGACCAACGCGGAGGCGCGGCCGGGGGTGTGGAGGTCATGCCGGTGTGCCTTTCGGGGGCGGGCGGGGCGCTTTCCGGGTCAGTGGTTGAAGGCCAGGAGTCTGGCGATGGCATTGCGCTGGATCTCGGAGGTGCCGGTGAGGACGCGGAACATGCGGATCTTGCGGAAGAGGTACTCGATCTCATTGCTCTGGGTGAGGCCCTCCTTGCCGTGGATCTGCACGGCCTCGTCGAGGATGCGGAAGGCGGACTCGGCGACGAACAGCTTGCACATGAACGCCTCGGCGTGGACCTCACGGCCTTCGTCCAGGGCGGCGAGGGCGGCGTAGGTCATGGAGCGCGCGGCGTAGAAGTCGGTGGTCATGTCGGCGACCTTGTGCTGGATCGCCTGCATCATCAGCAGGGGCTGCCCGCCGGCGACCTTCCGGGTCCGGGTCCGGTCCAGAGTCAGCGCGATGGCCCGGCGGGTGGCACCCAAGACGGTGGGGCAGTGCAGGAGGCGGTTGGTGGTCACCCTGCCAAGCGCGATGCGCATGCCCTTGCCCTCCTCGCCGAGCAGGTTGGTGGCGGGGACGTAGCAGTCGTCCAGGACGACGTCGCTCTCGATGTGCTCGCCGGACATCGGGGTCGCGCCGTCCTCGACGCGGCAGCCGGGGCTGTCGAGGTCGACAAGGAAGGCCGAGAACAACGGCTTCTCGCCCTCCCCGTACCCGTCGTCCTCGGCGATGCCCGCGATGCCCGCGATGCCCTGCAGCATCCCGGGCACGCCTTCCACCAGCAGCAGCACGCCGCGCGAGCATCGTCCCCGCCGACGCCCAGCCGTTGCGGCGCGGTGCCGGGGCGGGGGAGCGCGGGGGAGCGGTGTGGTGGGCGTAGGCGTGGTGTTCCGTACCGGGTTCCGTACCGCCGCGTGGCCGCCGCCGGCATCGGCCGGGTGGCTCAGGCCGCCCCTGTCCGTCCGGTGGGTGCGGTGGCTCTCCGCGCTGCGCCGCGCCGCGCGGCGCGGCGACCGGGCGCGAGTCCGGGTGACGGGTGACGGTCCAGGCGTCGCGCGCCGCGTGGTGGCGACGGCGCCGACGTACGTCAGTCAGTAGTGGTACGGCTCAGTTGTACGTGATGTCCGACGCCGAGAAGCGGCACGTGGTGCCGTCGGGGCCGCTGCCCAGCTGGGTCGGCTCCTTGCCGGTGTTGTTGCCCTTGAAGCGCACGCAGGTCTTGATCTTCTTCTTCGCGTCACCGTGGATCCGGATCTTCGAGAGCGTCGCGGTGTCGCCGTAGTTCTGGTTGACGCCGACGATCGACTTGCCCGGCGCGGTCACGTCGATGTCGCTCAGCACGATCGTGCGCTTGTGCTGCGTCTTGCAGTTGCCGCACGAGCGGACGAGCTTGCCGAAGCCCTCGACCTGGAAGCCGGTCACGGTGAGCTTGCCGGCCCCGTTGAACTGGAGGACCTTGTCGTCGGCCTTCTTCGCCCCGCCGCCGATGACCTTGTACGTCGCGGAAGCCGACTTGCCCTTGAAGGTGGCGGCGTCCTCGCCGACGTCCAGCCACCACACGTTCTGCAGCGTGCAGCTGCCCTTGCAGTGGACGCCGTCGGCGGCGGGCGTGCCGATGATGACGTTCTTCAGGACGGCGCCGTCGGCCAGTTCGAAGAGGGGGGACTGGCCCTCGTCCTGGCCGCTGCCGCCCAGGGCGCCGGTGCCGTAGAACTTCTTCATCCCGCCGTCGTACTCACCGGAGACCGGGATGGTCTTCGGCACCGGCTTGCTGCCGGTGTCCGAGGGCCAGGACGCGGCGGCCCCGGCGGGGGACAGCATGGTCGTGGTGACGATCGCCGCACCGGTCAGCCCGAGGGCGGCGGCTCCGCTGATCACCGCCCGGCGCGTGGTGACCCGGCGACGGTGGCGGACGCGCTGTTCAGCTCGTGCAGTCATGCCCATTCCTTGCGTGAGGGAAGATCTTGCGCCTTCCAGTCGCCGCGGGCGGGGAAAAGGTTGCCGCGTTCTTGGAATCAGTCGTCGTGGCCGGGGGAAGTCGCCCGACACGACGAGCTGTTCGCTCCGGGTCCGGGCGGTGGCCGCGTAGCGGTCCTCCCGGGCATCCCGGCCGCCGCGGGCGTGGTTGTACTGCCCGGCGAACACCCACTGGCCGGCCTGGACCGTACGGCCCTGCTTGAGCACCCAGGTGTGGACGAGGAAGCCGTCCTTCTCGGCGATCGTCAGTGTGAAGTCGGCCTCGGGCAGCGACCGCCAGGCACCGGTGGAGGTGACCCCGCCGGTCTGGGCGATTCGCAACTCGACGGTCAGCGCAGTCAGTTCCTCGCGTGTCTTGAGGGTGACGTTGCTCTGCGCCCAGAAGTCGTTGCTGTGCGGGTCCACGGAGCCGTCCGACCACAGCGGCCCGTCCTGCTCACCGGCGGCGGGCGCGCCGGCATCGGGCGTACGCGACGGGGAGGCGCTCGGCTGGCGGGGCTCGCGGGAGGTGCTCGGCGTGGGGTCCGCGGGCGCCGGATCCACGGGCGTCGGGTCCACCGGCGAGGGCACCCGGCGCGTCGCGTCGGTCGTCGGGGCGGGCGTGGAGGTGG
>RHMC01000003.1 GCA_003719395.1 Streptomyces altiplanensis
GGTGGGCGGTGAACTCCACCCGCCCCCACCCGCTTCTTTGCCGTGCCTTGACCTGTCGCCGCACAACCTTTCCGGTCGATGCGAAAGCTTCACAGAACCCTCTGGCGCGGCTCCGACCTGCGGTTTTCAATGGTTCCCACCATGTCATTCCTTCGCGCTCTGACCAGCACCGCGCGCATGGTCCGCCATGCCCCGGAGCTCGGCGCCGGCCTGCCGGGCGACGACCAGGTGCTGCTCGACGTTCCCGACGAGCGACTGGGCCCGGCCCTGGTCGCCGCGGCCCTCGGCGACCACGGCCCCGCTGCCGCTCTCCTCGCCGCCACCCGCGAGGGTGCCGAGTGGGAGAACCGTGACCGGTACACGGTCCGCCTCGCCACTTTCGCGCTCAGCCGCCAGGACTGGCTCGACAGCTGGCTGGCCGCCGCCCCGCACCACCCCGACGCCCTGCTCGTCAAGGCCGAGCTGTCGGTGCGCAGACTCTGGGATTCGCCGGCCCGCGCCGAGCGGCTGCGCGACGCGGCCCCGCTGATCGAGGCGGCGGCCGACGCCGCCCCGCGCGATCCGGTGCCGTGGCGCATCGCCCTCGACCATGCGCGCGGCACCCGCGCCGCGCACACCGCCTTCGAGGAACTGTGGGCCCAGGCGGTGAACCGCTCCGCGCACCACTACGGGTGCCACGTCTCCGCGCTCCAGTACCTCTCCGAGGCAGGTGGCACGGCTCGCACCGCGAGTGCTTCGACTTCGCCGAGCAGGCCGCCGAAGACGCCCTGCCGGGATCGCTGGTGCAGGCGCTGCCCGTACGCGCGGCCTTCGCGCACCTGCTGAGCGGTGCCGACGCGGCCCGCCCGGCCGCGGCGATCCGTACGAGCGCGTCGACGCGGCGGCGACCTGGCGATCGCCCTGTCCGCCGAGTACGCGGCGGGCGACCCGTGGCCGGCCGAGGTCCGCAACCTGCTGGTGTACGTCCTGGCCGCCCGGGGGCGGTGGGCCGAGACTCTCGAACAGTTCCGGCTGATCGGGCCGTACGCGACCTCGTTCCCCTGGGCGCACCTGAGCGACGACGTGCTGGGCGAGTTCCTGGAACTGCGCGACGCCGCGAGGATCCGGGCGGCCTCGACGATGCCTTTGCGGCCTCTGCGCAGGACGGCCCGCCGGATCAGGCCCGACGGCCATTACGCTTAGCCGCTGTGACCACCGCTCGCCTGCCCCTCTTCCCGCTGAACTCGGTACTCTTCCCCGGCCTCGTACTGCCGCTGAACGTCTTCGAGGAGCGTTATCGCGCCATGATGCGCGACCTGTCGAAGGGCGCGGACTCCGGCGGCCCGGCGGACCCCTCCGACGCGTCCGCCTCGTCCTCCTCCCCCTCCGAGGAGGAGCCGCGCCGCTTCGTGGTCGTGGCCATCCGCGACGGCCGTGAGGTCGCCGCCACCGCCCCCGGCATGCCGGACGCCACGGCCATGGCCGAGCGGGGCCCCGCCGTGGGCTTCGGCCCGGACCCGATCCAGGCGTTCCACCAGGTGGGCTACATCGCGGACGCGGCGACGATCCGCGAGCTCGAGAACGGCGGTTACGAGGTGCTGGCCACCGGGACGACCCGCGTCCGGCTCCTCTCCGTCGACGGCGAGCTGCCCGTACCTCACCGCCGAGGTGGAGGAACTGCCCGAGGAGCAGGGCGACGACGCGGGCGCGCTGGCCGAGGGTGTGCTGCGGGCGTTCCGCAGCTACCAGAAGCGGCTGGCGGGCGCGCGCGAGCGCTCACTGGCCACCGGCGCGGAGCTGCCGGACGAGCCGTCCGTCGTCTCGTACCTGGTCGCCGCCGCGACGGTGCTGGACGTCCCGGCGAGGCAGCGCCTGCTGCAGGCTCCCGACACCGCGACCCGGCTGCGTGAAGAACTGAAACTCCTGCGCGCCGAGACGGCGGTGATCCGGCACCTGCCCTCGCTGCCGGCCACCGAACTGACCAGGAAACCCACCAGCCCCAACTGATCCGGAGGCAGAGCCGCAGTGGCCAAGAAGAAGCAGCAGTCCGCAGGCACGCCCGCGACGGTCGCCCTGGTGGCTGCGGGCACGGCGTACACCCTCCACGCGTACGAGCACGACCCCGCGGCCCCCTCGTACGGCGAGGAGGCGGCGCAGGCGATGGGTGTTTCTCCGGACCGCGTCTTCAAGACCCTGGTGGCCGACATCGACGGCACCTTGACGGTGGCGGTCGTCCCGGTGGCGGGCTCCCTCGACCTCAAGGCACTGGCGGCGGCGGTCGGCGGAAAGCGCGCGGCGATGGCGGATCCGGCGGCCGCGGAACGCACCACGGGGTACGTCCGCGGCGGCATCTCCCCGCTGGGGCAGCGCAAGAGGCTCCGTACGGTCCTGGACGCCTCGGCCTCGTCGTACGAGACGGTGTGCGTCTCGGCGGGCCGCCGCGGCCTGGAGGTCGAACTGTCCCCGGCGGACCTGGCGGCGCTGACGGACGCGGTGATCGCCCCGATCGGCCGCGCGTAACCCGGCCGGTCGGCGGGCGCATGGCGGGTCCGCCGGTCCCGTACCGGCGCCGACGGCGGCTTCAGGTGCGCGCGCCGTCCCCGGCGTCCGGACCGGACCGGGTACGTCGGGACCCGGGCCGGGTACGTCCGGACCCGGTACGCCCGGACCCGGATCCGGTACGGGCCCCGGATCCCCGTACGCCGTCCCCCACTCCGGTTCCGGGTCCCGCGGCCCGAAGAGCGCCGTCAGCGCCAGGTGGACGAGCATCGCGGCCATGGGCCACGCCAGCAGCGCGCCCTTCGCCCCGAGCTTGAGCGGCGCGTCGAACGCGACGCCCTGCCCGACCTCCCGCGCCCGCGCGACCACGTCGTCCGTCGGCCCGAACCAGACGCCGACGCCCCACGCCAGCAGGGAGCCGAGCAGCCCGCCCAGCGCCAGCCCCACCACCAGCTGGATGCCGCCGCGCCGGTTGAACCAGAAGACCAGGGCCGCGCTGACCGCGCCGAACGCGAGCGCCAGCAGTACGAACGTGCCGTCCGCGCCCACCGCTTCCTCGCTCTCGGTGTCCTTGAGGAAGACGGCCTTGTCGGTGGAGACGAGCGGCACGCGCGGCGCCAGCCACAGCCACAGCAGCCCCAGCGCGACGCCCAGGACCGTCAGCGCCAGGACCACCGCGAAGGCCCTGGCCACCTCCGCGGACAGACTGACGTCCTGCTCGCCGCCCCCGCCGCCGTCCCCGTCCGCCTCCGTGGCGGTCACGGCATCGGGGCCGTGGCCGTGGTGGGGCCAGGACGGAAGTCGAGCGGCGGCCTGGGCGTCGGACTTCTGCCAGGGATCGTTCGGCGGCTGCCGGTGAGGCGGCGTCAGAGGAGCGGTCACCCTGCCATCGTGCCAGGCGCCCCGGGTCCACGCCTCATCGGACCGCTGCCGGTCGTCTAACGGACCGCTGCCCGCCGGTACGCCCAGGTGGCGACCGCCAGCGAGACGACCCCGACGGCCGCGCACACCGCCAGATCGAGCGCCACGGCGGGCCAGTCGGGATGCGCGTCGAAGGTCCGCGCGAAAGCCTCGACGCCGTACGTCGAGGGCAGCAGGTCCCGGGCGTACGAAATCGGCGCGGGCAGCCGGTCCGCGGGCAGCACGCCCAGCAGCAGGGCCGCGGACATGCCCAGCTGTCCGAGCAGCGTCGCGAGTTCCTGCCGCGGCGCGAGCAGCCCCAGCGCCGCGCCCAGCCCGGCGAGCGCGGCCCCCGCCAGCGGAATCACCGCGGCCAGGACCCACAGATGCGAGAGCGGCAGCTGGAAGAGCGTGCAGCCGACGACGGCCGTGACGAACGTGCCGGGCACGGTGAAGGAGGCGTACGCGGCAGCCGTACCCAGCACCACCGCGGCGGGCGGCACCGGCAGCGTGGCGTAGTGGTCGAGGCCGCCGCTCGCCCGCAGCTGCCCGAAGTACTGGGCGAGCAGGTTCAGTGCGACAAAGGCGACCACGAGCACGCTCGACCCGGCGACGACCGCCCGTGCCTCGCCGCCCCCGTCGACGACCCCGCGCATCAAAACCATGATCCCGACGGACTGGAACGTCGCCACGAACAGCAGCGGGATGCGCGCCACCCGCGCCCGGGACAGCTGCGCCCGGTAGACGGCGGCGAGCGACGGCAGCAGCCGGGCGCGGGGCGCGAGCGGCGCGGGCCCCCGGCCGGTCATGCCGACGGCCGCTCCTCCCGCTTCTTTCGCCACTTTGATCCGCGTCTGCGCGGAACGGGTCTCCGCGGGCACGACACTCACGCCTTGACCAGCCCTTTCGTACATCCGCCGAGTGCCAGGTAAACGTCTTCGAGGCTCGGCGTCGCCAGCGTGAAGTCGTCGAGCGCGGCGAAGGCCTCGCCACCGGTCACGGCGGCCACGGCCGCCCGCGCCTCGTCGGGAGCCAGCCGCAGCACCCAGCGCCGCCCGGACTCCTGCGCGGATTCGCGCAGCGCGCGACTCGGGCACGTCCAGCGGCGCCCGCTCCCGCCACACGAGGTCGAGCCGCACCTCACCGGCGACGCGCGCCTTGAGCCCGGCGGGGGTGTCGCACGCGATCACCCGGCCGCGCTCCAGCACCGCGACACGGTCCAGGACGGTCTCGGCCTCGATCACGTTGTGGGTGACGAGCAGGACGGTCGCGCCGTTCTGCGCCCGCCGCCGGTCGACCGCCGCCCACACCGCGCGCCGCGCGACGGGGTCCATGCCGGTGGTCGGTTCGTCCAGTACGAGCACGGGCCGCTCGCCCACCAGCGCGGCGGCGAAGCAGGCGAGCCGCCGCTGTCCGCCGGACAGTTTCTTGAGCGGACGCCCGGCGATCCCGCCCAGTCCGAGCTCTTCGAGCACGTCGTCCCGCTCGGCCCGCGCGGCCTTCGCCGTGAGCCCGCGCAGACGTCCGGTCGTCTCGGCGGCGAGGGACACGGTCAGTTCGTCCAGCGCGGTGGATTCCTGGCCGAGGTACCCGACGAGCCGCGAGGCCCGCTCGGGGTGGCGCACGAGGTCGTGCCCCAGCAGCTCGACGCTTCCGGAGTCCGGCCGCATGAGACCGGTCAGCTGGCGTACGAGAGTGGATTTACCGGCGCCGTTGGGCCCGAGCAGCCCGAAGATCTCGCCGCGCCGTACGTCGAGGGAGATCCCGTCCGTGGCCCGTACGGCCGGTGTCGCGGGAGTCCCGCGCCGGCCCCGGGCGGCGGGATACGTCTTGACCAGATCCCGCACGGCACACACGACTCCCGTGCCGCGTCCCGCCTGCGCTGTGCCCGTACTCACGAGGGACGAGCCTACGGGGTTCTTGGTCCAGCACAGGCGCCGGGGCGGCGGAGCGGGCGCGGGGGACGGCCTTCTTCCCCCTGCCCGCCGCCGCGCTACTCCCCCGCCGTCGCGTGCTCGGCCGCGGCCCGTACGTCGATCTCGCGCCAGAAGCCCGCCCTGATCGCGTACCGGTCGTGCTCGTCGATCTGGTCGTCCTTGTGTGCCAGCAGCCCGAACCGCGCCGCGTACCGCAGCAGCTCACCGTCGATGCGGTGCGGGATCCTCGGGTACATCGTCGAGAGCTTCTGGGTGTGGCCCGGATCCGGCAGCCGCTCCATCCACCGCCGGGCGAAGACCTGTCCGACCTCGAAGGGATCGCCGCCGACCGTGGTGATGTCCTCCTCGCGGTCCGCCCAGCGCTGTTCCGCGCTGGTCAGCTGGGCCAGCGTCGGCAGTGAGGCGGTCTCGGCCGGCTCACCGAGAGGGCTGCCTCCGGGGCGCTCCGCCCAGCCCTTGTCGGACGACCAGCGCAGGGTCGCCCCGGTGGTGCCGGCCGTCGTCCCGTTCGCCGTCCCGGTCCCGGCCGAATGCTGCGGCGCCTGCGCGCCGGGGCCGCGCAGGCTCGCGAGGTCCTTCGGGGTCGGCACGACCCTGGCGCCGTGCGGCGGATGCGCCTCGCCGGACCCGTTCGCGGCGGAAGGGCACGCGGGGGCCGACGGGGAGGCGGGACCCGCGGCCGAAGACCCGTTGCGTACGGCCGTGCCCGTACCCGGCCCTGTTTCTCCGTCCGGGGCTTCGGTCCGCGCCTGCGCCTGTGCCTGTGCCGCCCGCTCCGCCGAAGCGGCGAGCGCCGACTCCGGCAGCGGGGCCGACAGGATCGCGGCGATCTCCGGCCGCGGCACCGGCGGCGGCGCGCAGATCCCGGTGAGGTCCTTGGCCCGTACGGCCTTGGTGATCCACACCCGGTCCAGCACGCGCCGTTCGTCGGCCTCGGCGACCAGGTCCTCGGACTGGTTGTAGTCCCCGTCGGCGGCCTGCACCGCCCACAGGTGGACCGCTACACCATGTTCCTTGGCGGACATCAGGCCCGGTAGCAGATCACCGTCCCCGGTCACCAGCACGATGTCCGAGCAGGCGCGATTTCTGGCCAGTTCGGTCAGCTCCGCGTGCATCGCCGCGTCGACGCCCTTCTGCGCCCAGCGCCCGTCGCTGCGGGTCAGCGCCCCGAGCCTGACCGTCACGCGCGGCATGACCCGCAGCCGCCGGTGCTCGGGCTGCGGTACGCGGTCGGGGGCGCCGTCGAACCAGTAGATGCGGAGCAGCGGCTGCTGGGTGTCCGCTTCGGCACGTTCTCGCAGGCCCTGGATGAGGGCCGTGTGATCCACCGTGATGCGGGATCGGGCCGGTTCTCCGGCGAGCAGGCTCGCGGCGGCGCCCAGCAGGTAGCCGGCGTCCACCAGGACGACGCAGCGGTCCACGCGTTCCACCCTCTTTCGGGAACCTCGGGATCGGAAGGTGCTTCGGGAGTGCTTCGGGCTTCCTTCGAGTCTGCCCGACTACGTGAGGGTTAACGGCGGGAACTCGATCATCGGCGTGGCGGATAACGAAGTTGTTCCGCGCCGATCTCAATTACGCACAGTAATGATCCAAAATGCGGGTTTTGTCGGCCTGTGTGAATCTGGTCCCGGCCCTGGCCCCCAGAACCCCCACAGGAGGCAACACCATGGCCAAGAACAAGAACCGCAAGCAGGGTTCCCCGCAGGACCGTGCGTCCGCTGTGATACGCGGGACCGACCAGGCGAAGGACAGCGCCTTCGAATCCCACATCCAGCAGCATTCGCACGCCCAGGGCAGCCCTGCTGATGTTGCCCGTAAGCACCAGCGGCGTTTCGGCCACAACTGACGCACGCCACGCGGAGACAGAAGGGGCGCCCCCGTGACGACGGGGGCGCCCCTTCTGCGTGTGCTTCTGTCTGCGTGCGCTCTTGGTCCTCTGCCGCTCCGGCCGGTCATCCCGCCAGACAGGACGGCCCGAGCAGCACCTTCAGATCGCCGAAGAGCGCCGGGTCCGGCTGGACCCGGTGCCGGTCGAGCCGCAGCACCGTCGTCTTGCGGGCCCCCTGGAGCTTGATCCGGACCTCCGTGTTGCCCCGGTGGTGCTTGAGGATCTCGCCGAGCTTGGTCACCATCGGCGGCGTGACCTTGACCGTCGGGATGGTGAGGACCACGGGAGCGTTCGTCCCCGCCGAGGACACGTCCGGGACCATCAGCTCCATGGCGACGAGCCGGGGAACGTCCTCGCGCTTGTCGAGGCGGCCCTTGACGAAGACCACGGTGTCCTCGACCAGCTGGGTCGAGACGAGCTGGTACGTCGCCGGGAAGAACATGCACTCGATGGAGCCGGCCAGGTCCTCGACGGTCGCGATCGCCCAGGCGTTGCCCTGCTTGGTCATCTTGCGCTGGAGGCCGGAGATGATGCCGCCGACGGTGACGATCGCGCCGTCGGAGTGCTCGCCGCCAGTGAGCTGGGAGATCGAGGCGTCGGCCTTGTCCGACAGGACGTGCTCCAGTCCGAAGAGCGGGTGGTCGGAGACGTACAGGCCGAGCATTTCGCGCTCCTGCGCCAGCAGGTACGACTTCTCCCACTCCACGTCGGAGAACTCCACGTCGAGCCCGAAGCCCGGCTCGTCGCTGTCCTCCTCGCCCATGCCGCCGAAGAGGTCGAACTGGCCCTCGGCCTCCTTGCGCTTGACCTGCACCACGTTGTCGATCATCGGCTCGTGGTGCGCGACGAGGCCCTTGCGGGTGTGGCCCATCTCGTCGAAGGCACCGGCCTTGATGAGCGATTCGACGGTCCGCTTGTTGCAGACGACCGCCTCGACCTTGTCGAGGAAGTCCGGGAAGGAGGTGTACTTCCCCTTCGCCTTGCGGCACCTGATGATCGAGTCCACGACGTTCTGGCCGACGTTGCGGATCGCGGTCAGGCCGAAGAGGATCACGTCGTCGCCCTGCGCGGCGAAGTTCGACTGGGACTCGTTCACGTTGGGCGGCAGCACCTTGATGCCCATGCGCCGGCACTCGTTCAGATAGACGGCCGACTTGTCCTTGTCGTCCTTGACCGAGGTCAGCAGCGCCGCCATGTACTCGGCGGGGTAGTTCGCCTTGAGGTACGCCGTCCAGTAGGTGACCAGGCCGTACGCCGAGGAGTGCGCCTTGTTGAACGCGTATCCGGCGAACGGGACCAGCACGTCCCACAGCGCCTGGATCGCCGCGTCGGAGTACCCCTTCTTCTTCGCGCCCGCCTGGAAGAGCACGAAGTTCTTCTGGAGCTCGTCGGGCTTCTTCTTGCCCATCACGCGGCGCAGGATGTCGGCTTCGCCGAGCGAGTAGCCGGCGATGATCTGCGCGGCCTTCTGCACCTGCTCCTGGTAGACGATCAGGCCGTAGGTGACGCCGAGGACCTCCTTGAGGGGCTCCTCCAGCTCCGGGTGGATCGGCGTGATCTCCTGCTGGCCGTTCTTGCGCAGCGCGTAGTTCGTGTGCGAGTTCATGCCCATCGGGCCCGGCCGGTACAGGGCCGAGACGGCGGAAATGTCCTCGAAGTTGTCGGGCTTCATCAGCCGCAGCAGGGACCGCATGGGGCCGCCGTCGAACTGGAAGACGCCGAGCGTGTCACCGCGGCAGAGCAGTTCGTACGTCGTGGGGTCGTCCAGCGGGAGGGAGAGCAGCTCCAGGTCGATGCCCTTGTTGGACTTCACCATCTTGACGGCGTCGTCCATGATCGTGAGGTTGCGCAGGCCGAGGAAGTCCATCTTCAGCAGGCCGAGCGACTCGCAGCTCGGGTAGTCCCACTGCGTGATCGTCACGCCGTCCGTGTGGCGCACCCAGACGGGCACGTGGTCGGTGATCGTCTCGCTGGACATGATCACGCCGGCCGCGTGCACGCCCATCTGCCGGACCAGGCCCTCGACGCCCTTGGCGGTGTCGATGACCTTCTTGACGTCCGGCTCGTTCTCGTACATCCCCCGGATCTCGCCCGCCTCGCTGTAGCGCGGGTGCTTGGGGTCGGTGATGCCGTTGAGGTCGATGCCCTTGCCGAGGACGTCGGCGGGCATGGCCTTGGTGAGCCGGTCGCCCATCGCGTACGGGTAGCCGAGGACGCGCGCGGAGTCCTTGATCGCGTTCTTGGCCTTGATCTTTCCGTACGTGCCGATCATGGCGACCTTGTCGGCGCCGTACTTCTCGGTGACGTACCTGATCACCTCGCCGCGCCTGCGCTCGTCGAAGTCGATGTCGACGTCGGGCATGGAGATGCGCTCGGGGTTGAGGAACCGCTCGAAGATCAGACCGTGCTCGATCGGGTCGAGGTCGGTGATGCCCATGGCGTACGCGACGATCGAACCGGCCGCGGAGCCACGCCCGGGACCGACCGCGATGCCGTTGTTCTTGGCCCACATGATGAAGTCGGCGACCACGAGGAAGTACGCCGGGAAGCCCATGTCGATAATGATCTTCATCTCGTACTCGACCTGCTTGAGCCGGTCGTCCGGGATGCCGTTCGGGTAGCGCCGGGCCATGCCGCGCATGGTCTCCTCGCGGAACCACGTCACCTCGGTGTAGCCCTCGGGCACGTCGAACTTGGGCATCAGGTTCCGCTCCTGGAACCAGCCCTCGGTGTCGATCTGCTGGGCGACCAGGAGGGTGTTGGCGCAGCCTTCCTGCCAGGCGTCGGAGGAGTCGACGGCGTACATCTCGTCGGTCGACTTCAGGTAGTAGCCGGTGCCGTCGAAGCGGAAGCGGTCCGGGTCGGAGAGGTTCTTGCCGGTCTGGATGCACAGCAGCGCGTCGTGCGCGCTCGCCTCGTGGGCGTAGGTGTAGTGCGAGTCGTTGGTGACCAGCGGCGGGATGTTCAGCTTCCTGCCGATCTCCAGCAGCCCGTCACGGACCCGGCGCTCGATCTCGATGCCGTGGTCCATCAGCTCCAGGAAGTACTTGCCCTCGCCGAAGATGTCCTTGTAGTCCGAGGCGGCCTGGACCGCCTCGTCGAACTGCCCGAGCCGCAGCCGCGTCTGCACCTCGCCCGAGGGGCACCCGGTGGAGGCGATGAGGCCCTCCGACCACTGGGAGATGGTCTCCTTGTCCATGCGGGGCCACTTCGTCAGCCAGCCCTCCTTGTACGCATCGGAGGACAGCCGGAAGAGGTTGTGCAGGCCGGTCTTGTTCGCCGCCCAGATCGTCTTGTGCGTATAACCACCGGAACCGGACACGTCGTCGCGCTTCTGGTGCGGCTGGCCCCACTGGATGCGCCGTTTGTTGCGCCGCGACTCGGGGGCGACGTACGCCTCGATGCCGATGATCGGCGTCACCCCCGCCTTCTTCGCCGAATGGAAGAAGTCGTACGCCCCGTGCAGGTTGCCGTGGTCGGTCATCGCGATGTGCGACATGCCCATCTCGTTGCACGCCTCGAACATGTCCTTGAGCCGCGCGGCACCGTCCAGCAGGGAGTACTGGGTGTGGACGTGGAGGTGCGTAAAGGGCGGCTTGGTCACGGCGGAGGCCTCCGGCAAAACGGTCGGTGACAGGTCGGGGGGACAGCTTGGAAGTCTACGTCGGCCCACTGACAACGAGCGGGCACTCACGAGTACGGTCGGGCGTTGGACACAGGGAAAGCCCTGTCCTATTTGTCAAGAACGTCATGCACCAGGAGGCAACCGGCGATGTCGGTCCAGCAGACAGACGCCGCTCAGCGCGGCGAGCAGATCCTCGCCGTCTTCGACACCGCGTTCGGCAGACTTCTGGCCGCCGACCCGGCCGCCTTCCGGGTCAAGTTCCGCAAGATGGCCGCCTCCGCCTTCGCCTTCTACCGGGGCACGGCGTCCCTGTTCTACGCCGACCTGGAGCGCGAGCAGCACGGCGGGCCGTACCTGGACGAGCGCACCGGGCGGGTGTGGATCCACGGCGATCTGCACGCCGAGAACTTCGGCACGTACATGGACTCCCAGGGCCGTCTGATCTTCAACGTCAACGACTTCGACGAGGCGTACGTCGGCCCCTTCACCTGGGACCTCAAGCGCTTCGTCGCCTCCGTCGCGCTCATCGGCTACACCAAGGCCCTCGGCGACGAGCAGATCACCGAGCTGGTGCGGACGTACGCCGCCGCCTACCGCGAGCGCATCCACGCCCTGGCCACCGGCGCCAAGAACGACGAGGTGCCGCCCTTCACGCTGGACACGGCCGAGGGCCCGCTGCTCGGCGCGCTGCGCTCCGCCCGCTCGCTGACCCGCTTCGGGCTGCTCGACTCGATGACCGAGATCCGTGACTTCGAACGCCGCTTCTCGTCGGACGGCGGCTCCATCGACCTCGACGCCGCCACCCGCTACAAGGTCCTGGCGGCCTTCGACGGCTACCTGGAGACGCTGCCCGAGTCCAGCCTGACCCGCCCCGACTCCTACCGCGTGAAGGACGTCGTCGGGCGGCGCGGCATCGGCATCGGGTCGGCGGGCCTGCCCTCGTACAACATCCTGCTCGAGGGCAACAGCGACGCGCTGGAGAACGACGTCGTGATCTACATGAAGCAGGCGCAGACCCCGGCGGTCTCCCGGCACATCACCGACGGCGCCGTCCGCGACTACTTCCAGCACGAGGGCCACCGCACGGTGATCTCGCAGCGCGCCCTCCAGGCGCACGCGGACCCGTGGCTGGGCTGGACGGAGCTGGACGGGGCGGGGCAGCTGGTCGCGGAGGTGTCGCCGTACGCCGTGGACCTCGACTGGTCGGACATCGACGACCTGGACGAGATCGCCGCGGTCGTCGCCGACCTCGGCAGGGCCACCGCCACGATGCACGCGGCGGCGGACGACGAGAGCGGCCACTCGCTGGTGCCGTTCTCCACGGAGCGGGCGATCGACGCGGCGATCGCGGGCGACGAGGAGAACTTCGGAGACCTGCTCGTGGACTTCGCGCACTCCTACGGGGCGCGGGCCCGGGCCGACCACCAGATCTTCGTCGACCTGTTCCGCAACGGCCGGATCCCCGGCCTCTGACCGGCAGGCCGGCCGGGCTTTAGGGACCTCTTACGAGAAGCCGTGGCAAACTCACGTTCCATGGACGTATCCGGGACGCAGCTGAGGGCGGCGCGCGCGGCGCTTTTCACCGCGCTCGTCGTCACGCTCTCCGTCGCGTCCCATGTATTGCTCTCCCGGGTCCCGCTGCCGCTGACCGCGGTGGCCGGGATCGCGGCCGGCGTGTTCGCCGTCGCGTACGCGCTGGCGGGCCGGGAGCGCGGCTTCGGCGCCATCGCCGGCCTGCTCGTCCCGCTGGAGCTGGCCGCCGACACCGTCTTCACCACCGGTCAGCACCTCTGTTACGGGCCGGCGGGCGGCCCGGTGACGGGCTCCCTGCGCTCCGTCGGATTCGACGAGCTGTGCGGCGGAGGCGCCGGCACCGGCCTGGGTGTCCCGCTCGCAGCGGCCTCGGGCTCCCGCGAGCCGCGCCGCCGCGCTCCTCGGCTCCCCCGGCCCGGCCCTCCCCTGGCTGCTGCTCGCCGCCCACGTCACGGTGGGGCTGCTCGCCGCGGCCTGGCTGCGGCGCGGCGAGGCGGCGCTCGCCGGTCTGGTGGGGACCCTGGCCGCGTTCGCCTTCCGGCCGCTGCTGATCGTCGCCGCCGTGACCGTCGCGGCCCACCGGTCCGTACGGCGCACGGTGCGGCCCGCCCACCGGGTCCGTACCGCCTTCCACGGCCGTCTGTTCGCGCACTCCGTGGGGCGGAGGGGACCGCCGCGCTCGGCACGCGTCTTCGCCTGAGCCCAGCAGCCCCTCCCCCTCTTCACCTACGGAGAACACGACCATGAGTGCACGCAACCACCAGGCCAACAAGGCGGCGGCCCGCGAGCGACTGCGCGCCGAGCGCGAGCGCCAGGCCAAGAAGGACAGGACGCGCCGTCAGGTGATCGTCGCCCTTTCGATCGTCGGCGTCCTCGCGGTGGCCGGCGGCATCAGTTACGCCGTCATGCAGGCGAACAAGCCCTCCCAGTGGGAGGCCGCCAAGAACGAGAAGCAGGTCACCGCGCCCGCGAACACCGAGGGCAAGGACGGCACGAGCGTCGTCGTCGGCAAGAAGGACGCCAAGAAGACCCTGGAGCTGTACGAGGACGCGCGCTGCCCGATCTGCGCGACCTTCGAGCAGGCGAACGGCGAGACGATTGAGAAGGACGTCGCCGCCGGCAAGTACAAGCTCAAGTACGTCGGCGCCACCTTCCTCGACAACAGCGACAACGGCGAGGGCTCGAAGAACGCGCTGAGCGCGCTGGGCGCCGCGCTCGACGTCAGCCCCGAGGCGTTCCTGGAGTACAAGGGGGCGCTCTACTCCCAGAAGAACCACCCGGCGGAACAGGACGACAAGTTCGCCGAGGACGACTACCTGATCAAGGTGGCCGACGAGGTGGACGCGCTCAAGGGCAACAAGGAGTTCCAGCGGAACGTGCAGGACGGCACCTTCGACGCCTGGGCGCTGAAGATGTCGGCCGTCTTCGACAAGAGCGGTGTGCAGGGCACCCCGACGCTCAAGATGGACGGCAAGAAGGTCACCGGGTCGGACGGCCAGAGCACGCCCATGGCGCCGGAGGAGTTCAAGGCCGCGATCGACAAGGCCCTCAAGGCGTAGTCGCCGCACAGCACTTCACCCAAGGGTGGGCGAACGTTCTTGCGTTTGCCCGCCCTTGAGTCGTACTGATCAGTAATGTACGGCTGTGACCAGTCGATTCGTTTCATCTCCCAGCCGCCGTACGGTCGTCAGGGCCGCCGCCGCCACCGCCGTCGCCGTCCCCGTCGCCACCGGTACGAGTGCCTCGGCCGCCGCCGCCGACGCCACCGATGTACAGAGCCCCGCGTTCCTCCACGGAGTCGCCTCCGGTGACCCGTTGCCCGACGGCGTACTGCTGTGGACCCGGGTGACCCCCGTCCCTGAGGCCACGCCGGGCTCCGGCAAGGGCCCCGACGTGGTGGTGCGTTGGGAAGTGGCCGAGGACAAGGGGTTCTCGGCGACCGTCGCCCGGGGTACGACGACCACCGGGGCGGCGACCGACCACACCGTCAAGGTCGACGTAAGGGGCCTGCGCCCGGCCACCGCCTATTACTTCCGCTTCACCGCGGGCGGCGCGGTGTCCCCCGCCGCCCGCACCAGGACCGCTCCCGCCGCCGACACCGCCGCGCCCGGCGTGCGCTTCGGCGTGGTCTCCTGCGCCAACTGGGAGTCGGGTTACTTCGCGGCGTACCGGCATCTCGCCGCCCGCGCCGACCTGGACGCGGTCCTCCATCTCGGCGACTACCTCTACGAGTACGCCTCGGGCGGCTACCCGGCGCCCCCGTACACCGTGCGGCAGCACCAGCCGGCCCACGAGATCCTCACGCTCGCCGACTACCGCACCCGCCACGGCAACTACAAGACCGACGCCGACCTCCAGGCCCTGCACGCCGCGCACCCGGTCATAGCCATCTGGGACGACCACGAGTTCGCCAACGACGCCTGGTCGGGCGGTGCGGAGAACCACACGCCGGGCGCGGAGGGCGAGTGGGCCGCACGCGTGGCGGCCGCCAAGCAGGCGTACTTCGAGTGGATGCCGGTCCGCGCCTCCACCGAGGGCACCGTCTACCGCCGGCTGCGCTTCGGCAAGCTGGCCGATCTGCACCTGCTCGACCTGAGGTCGTTCCGCTCCCAGCAGGCGAAGACCGGCAGCGGCGCGGTGGACGCCCCGGAGCGCACGGTGACGGGCCGCGCCCAGCTGGACTGGCTCAAGGCGGGGCTCGCCTCCTCCGACGCCGTCTGGAAGCTGGTCGGTACGTCGGTGATGATCTCGCCGGTGGCCTTCGGCTCCGTACCGGCCCATCTGCTCGCGCCGCTGGCCGGCCTCCTCGGTCTGCCCGAGGAGGGGCTCGCGGTCAACGTCGACCAGTGGGACGGCTACACCGACGACCGCAAGGAGCTGATCGCCCACCTCCGGGACCGGGCGATCGGGAACACGGTCTTCCTGACCGGCGACATCCACATGGCGTGGGCCAACGACGTGCCGGTCAAGGCGGCGACGTACCCGCTGTCGGGGTCGGCGGCGACCGAGTTCGTGGTCACCTCGGTCTCCTCCGACAACCTCGACGACATCCTGCACGTCGCGCCGCAGACCGTCTCGCTGGTCGCGGCCTCGGCGGTCAGGGCCGCCAACCGCCATGTGAAGTGGCTGGACATGGACTCCCACGGCTACGGCGTCCTCGACGTCACGGACGAACGCTCGCAGATGGACTACTACGTCGTCTCCGACAAGAGGCGGCAGGACGCGACGGCGCGGTGGACGCGCTCGTACCGCACCCTCAGCGGAACGCAGAAGGTCGAGCGGGTGAACCAGCCGGTCCGCTGACCGTCGAATTCCAGCCATCGCGCAGCCTGTTACGGGCAGATCACGCCAGGAGGCGGGTGGTGTAAATCCGCCGTCCGAATGCGGACACACCACCCGCCTTGGTAGCCCCAGGACTTACCCGCGCATCTCAAAGTCTGGACCAGGCCGAAAGCTTTCGTCCTGTTGCCCCAATTGACCCGAGGATTGATTGGGCTTGATCGATCCTCATCAAGATCTGACATGCACACATAACCTCCGGGCAGCGGCGGGAAACCCACCCCGCCCACCCCCCGCGAGGAGTCAACATGCGTGCTCTTGCTCGTATATCCCCCCTTCTGCGCAAGCGGTTCATCGGTACGGCGGTGATGGCCGGAACCCTGGCCCTGTCCACCCTTTCCGCGCCCGCCGGGACCGCCGTCGCCAAGGCCCCCGCCAAGACCGCCGCCGAGAAGTGCGTCGAGGAGCCCCACACGAGCACCGCCCGCAAGGCGCGCCCCTCCGGCGACCCGCACGCCCACGAGCCCAACGAGGTGACCGCGTCCAAGGCCAAGGCCATGGACGCGGACCTGCGCAAGAGACTCGACAAGCTGCGCACGTCGGGCGCCACCGGCAGGGGCTTCTCCGCCACCGCCGTGACCACCATCCCGGTGTACTTCCACGTCGTGCACAGCGGCGCCGCCGGCAAGCTCACGGCGACCGACATCAACAACCAGATGGCGGTCCTCAACTCGGCCTTCGGCGGCCAGGGCACCGGCAACGTCAACTCCAACTTCCAGTTCACGCTGGCCGGTACGGACTACACGGACAACGCCTCCTGGTACAACCTGGCGTCCGGCTCGACCGCCGAGAAGGAGATGAAGGCCGCCCTGCGCCAGGGCGCGCCGGCGCGCTCAACTTCTACACCGCCAACCTCAGCGGCGGCCTGCTCGGCTGGGCGACCTTCCCGAGCTCGTACAGGTCCAACCCGACGATGGACGGCGTCGTCGTCCTCGACAGCTCGCTCCCGGGCGGCAGCGCCGCCAACTACAACGAGGGCGACACCGCCACCCACGAGGTCGGCCACTGGATGGGGCTTTACCACACCTTCCAGGGCGGCTGCAACGGCAACGGCGACTACGTCACCGACACCCCGGCCGAGAAGAGCGCCGCGTACCAGTGCCCGACCGGCCGTGACTCCTGCGCCAGCAAGACCGGCGTCGACCCGGTCCACAACTTCATGGACTACACGTACGACAACTGCATGTACCAGTTCACCTCGGGCCAGACCGCGCGGATGACCGACAACTGGACTGCCTACCGCGCCGGCTGACCACCCGGCCCCCTGCCCTGACGCCGCGAGCGGGCCGGGGGCCGTCGGGAACCTCCCGGGCGGCGCGCACCGGGCACGCAGTGCTCCCGGCCCCGCGCGCCGCCCACGCGGCCGTACGGCACCCCATCGGCGCATCGGCCGCTGGGCGGGCGGCCGCGCGGCCGGCCGGACGCACCTGTGCCGTCCGCCGGCGAGCGCCCCGGCAGGACGCCGCACCCGCCCGTGCCCGCCAAACCGCCCGTGCCCGCCAAACCGCTAGAGCGTCGCCAGGAACCCGGCCGCGACCTTCCACGTCTGCTGGGCGGCCGCACGTCGTAGTCCGGCAGATCCGGGTCGGTGTAGAGGTGCCCGGCCCCGGGATAGCGGTAGATCTCCACATCCGCGCCGGCCCGCCGCATCCGCAGGTACCAGGCGTTCAGCCAGTCGTCCGACTCGAACGGGTCCGGGTCCGCGACATGCAGCTGCACGGGCAGGTCGGGCGCCGAAGCGTCGTCCGCGATGTCCGAGGTTCCGTGCAGAAGCAGCAGGCCACGGGCCTTCTCGTCGCCGAGCGCCAGGTTCTGCGCGACGGATCCGCCGAAGGAGAAACCGGCGTAGACCAGACCCTTCTCGGAGTGCGGGGCAGCGGCGAGGACGGCGCGCCGCAGCAGCTCGTCCCGGCCGATGCCGTCCTTGAGCGCCATCCCCTCCTCCACGGTCCCGGCGGTTTGGCCCTCGAAGAGGTCGGGCACGTGCACCTGGTGCCCGGCGGCACGAAGTCGCTCTGCTGCGGCGTGCACCGCCGGGCGCAGACCGTAGACGGAGTGGAAAAGCATGATGTCCATCCCGTCATCCTCCCACTGAGTTTCGGAGTCATGGAGACCGTACTGCGCCCGCTGATCATCATCGGTGGCTCGGTCGTGCTCACACTGGTCGTCGGCTGGGCCGCCGACCTGCTGCTGCGCCGCACCGACGCCCGTCACCACGAGACCCCGCTGTGGGGCCTGCTGCGCCGCTGCCGTGTGCCGCTGCAGGTCCTGATCCTGGCCGCCGTCCTGAGAGGGGCGTACGAGAAGACCCGCCTGGGCGGCGTCCAGGACCACAGGGCCGGCATCGGCCAGGTGCTCTCCCTCGTGCTGATCGGCGCCGGTGCCTGGCTGGTGATACGGATCGCCTCCGCCGTCGTGGAGTCGTCGTACGCCCGCTACGCGTCCACCACGCGCGATCCCGCCCGCGTACGGCGCGTCCGTACGCAGGTGACGCTGATCATGCGGATCGTGACCGCGGTCGTGGTCGTGGTGGCGGTCGGCGCGATGCTGATGACCTTTCCCGGCATGAAGACGATCGGCACGTCGATGCTCGCCTCGGCCGGAATCATCGGCATCGTCGCCGGTGTCGCGGCCCAGTCGACCCTCGGCAACCTCTTCGCCGGCTTCCAGATCGCCTTCGGCGACATGGTGCGCATAGGGGACACGGTGGTCGTGGACGGCGAGTGGGGTGTGGTGGAGGAGGTCACACTCACCTTCCTCGCCGTACGGACCTGGGACGAGCGGCGGATCACCATGCCGGTGTCGTACTTCACCAGCAAGCCGTTCGAGAACTGGTCGCGCGGCGGGGCCCAGATGACCGGCACGGTCTTCCTCCACCTGGACCACAGCGCGCCGGTGGACCTGATGCGGGAGAAGCTCCGGGAGATCCTCGGCACCTGCAAGGCGTGGGACGGCCGCGACTGGAGCCTGGCCGTCACCGACACGACACCGAACACCGTGGTGGTGCGGGCGGTGGTCACCGCCAAGGACGCGGACGACGTCTGGACGGTGCGGTGCACCGTGCGCGAGCAGCTGATCGGCTGGCTGAGCGAGAAGCATCCGTACGCCCTCCCCCGCATCGCCACCGCACCGGCCGCCCAGCCCCCGAACGGCAAGCCGCAGGCCACGGACGAAAAGCCGCGCACCGGGCGGGGGTAGACCACCGGCCGGGCCCGCCCGGCGATCGCGGCGGCCCAGGGAAACGCCCCCCTGCCCTACTTGAGGCCGCGCACGTCCAAGTGGTGCAGCACCCGGTCGACGACCTCCGGATCCGCCCCGGGCTCGTTGCGCGCGGAGAGCACCTCGTGGCGGGCGGCCGACATCATCTCCCGCTGGATCCGGTGCACCGACTTGATCCGCTCGACGCGCTGCGCGGACGCCTCGCGCCGCTCGTCGTCCACGATCTCCGGGCTGATCCTGGCCGCGATGTCGAACGCGCCCCGCTGCAGCCGGTCCAGGACGTCGTCCGGCAGGTCCTCGACCTCCTGGATCTCCCGGAGCCTGTGCTTGGCCGCCTTCGCCGCCCGTACCGCCAGGTCGTGTTCGAGCTCACGCTCCGCTCCCGTGTCCGCGCGTACGCCGAGCCTGCGCACCAGCCACGGCAGGGTGAGCCCCTGGACGAGGAGGGTGGCCATGATGACGGAGAACGCGACGAACACGATCTCGTCCCGGGCCGGGAACGGCGAGCCGTCGTCCGTCGTGATCGGAATGGCCAGCGCCAGCGCGACCGACGCCACCCCCCGCATTCCCGACCACCACATGACGACGGTCTCGCGCCAGCTGACCGGGATGTCCTCGTCGTAGTCCCGCAGCGTGTGCAGCCGCTTGGCCAGCCAGGTCGCGGGGAGCAGCCACACCAGGCGTACGCCGACGACGACGCCGACGACCGCGGCGCCCCAGCCGAGCATCTCGCCCAGGCGGCCGTCGGCCGTACCGAAGACGTTGTGCAGCTCAAGGCCGATCAGCCCGAAGGCGACACCCGTGACCAGGGTGTCGACGATCTCCCAGAAGGTCTGTCCGGCGAGGCGGCCGAGCACGTCGTCGGCGTCGACGGCGTGCTCCGCGAGGTACAGCGCGATGACGAGCACGGCGAGCACGCCGGATCCCTTGAACTCCTCCGCCAGCACGTAGGCGACGAAGGGCGCCAGCAGCGTGAGGCTGATCTGGAGGGTCGTGTCGCCGAGGAAGTCCATCAGCTTGTCGGTGACCCAGCCCAGCCCGAATCCGACGACGACGGCGACGAGCGCGGACAGGAAGAGCTCCCCGACCGCCGTCGGCCAGGAGAACGTCCCGCTCACCGCCGCCGCGACCGCCACGTGGTAGAGCACGATGGCCGTCACGTCGTTGAACAGCCCCTCGCCCTCCAGGATCGACACGAGCCGGCGCGGCAGTCCGAGCGACCCGGCGACGGCGGTCGCGCGACCGGGTCGGGCGGGGCGACGAGCGCGCCCAGCGCGATGGCCGCGGCGATCGGCAGCCCCGGGACGACGGCGTGGGCGACCGCGGCCACCGCGGCGGTCGTGACGAAGACGAGCGCCACCGCCAGCAGCAGGATGGGCCGGATGTTCGCGGCGAACTGCCGCCAGGAGTGCGCAGCACGGCGGCGAACAGCAGGGGCGGCAGGACCAGCGGCAGGATGTACTCGGGCGGGACCTCGACGTTCGGTACGACCGGCAGCAGCGCCAGGACGATCCCGGCGAGCGTCATCAGTACCGGCGCCGGCAGCCCCAGACGCTCCCCCAGCGGCACCGTGACGACGGCCCCCAGCAACAGCACGAACAACAGGGCCAATTGATCCACGGTGCACCATCCGGCGGCTCGAAACCTCGGCGATCAAGGCTTCAAGCGTGCCATGCGACGCTTCCCGGCCGGGCTGCCCCCTGCCGTGCCCGCCGGATCCACCGGGCGCCACGCGACACGCGCGTGCCGTCCGGGGCCACGGCCCGGGTCCGCGGCGCGCGGTCTACAGCGCGCGCCTCATCGCCCGGTGCGCGATCCCCGCGTCCGGGAACTCGGGCCCGTACGCGACGTACCCGAGCCGCTCGTAGAAGCCGAGCGCGTGCGTCTGCGCGTGCAGGTCCACCGCGCTCAGGCCGCGCTCCCCGGCGCGTGCTCGATCGCCCGCACCAGCGCCGCCCCGACGCCGAGCCCGCGCGCCTCCCTGCTGACGGCCAGCCGGCCGAGGGAGCCGACCGTCGCGTCCCCGCCGGTCTTGCCGGCCGCGGCGGCGCCGTACAGCAGCCGCCCGGTGCCCAGCGGCAGCCCGTCGCCGGTCACCGCCAGGACGTGCACCGCGTCGGCGTCGTACGCGTCGTACTCGATGTCGGCGGGCACCTCCTGCTCGACGACGAAGACCTGCTTGCGCACGGCGAAACAGGCCTCCATGTCGGCAGGCCCCTCCGCGATCCGGACGTCGTACGGAGGCACGCTCACCGGCTGCCCGCTCACTCGCTCTCGGCCCGGATCACGTCCAGCGCCTTCTGCAGGTCGGCGGGGTACTCGCTCCGGAACTCGACCCACTGCCCGTCCGACGGGTGCTCGAAGCCGAGCCGCACCGCGTGCAGCCACTGCCGCGTCAGGCCGAGCCGCTTGCCCATGGTCGGGTCGGCGCCGTAGGTCAGGTCGCCCACGCACGGGTGGCGGTGGGCGGACATGTGCACGCGGATCTGGTGGGTGCGGCCCGTCTCCAGCTTGATGTCGAGGAGCGACGCGGCCCTGAAGGCCTCGATCAGGTCGTAGTGGGTGACCGAGGGCTTGCCCTCGGCCGTCACGGCCCACTTGTAGTCGTGGTTCGGGTGGCGCCCGATCGGGGCGTCGATGGTGCCGCTCATCGGGTCCGGGTGGCCCTGGACCAGCGCGTGGTACTTCTTCTCGACGACCCCGGTCCCGGAACTGCGCCTTGAGCAGCGTGTACGCCCGCTCCGACTTGGCCACGACCATGAGGCCCGAGGTGCCCACGTCGAGGCGGTGCACGATGCCCTGACGCTCGGCCGCGCCCGACGTCGAGATCCGGTACCCGGCGGCGGCGAGGCCGCCGATCACGGTGGTGCCGGTCCAGCCGGGACTGGGGTGGGCGGCGACGCCGACCGGCTTGGCGATCACGACGATGTCGTCGTCGTCGTGCACGATCTCCATGCCCTCGACGGGCTCGGCGACGATCTGCACGGGGGCTGCGGCCTGCGGCATCTCCACCTCGAGCCAGGCCCCGCCGCGGACCCGCTCGGACTTCCCGACCACCGACCCGTCGACCTGAACCTTCCCGGCGGCGGCAAGCTCGGCCGCCTTCGTGCGGGAGAACCCGAACATCCGGGAGATGGCGGCGTCGACGCGCTCGCCCTCAAGGCCATCGGGAACGGGCAGGGTGCGGAACTCGGGAATGGTACTCACCCGTCGAGTATGCCTTGTCAGTCCTTGTGAACGGTCCCGTCGGGGTCCAGCCCCCGGAACGACAGGATCACAATGAGGACGCCGCCGCACACGATCGCGGAGTCCGCGAGGTTGAAGACCGCGAAGTTCGCCGGGGCGATGAAGTCGACCACGGCTCCCTTGAAGACGCCGGGCGAGCGGAAGATCCGGTCGGTGAGATTGCCGAGCGCACCACCGAGCAGCAGGCCCAGCGCGATGGCCCAGGGCAGGCTGTAGAGCTTGCGCGCGAGCCGGGCGATCACCACGATCACGGAGGCCGCGATGATCGTGAAGATGACGGTGAAGGCCTCACCGATGCCGAAGGCGGCGCCCGCGTTCCTGATCGCCTCGAACCTCAGCAGGTCACCGATGACCTCGATGGGCTCGTGGTGCTCCAGCTTGGCCACCACGATCATCTTGCTGATCAGATCGAGCAGGTAGGCCACGAGTGCCACCGTGAACAGCACGGCGATCTTCCGCTTGCCCCTGCTCACGGGCTGCTCGGCCGGTGCCGCCTCGCCGAAGGGCCGCTCCGGCTCGGCTCCCCCGGTCTCAGGGGTATCCGGCATACCGATGATGCGCTCCGCCTCTGCCACGTGAGTCCTTCAACCTAGGTGCCTGACTGAGCACGAGGGTACGGCACACACGTACGGACGGCCTCGGGGACGGACTCGCCGGTGGGCCCTGGTTCCGGCTCCGGCCCCGGCCCCGGCTCCGGCCCCGGCTCAGTAGCGGCGCTCCTGCTTCTGCTTGTCCTCCACGCACAGCGTGCGCGCGGGAACGCCTGCATGCGCGCCTTGCCGATCGGTTTGCCGCAGACCTCGCAGAGCCCGTACGTCCCGGCGTCCAGCCGCTCCAGGGCCCGCTCGGTCTGTTCCAGGCGCTCGCGGGCGCTGGCCGCCAGTGCCAGCTCGTACTCCCGGGAGATGTTCTTGGTGCCGGTGTCGGCCTGGTCGTCGCCGGCGCCGTCCCCGGAGTCCCGCATCAGTCCGGACACCGCCTCCTCCGAGGCGGTGATCTCCGCCCCGAGGTCGGAGACCTCCTTCTCCAGCTGGACCCGCGCCTCGGCGACCTCGTCCGGGGTCCACGGGTCCTCCCCCGGCCTGACCGCGAGCTCGTCGGGGGCCGCCGTACGGGACTTGGGGAGCGTCGTCGCCGTGGCCGCGGCCGTCTTCTTGGCGGCCGTGGCCCTGCTCGTAGCCTTTTTCGCAACCACCGTCTTGGCTCCTGTCTCTTCCGCGGCCTGAGCCGCCCCCTTGGCCGCAGGAGCGGCCCTCTTCGCAGCCGCCTTCTCGGCAGGTGCCTTCTTGGCCGGTGCCGCCTTCTTCGCGGCGGTCTTCTTCGCGTCGGTCTTCTTCACGTCGGTCTTCTCGGCAGCAGCCTTCTTGACAGCGGTCTTCTCCACGACGGGGTCCTTCTCCGCCGTGCCGGTCCCGTCTGCGCCCTGTGCGGCGGTCTTCTTAGCCACCATGGCCGCGGCCCCTTCACATATTGTGATTTTGCACGCGAATCGTTCTGGGACGATAAGTCGACTCCAGCCCCGCGGCAACGGGGCACGCCGCCGGTTCGGCCCGGCCGCGCGTCGGGCGCGGCGAGCCTGCATCGGTTGTGCCCAGCTCTCCGCCCGGTAATCCGCCCCGGGGACGCGGACGGAGTCCGCGGGACCGCGTCTGGCCATCCGGGTGAGCGGCCCGCGCTGCGCCGCCGCGCGAAACAGGGAGGCCGCCCGGCCGCGTGGCCCGTACACTGGGCACAGCGAAAGGCCACGACGGGGACGAGTAGCGTCGTACGCAGCCAAGAGCGATCCGGGGACGGTGTGAGCCCGGCGGCGAGCGCGACGTGAAGCATCACCCCTGAGCCGCCGGAAGAAAGCTTTGAGCAGTGGGCTCCGCCCACGGGCGCAAGGCCAGTAGAACCGGCATCGCTGCCCCAATGAGGGGGTCACGGGCGCCGCCCGTGGCCAAGGAGGGTGGTACCGCGGGAGCCCAGCGCTCTCGTCCCTCCGACGGAAGTCACAGTCCGCCGGAGGAATCGATGTCGCTGTACCGCCAGGTGCCCGCCCAGGTCGACCTGCCCGCGCTCGAGCACGCCGTGCTCGATTTCTGGCGCGAGAACAAGGTCTTCTCGAAGAGTCTCGAACAGTCCGAGGGGCGCCCCGAGTGGGTGTTCTACGAGGGCCCGCCCACCGCCAACGGCATGCCGGGCGCGCACCACATCGAGGCCCGCGTCTTCAAGGACGTCTTCCCGCGCTTCCGCACCATGCGCGGCTACCACGTCGCCCGCAAGGCCGGCTGGGACTGCCACGGCCTGCCGGTCGAGCTCGCCGTCGAGAAGGAACTGGGCTTCAACGGCAAGAAGGACATCGAGGCGTACGGCATCGCGGAGTTCAACGCGAAGTGCCGCGAGTCGGTGACCCGCCACACCGACGCCTTCACCGAGCTCACGAACCGCATGGGCTACTGGGTCGACCTCGACGACGCGTACCGGACCATGGACCCGGCGTACGTCCAGTCCGTCTGGTGGTCGCTGAAGGAGATCTTCAACAAGGGCCTGCTGGTCCAGGACCACCGCGTCGCCCCCTGGTGCCCCCGCTGCGGCACCGGCCTGTCCGACCACGAGCTGGCGCAGGGGTACGAGACGGTCGTCGACCCCTCGGTCTTCGTCCGCTTCCCGCTGACCTCGGGCCCGCTCGCGGGCGAGGCGTCACTGGTGGTCTGGACGACGACCCCCTGGACCCTCGTCTCCAACACGGCGGTCGCCGCGCACCCCGACGTCACCTACCTCGTGGCGACGAACGGCGAGGAGAAGCTGGTCGTGGCCCAGCCCCTCCTGGAGAAGGCCCTCGGCGAGGGCTGGGAGGCGACCGGCCAGAGCTTCACCGGCGCCGAGATGGAGCGCTGGACGTACGAGCGCCCCTTCGCGCTGGTCGAGTTCCCCTCCGAAGCGCACTACGTCGTCAACGCCGACTACGTCACCACCGAGGACGGCACGGGTCTGGTCCACCAGGCCCCCGCCTTCGGTGAGGACGACCTCAAGACCTGCCGCGGGTACGGCCTCCCGGTCGTGAACCCGGTCCTGCCCGACGGCACCTTCGAGCCGGAACTCGGCCTCGTCGGCGGTCAGTTCTTCAAGAAGGCCGACGAGGCCCTCACCGAGGACCTGGACCGCCGCGGCCTGCTCTTCCGCCACACCCCGTACGAGCACAGCTACCCGCACTGCTGGCGCTGCCACACCGCGCTCCTCTACTACGCTCAGCCGTCCTGGTACATCAGGACCACCGCGGTCAAGGACGCGCTGCTGCGCGAGAACGAGCAGACCAACTGGTTCCCGGAGTCGGTGAAGCAGGGCCGCTTCGGCGACTGGCTGAACAACAACATCGACTGGGCCCTGTCCCGCAACCGCTACTGGGGCACCCCGCTGCCCATCTGGCGCTGCGAGGACAACCACCTCACGTGCGTCGGCTCGCTCGCCGAGCTCTCCGACCTCACCGGCACCGACCAGTCGTCCCTGGACCCGCACCGCCCGTACATCGACGCGGTGACCTTCCCCTGCCCGGCCTGCGACCGGACCGCGACGCGCGTCCCCGAGGTCATCGACGCCTGGTACGACTCGGGCTCGATGCCGTTCGCGCAGTGGGGCTACCCGTACCAGAACAAGGAGCTCTTCGAGAAGCGCTACCCGGCGCAGTTCATCTCGGAGGCCATCGACCAGACCCGCGGCTGGTTTTACACGCTGATGGCCGTCGGCACCCTGGTCTTCGACAAGTCGTCGTACGAGAACGTGGTCTGCCTGGGCCACATCCTCGCCGAGGACGGCCGGAAGATGTCCAAGCACCTGGGCAACATCCTCCAGCCCATCCCGCTCATGGACCAGCACGGCGCCGACGCGGTCCGCTGGTTCATGGCGGCCGGCGGCTCCCCCTGGGCGGCCCGCCGGGTCGGCCACAGCACGATCCAGGAGGTCGTCCGCAAGACCCTCCTCACGTACTGGAACACGGTCGCCTTCCAGGCCCTGTACGCCCGTACGTCGAACTGGGCCCCGTCCGCGGCCGACCCGGCCCCCGCGGACCGCCCGGTACTGGACCGCTGGCTCCTGTCCGAGCTCCACGCACTGACCGACCAGGTCACGCAGGCCCTGGAGTCGTACGACACCCAGCGGGCCGGCAAGCTCCTGTCCGCCTTCGTCGACGACCTCTCGAACTGGTACGTACGCCGCTCGCGCCGCCGCTTCTGGCAGGGCGACAAGGCGGCGCTGCGCACCCTGCACGACGTGGTCGAGACGGTCACCCGCCTCATGGCCCCCCTGACCCCCTTCATCACCGAGCGGGTCTGGCAGGACATGATCGTCCCGGTCACCCCGGACGCCCCGGAGTCGGTGCACCTCTCCACCTGGCCCGAGCCCGACCTGGCCTCGATCGACCCGACGCTGTCCCAGCAGATGGCGCTGGTACGCCGCCTGGTCGAGCTGGGGCGCGCGACGCGCGCCGAGTCGGGGGTCAAGACCCGGCAGCCCCTGTCCCGCGCCCTGGTCGCGGCCTCCGGCTTCGACTCCCTCACCCCCGAGCTCCAGGCCCAGATCACCGAGGAGCTGAACGTCTCCTCCCTCGCCTCGCTCTCCGAGGTGGGCGGCTCGCTCGTCGACACGACCGCCAAGGCGAACTTCCGCGCCCTCGGCAAGCGCTTCGGCAAGGGCGTGCAGGCGGTGGCCAAGGCCGTGGCGGAGGCGGACGCGGCAGCCCTGTCCCTGGCCCTGCGCGAGGGCACGGCAACGGTCGCGGTGGACGGCGAAGAGGTGTCCCTCTCCCCCGACGAGGTGATCATCACCGAGACCCCGCGCGAGGGCTGGTCGGTGGCCTCCGACTCGGGCGCCACGGTCGCCCTGGACCTGGAGATCACCCCCGGACTGCGCCGCGCGGGCCTGGCCCGTGACGCGATCCGCCTGATCCAGGAGGCCCGCAAGAACAGCGGCCTGGACGTCGCGGACCGTATCGCCGTGCGCTGGACCGCCGCCTCCCCGGAGACGGAGGAGGCGCTCACCGAGCACGCCGCGCTCATCGCGGAAGACGAGGTCCTGGCGCTGGACTTCGCCGCGGCGGAAGCGGATGAGACGTACGGCTCCCCGTTCACCGACGAGGGGCTGTCCCTGACCTTCCGACTCCGCAAGACCGAGGCGTAACGCCGCCCGGCACCAGGGCCCGGCCGACCCTCGTCGGCCGGGCCTTCGCGTTTCCCCAGTCCCCGGGCGGCCGGAAGATCCAGCCCGCCCGGGGTTCGGGGGCCGGGGTCCGGCGCGGAGCCCCGGTTACGGGAGGGGCCGGGATGGGGGACCAGTCCGCCGCAGGCGCCCGGTCCGTACCCGTACCCGCACCCGTCACCGCGCGTACGCAGAAAAGGGCCGGCCCCGGGGAGAAATCCCCGGGGCCCGGCCCTCAGCCTGCCGACGGCTACGCGCTCAGCGCGCGCACGCCGTCAGTTGTCGTCCTCGTCGATGAGGAATCCGCGCATCGGCGACGGAGCCTGCTGCATCGGCTGCGGCGCCTGCGGCCGCACCGGCGCCATCGGCTGGGTCATCGCCGGCGACATCTGCTGCTGGCCGCCGTACGACGGACCGTTGGAGGACGGGCCACCGTGGCCACCCATCGACGGGTTGCCTCCCATGCCGTGTCCCATGCCACCCGAACCGGCCGATGCCATCGAACCGCTCATCTGCGGAGCCGGCGGCAGCGAAGCGGTCGCCGGGGTCCGCGGCGGGGCCAGCGAGTCGTCGGCCTGGGTCTCCAGCTGACGCAGCTGGCTCTCCAGGTAGGACTTCAGCCTGGTGCGGTACTCGCGCTCGAAGCCACGCAGGTCCTCGACCTTGCGCTCCAGCGTGGCGCGGGCGGACTCCAGCGAGCCCATCGCCACGCGGTGCTTCTCCTGCGCGTCCCGCTCCAGCGCGTCGGCCTTCGCACGGGCGTCCCGCTCCAGACCCTCGGCACGGCTGCGCGCCTCGCCGACGATCTTGTTGGCCTCGGAACGGGCCTCCGCGATCGCCTGGTCGGCGGTCTGCTGCGCCAGCGAGAGCACACGCGCGGCGCTGTCGCCGCCGGGGGCCTGACCGGGCTGCGGGAGCTGCGGGCCGTGGCCGCCCATGGGACCGCCCATCGGGCCGCCCATCGGGTTCTGGCCCATGGGGTTCTGCCCCATCTGGCCCTGGCCCATCTGACCCTGGACCCATCTGGCCCTGGCCCATCTGACCCTGGCCCATGGGACCCTGCCCCATCGGGCCGGGACCGTGCTGGCCCTGCGGACCCGGACCGTGCTGCTGGCCCTGGCCCATCTGACCCTGGCCGTGCTGGCCCTGCTGTCCGTGACCACTGGGGCCCGCGGGCAGCTGCGGAGCGCCACCCGGCAGCTGGGGCGGGCCCATCTGCGGCTGCTGCTGGACCGGCGGACCAGATATGGCGGCGGGCACGGGCGCGCCGGGACGATCCTGCTGCTCCGGCGGCTTGCGCATACCCTGCTGCTGCTGGTTCTGCGCGGCGGCACGCGTCGCGGCGGCCAGCTTCGCGCGCAGATCCTCGTTCTCGCGGAGCAGGCGTGTCAGTTCAGCTTCGACCTCGTCGAGGAAGGCATCGACCTCGTCCTCGTCATAGCCTTCTCGGAGACGGACGGTCGTGAACTGCTTGTTCCGCACGTCCTCGGGGGTCAACGGCATCTCTTCTTCACCTCTACGTAGTCGTCGGCAGTCGGCAAGACCGTATCGCTCACATCCGGCTCGCAAAGTTGTTCACGAGGCTGATCAGGATGTAGACGATGATCATCAGAACGAAGAAGGACAGGTCGAGTGCCACGCCCCCGAGACGCAGCGGCGGAATGAACCGCCGCAAAAGCTTGAGCGGTGGATCGGTGACAGTGTAGGTGGCCTCCAGGACGACCACCATCGCCTTGCCGGGTTCCCATGAGCGTGCGAACTGGAAGACGTAATCCATGACCAACCGGAAGATCAGCACGATGAGGAAACACATCAGCGCGATGTAGATCACGTCCAGTGCGATACCCATCTCGCGCTTCCCTCTCCCCGTGCTCTCGTGGCTCCGGCCTGCCGGCCGGGGTTGTTCCCGGTGCCTTGTCTCAGCTCTGGTTGAAGAAACCGCCCTCTGCGATACGGGCCTTGTCCTCCGCCGTGACATCGACGTTAGCAGGCGACAACAGGAACACCTTCTGCGTCACTCGTTCAATGCTGCCATGCAGGCCGAAGACGAGTCCCGCAGCAAAGTCGACAAGTCGCTTCGCGTCCGTGTCGTCCATCTCGGTCAGGTTCATGATCACCGGAGTGCCCTCGCGGAAGTGTTCCCCGATGGTACGGGCCTCGTTGTAGGTCCGCGGGTGCAGCGTGGTGATGCGGTAGGGCTCCCGCTCGGACACGACCTTGGGCATGATCACCGGTGCGTTCTTCTCCAGGTTCGGACGTTCAGGTGTGATGGATGCCACGGGGGCGATACGTGCCGGTCGCCCGATTTCTGCGGGAAGCGGAGTGGCGTGGGGCACCGGCTCACGCTGGGCGGGCGGCTGCACCACACGCACGGGCTCTTCGTGCCGCTCCTGATGCGGGGGCTGGTGCCGACGGTGCTCCCGCTCCGGCTCCGGCTCGGGCTCGAAATCGTCATCGGGATCGAAACCCCGGCCGTCGTACCCATCGTCCTCCACGAGGCCGAGGTAGACCGCCATCTTGCGCATCGCGCCGGCCATTCTCTGAGTCCTCCGCTCTGTGGTGGATCGGCATCGTTACCAAGTGCCCGCGATCCACTCGGTCTGCCCACCTAACAGTGGGAATGACCATATTTTCTGCTGTGGTCCGACCTGCTTCGCGACGTTACCCGAGCCCGGGTCGGACTCCGAGCACCGCAGTACCGACGCGTACATGTGTCGCTCCGGCGGCCACCGCGTGCTCAAGGTCCGCACTCATCCCTGCCGAGACCATGTTCGCAGCAGGATGGTCCACGCGCAGGCTGGATGAAAATTCCATCAGCCGCTCGAACGCCGCCCGTTGGCGTCCCGCGTACGGTCCGGCGAGCGGCGCGACAGTCATCAGCCCCTTGAGTCTGAGACCCGGCGCGCCGGCCACCTTCGCGGCCAACTCCTCGATGCCGTCGGGCGCGACGCCGCCGCGCTCCCCCCGCTCGCCCGACTCCGCGTCGAGGGCGACCTGAATGAGGCAGTCCAGCTCGCGCCCGGCCCGTACCGCTCCGGCCGAGAGCGCCGTGACGAGCTTCGCCCGATCGACGGACTGCACCACATCGGCATAACTGGCCACAGAACGGGCCTTGTTTGTCTGAAGTTGCCCAACAAAGTGCCAGTTGAGCGACAGTTCTGCGCACGCGGCCGCCTTGGGCGCCGCGTCCTGGTCCTTGTTCTCCGCGACATGGCGTACGCCGAGTTCGGCGAGCAGGCGCACATCGCCGGCCGGGTACGTCTTGGTGACCACGATCAGGGTCACCTCTTCGCGCTCCCGCCCCGCGGTCGCACAGGCGGCGGCGATCCGCTCCTCCACCTGCGCCAGGTTCGCGGCGAGTTGTTCCTTGCGGTCCGTCATGCCCATCCGTCCAGCCAGACATATCCGGCGAGCCGCCCCGTGGTGCGGTCGCGGCGGTAGGAGAAGTGGTCGCCCGACTCCAGCGTGCAGACCGGCGACCGCCACCGGTCGCGTACGCCGAGCGCTTCGAGCTGGGCGTGCACTCCGGCGCTCACGTCGACGGCCGGTGTTCCCCAGCTGGTCTGCGACCAGGCCTCGGGCACGGCCTGCGCCACCTCGGCCCGCATCTCCTCCGGGACTTCGTAGCAGCGCCCGCAGACGGCGGGCCCCGTACGCGCGGTGATACGGGAAGGATCGGCGCCCAGTGCGATCATCGCCTCGACCGCGGCCGGGACGACCCCCGCGACCATGCCGGGACGTCCGGCGTGAGCGGCGGCCGCGACACCGGCGACGGGGTCGGCCAGCAGGACGGGCGTGCAGTCCGCGGTGAGTACGGCGAGGGCGAGGCCGCGACGGGCGGTCACGATCGCGTCGACCGCCAGAACGGCCCGGTCCTTCCCGGCGCTCGCGGCGCCCCACGGTCCCTCGACCACGGCCACATCGCGTCCGTGCACCTGGTTCATCCAGACGACCAGGTCCGGGTCGAGGCCGAGCGACGTGGCGACGAGCTCCCGGTTGCCGCGCACGGCGGCGGGGTCGTCGCCGACCGCACCGCCGAGATTGAGCTGGTCGTACGGAACGGCGCTCACGCCGCCCCACCTGTCGGTGAAGGCGAAGTGCGCGCCGTTCTCGTGTATCGCGTCGGGCTGCACTGTCACTTCAAGAAGTCCGGAACATCCAGCTCTTCCGCCTGGCTGTCCTGGTAGGGGCGGGCCGGCGGTACGTGCGCCGGCGAGGCCGGCGTGCTCGGGAGCTCGGCCGCCGGGGCGGCCTCGGCCTGGGACTGGGCCGGAGCCGGCTCGTCACGCTCGCGCGGAGGAACGGTGCCGATGCCGCCGACGGGCCGCGAGGGCTCGGCGGACCGGGACGGCGCGGACTCCTCGCGCTTGGCGCCCGAGCCGGTGCCGACGCCGAGCACGTTCTCGCGGCGGGCCGGCGGCTGTCCGCCGTCGAAGCCCGCGGCGATGACGGTGACCCGTACCTCGTCGCCCAGCGCGTCGTCGATGACCGCGCCGAAGATGATGTTGGCCTCCGGGTGGGCGGCCTCGCTCACCAGCTGCGCGGCCTCGTTGATCTCGAAGAGACCGAGGTCGCTGCCGCCGGAGATGGAGAGCAGCACGCCGCGGGCGCCGTCGATGGACGCCTCCAGGAGCGGCGAGGAGATCGCCATCTCCGCGGCGGCCACCGCGCGGTCGTCGCCGCGCGCCGAACCGATGCCCATGAGCGCCGAACCGGCCTCGGACATGACCGACTTGACGTCGGCGAAGTCGAGGTTGATCAGGCCGGGGGTGGTGATGAGGTCGGTGATGCCCTGGACGCCGGAGAGCAGTACCTGGTCGGCGGACTTGAACGCGTCCAGCACGCTGACCTGGCGGTCCGAGATGGACAGCAGCCGGTCGTTGGGAATGACGATGAGGGTGTCGACCTCTTCGCGGAGCTCGGCGATGCCGTCCTCCGCCTGGTTCGCGCGACGCCGGCCCTCGAAGGTGAACGGGCGGGTGACCACACCGATCGTGAGGGCACCGAGCGAGCGCGCGATGTTGGCGACGACAGGTGCGCCACCGGTTCCGGTGCCACCGCCTTCGCCTGCGGTGACGAAGACCATGTCGGCCCCCTTGAGGACCTCCTCGATCTCCTCACGGTGGTCCTCTGCCGCCTTGCGGCCGACTGCCGGGTTGGCTCCGGCGCCGAGGCCGCGGGTCAGTTCACGTCCGACGTCGAGCTTGACGTCGGCGTCGCTCATCAACAGGGCTTGCGCGTCCGTGTTGATCGCGATGAACTCGACGCCCTTGAGACCGACCTCGATCATTCGGTTGATGGCATTGACACCACCGCCGCCGACACCGATGACCTTGATGACTGCGAGGTAGTTCTGCGGTGCTGCCACGTCGAAGGCCTCTCGCCTCGAGTTACGTGCCGCCGCGGAGTTGCAGCGCCGCGACGGCTGATGCCGATTGGGACGGTCCGAACGCCGACCCGAACCCTAACCTTGAAGTTTAGGGTTACCAGTGTGTCTGTTCCTTGGACTCTCCGAACAGGACACTAAGTCGACAAGTGGCGCACGTTCAACGAACACGCCGAACCTCCCGTTTTTCTTTTCACCCTATGTGATCACCCATATCGCTGGCCAACCAGGGTGCTGGCCAGGGCGTATGGCCGTCAACTGCCCGACGCGGCCGGGGCCGTGGGCGCACTCACATTGAAGCGCCCGGCCTCCGGCGCTGCTTTCATGAGGGCCTTCAGCGTGCGCGCCTTCGCCGCGCCCTGTTCGGCGCTGCCCCAGACGACAGTACGGTCCCCGGTCAGCTCCAGGGTGATGGAGTCGTACGAGCCGGCCTGGACGGCCAGCGTGTCACGGGCGACGGACTCCGGCAGGTCCCCCATGACCCGGACCGCCTCGCTCAGCAGCCGGTCCGCGCCGAAGCGGCGCAGGCTTGCGGACCGGCCGGATGCCAGTTCCAGCAGCGGCACGCCTTCGGGTGCCTTGGCGACCGTGGCGAACCGCACACTCTCATCGTCCACTTCGACGAACTTTGCGCCCTTTTCGATGAGCAGCACCGGCTTTCGCTCGGTCACTTCCAGGCCGATTCCGTGCGGCCATGAACGAATGACTTCTACCGAGTCAATACGGGGCAATTTTTGGCGCAGCCGGTCCTCAATGGCGTCCGTGTCGACCGAAATCAGTGGCGCTCCGACCGGGACGGCCGCCGCCGCGAGCACCTCATCAGGAGTCAGAACCTGTGTGCCCGACGCCTCCACCTGCTCCACGCGCAGCCAGGAAGAGCCGTAGAGCACCCAGATCCCGCCCGCGGTGAGCACCACCGCCAGGGCGAGCAACAGGATCAGGACGCCCCGGCCGCAGCCGGAACCGGCCGCCCGACGGGCCGCCGCGCGGCGGGCGGGCCGCCGACGACCCCTGCGCCTGTCGTGCACCGCGCTGGGCGGTCGTCGGTCCGGCCACTCCCTGTCGCCTCCTGGACTCCTGCGTCGGTGGGCCGTTCAGCCGGCCCTGCGTGCGGCGATCACCTCGTACACCATGCCGACGAGCAGGTCGTCGGCGTCCCGGCGGCCGAACTCGGCGGCGGCGCGGGACATCTCGAAGAGCCGGTGCGGGTCCGCGAGGACCGGGAGCACCTGGTCCTGCACCCACTCCGGCGTCAGCTGCGCGTCGTCGACCAGCAGGCCGCCCCCGGCGTTGACCACCGGCTGGGCGTTGAGCCGCTGCTCGCCGTTGCCGATGGGCAGCGGGACGTAGGCGGCCGGGAGCCCGACGGCGGAGAGTTCGGCGACGGTCATCGCGCCCGCGCGGCAGAGCATCATGTCGGCCGCGGCGTACGCGAGGTCCATCCGGTCCACGTACGGTACCGGGATGTAGGGCGGCATACCGGGCATGTTGTCCACGCGCGGCAGTTCGTTCTTGGGACCGACCGCGTGCAGGATCTGGATGCCGGAGCGCTGGAGCACCGGCGCGAGCTGCTGGATGACCTCGTTGGAGGCGGCGGGCGCCCTGCGAGCCGCCGGAGACCAGCAGCGTCGGCAGGTTGGGGTCGAGACCGAAGGCGGCGCGCGCCTCCGGGCGGACCCGGGCCCGGTCGAGGGTGGCGATGGTGCGGCGCAGCGGGATGCCGATGTAGCGGGCGCCGCGCAGCTTGCTGTCGGGGGTGGAGACGGCCACGGCGTGCGCGTAGCGGGAGCCGATCTTGTTGGCCAGTCCCGGCCTGGCGTTGGCCTCGTGGACGATGATCGGTACGCCGAGGCGCTTGGCCGCGAGGTAGCCGGGCAGGGCGACGTAACCGCCGAACCCGACGACACAGTCCGCCTTCGTACGCTCCAGGATCTGCTCGGCGGCCTTGATGGTGCCGCGCAGCCGCCCGGGGACGGTGATCAGTTCCGGGGTGGGTTTGCGGGGCAGTGGCACCGCGGGGATGAGCCCGAGTTCGTAACCACGCTCGGGTACGAGCCTGGTCTCAAGTCCGCGCTCCGTGCCGAGGGCTGTGATGCCCACGGCCGGGTCCTGCCTCCGCAGTGCGTCCGCGAGGGCAAGCGCGGGCTCGATGTGGCCGGCGGTCCCCCCACCGGCGAGTACGACATGCACCGAAATTCACCGCTCTCCGGACGGACGCTTCTTGACGCGCCGTCTCATCGTCTTCCATCTCACCCCGGCCCCTTTGCCAAGGACGGTCCTTCGCATCGCGAGGGCGGCCTTCGCAGCGGGATCCTCTCGCGCGAAGGCGATCAGCAACCCTACGGCGAACATGGTCGGCAGCAGAGAAGAGCCCCCGTAGGAGAACAGCGGGAGCGGGACACCGGCGATCGGCAGCAGGCCGAGCACCGCACCGATGTTGACCACGGCCTGGGCCGTGATCCAGGTGGTCACACCTCCCGCGGCGTACCTCACGAAGGGGTCCTCCGTGCGTCCGGCCACGCGGATACCCGCATAGCCTAGAGCCGCGAAGAGGGCGAGTACCGACAGCGTCCCCGCCAGACCCAGTTCCTCACCGGTGATGGCGAAGATGAAGTCGGTGTGCGGCTCCGGGAGTTGACCCCATTTCTCCACACTTGCACCCAGTCCGGAACCGAACCATCCGCCCGAGGCGAGAGCATAGATTCCGTGCACCGCCTGCCAGCATTCACCCTTGGGACCGAGGTCGGTCGCGCCGGTGCAGGCGAGCCGCGACATCCGGTTGGCGTTGTTGCTGATGAGGATGGCCCCGACGCAGGCGGCGAAGGCGAGCACGCCGGCGAAGAGCCTGGTGGGCGCTCCCGCGAGCCAGAGCAGGCCGAAGAGGATCGCGGTGAGGAGGATCGCCGTGCCCATGTCGCCGCCGAGCATGATCAGGCCGAGCAGCAGGAAGGCGACGGGCACGAGCGGCACCAGCATGTGCTTCCACTGGTTCAGCAGCCGCTTCTCCTGCTTGCGGGCGAGCAGGTCGGCCCCCCACAGGACGAGGGCCAGTTTCCCGAACTCGCTGGGCTGGAGCATGAACGGGCCGCCGAGCGAGATCCAGTTCTGGTTGCCGCCGATCGAGACTCCTATCCCGGGGATCTGGACCAGCACCATCAGGAAGACGGTCAGGGCCAGCAGGGGGTAGGAGAGAGCGCGGTGCAGTTTGGCGGGCATCCGGGACGCGACGAGCAGGAGAGCCGTGCCGATGACCGCGGCGAGGAACTGCTTGCGGAAGAAGTACGAGGCGGGCAGCGACAGTTCCAGCGCCTTGATCATCGACGCGGAGTAGACCATCACGAGGCCGAGCACGGTGATCAGCAGGGCGCTGCCCAGGATGAGGTAGTACGCCGTGAGCGGCCGGTCCCAGGTGCGGCGCGCCCGCTCGTACAGGCGCCGCAGGCCGCTCCCGCGGGGCGGCCCGGACCGGAGGGTGACGCGGCGGCGTACGGCGGCCGGACGGCGGGCCGTCCGTTTCCCAGCCTTGCCCGGCGTTCGCGCCGCCGCGGTGCCCGTGTGTCCGCGCAAGACGGTACGGCCGCGCGTGGCGCTGTCGTCGGCCAACATCTCGGTGTCCCCTCCACTCGTGAGCTGCGCCGGCCGGTCCGTGGCGCGGGGACCGGCCCGCTAGTCGCGCTCCGGAGCCAACTCGCGTACGGCGTCGGCGAATGCCTCGCCACGCTTGTTGTAGTTGGTGAACATGTCCATGGAGGCGCAGGCCGGGGCCATCAGGACCGTGTCCCCGGGCCGCGCGAGCCGCGCCGCTTCGCGGACCGCCGCCGACATCGCCCCAGTGTCGGTCCGGTCGAGGTCGACCACCGGCACCTCGGGCGCGTGTCGCGCGAGGGCTTCGCGGATCAGCGCGCGGTCGCGCCGATGAGGTCGCGCGCGCAGCCGCTTCGCCGACCTCTGGACGAGTTCGTCGAAGGTGGCGCCCTTGGCGAGGCCTCCCGCGATCCACACGATGGGGTCGTACGCCGCGAGGGAGGCCTCGGCGGCGTGGGTGTTGGTGGCCTTGGAGTCGTCGACGTACGCGACACCGGCGACGTCCGCGACGTGCTCGATGCGGTGGGCGTCGGGGCGGAAGGCGCGCAGTCCGTCGCGTACGGCGGCCGGTTCGACGCCGTCCACGGGCCAGGGCCGCGGCCGCGAGGGCGTTGGCGATGTTGTGCGGGGCGGGCGGGTCGACGTCGGAGACGTCCGCGAGCTCCTGGGCGTTCTTCTGGCGGTTCGCGACGAAGGCGCGGTCGACCAGGATGCCGTCGACGACACCGAGCTGGGAGGGCGCGGGCGGGCCGAGGGTGAAGCCGATCGCGCGGCAGCCCTCCTCGACGTCGGCCTCGCGGACCAGGGCCTCGGTCGCGGGGTCCTGGGCGTTGTAGACGCAGGCGACCTGGTTGCCCTCGTAGATCCGGCCCTTGTCGGCGGCGTACGCCTCCATGGAGCCGTGCCAGTCGAGGTGGTCGGGGGCGAGGTTCAGCACGGCCGCGGAGTGGGCGCGCAGCGAGGGTGCCCAGTGCAGCTGGTAGCTGGAGAGCTCGACGGCCAGGACGTCGTACTTCTCGTCGCCGAGGACGGTGTCGAGCAGCGAGACGCCGATGTTGCCGACGGCGGCGGTCCGCAGGCCGGCGGCCTCCAGGATGGAGGCCAGCATGCGTACGGTCGTGGTCTTGCCGTTGGTGCCGGTGACCGCGAGCCAGGGAGCGGCGTCCGGGCCCCGCAGGCGCCAGGCCAGTTCGACGTCGCCCCAGATCTCCACCGCCCGCCTCGGCGGCGGCCAGGAAGAGCGGCTTGTCGGGCTTCCAGCCGGGTGCGGTGACGATCAGCTCGGTGCCCTCGGGGAGGGTCGCGCCGTCGCCGAGGCGGACGGTGACGCCGAGCGCCTCGAGTTCGGCGGCCTGGGCGCGGGAGCGGTCGTCATCGCCGTCGTTGACGACGGTGACGTGGGCCCCGAGGCCCCGCAGCACGCGTGCTGCGGGGATCCCGGAGACGCCGAGACCCGCGACGGTCACCCGCTTGCCGGTCCAGGTCGTGTCTGTCACTTGTCGGCCGCCCAGCCCGCGTAGAAGAGTCCGAGGCCGATGATCACGCACATGCCCTGGATGATCCAGAAGCGGACCACCACGAGGACTTCGGACCAGCCCTTGAGTTCGAAGTGATGCTGGAGCGGCGCCATCTTGAAGACGCGCTTGCCGGTCATCTTGAAGGAGCCGACCTGGATCACGACGGACATCGTGATCAGGACGAACAGGCCGCCGAGGAGCGCCATCAGGAACTCGGTGCGCGAGCAGATCGCCAGACCCGCGAGCGCACCGCCGAGGGCGAGCGAACCGGTGTCACCCATGAAGATCTTGGCGGGCGAGGTGTTCCACCACAGGAAGCCGAAGCAGGCGCCCATGAGGGCCGCCGCGACGACCGCGAGGTCGAGTGGATCTCGTACTTCGAAGCAGGCTTCCGGGTTGGTCAGGCTCGGCGCGTCCGCGCAGGACTCCTGGAACTGCCACAGGCCGATGAAGGTGTACGCGCCGAAGACCATCACGGAGGCGCCGGTGGCGAGGCCGTCGAGGCCGTCGGTGAGGTTCACACCGTTCGACATCGCCAGGATCATGAACAGCGCCCAGACCACGAACAGCACCGGGCCGATCGACCAGCCGAAGTCCTGGACGAAGGAGAGCTTGGTGGAGGCCGGGGCGTTGCCGCGCACGTCCTTGAACTGCAGGGCCAGGACGGCGAAGGCGATGCCGACGATCAGCTGGCCGGCCATCTTGGCCTTGGCCCGCAGACCCAGTGAGCGCTGCTTGACGATCTTGATGTAGTCGTCGAGGAAGCCGACCAGGCCCATGCCCGCCATGAGGAACAGCACCAGCAGACCGGAGGCGCTCGGCCTCTCGCCGGTGATCACCTTCGCCAGGGCGTACGCGATGAGCGTGGCCAGGATGAAGGCGATGCCGCCCATGGTGGGGGTGCCGCGCTTGCCGTGGTGGCCGCGCGGACCGTCGTCCCGGATGAACTGCCCGTATCCCTTGCGGGCCAGCAGTTTGATGAGCAGCGGGGTGCCGATCAGGGTCAGGAAGAGCCCGATGACTCCCGCGAAGAGGATCTGCCTCATCGGCCGGTGACCTCGCCCTCGGTGCGGTGGTCGAGGAGCGCCTGGGCGACCCGCTCGAGACCGACCGACCTGGAAGCCTTCACCAGCACGACGTCTCCCGGACGCAGTTCACTGCGCAACAGGTCGACCGCCGCTTGCGCGTCGGACACGTGCACCGACTCCTCACCCCACGAACCCTCGTTGTAAGCGCCCAGCTGCAGCCAGGACGCTTCCCTGCCCCCGACTGCCACGAGCTTGCTGACGTTGAGCCGGACGGCGAGCCGTCCGACCGCGTCGTGCTCGGCGAGCGAATCGTCACCCAGCTCGGCCATCTGGCCGAGCACCGCCACGTACGACGCCCCTGGCCCATGGCCGCGAGCGCGCGCAGGGCGGCTCGCATGGATTCGGGGTTCGCGTTGTAGGCGTCGTTGACGACTGTCACGCCGTCAGGACGCTCGGTGACCTCCATGCGCCAGCGGGACAGCGTGCCCGCCTCGGAGAGCGCGGTGGCGATCTCGTCGACGGACATGCCCAGCTCATGGGCGACGGCGGCCGCGGCGAGCGCGTTCGACACGTGGTGCTCACCGTACAGCCGCATGGTCACGTCACTGCACCCGGTGGGTGTGCGAAGGAGGAAGGAGGGCCGGCCATTCTCCATGAGCCGGACATTCTCGGCACGTACGTCCGCGTCAGCGGCCTCGCCGAAGAGCACCACCCGGGCCTTCGTACGGGACGTCATGGCCCGTACGAGCTGGTCGTCGGCGTTGAGGACGGCCACGCCGCCCTTCTCCGCCGGCGGCAGCGCCTCGACCATCTCGCCCTTGGCCTCGGCGATCTGCTCGCGTCCGCCGAACTCGCCGATGTGGGCGGTCCCGACGTTCAGCACGAGGCCGATGCGCGGCGGGGTCAGACCGGTGAGGTACCGGATGTGGCCGATGCCGCGCGCGCCCATTTCGAGGACCAGGTGTTCGGTCTCCTCGGTGGCGCGCAGCGCGGTGAGCGGCAGACCGATCTCGTTGTTGAGGGAGCCGGGCGTCCAGACCGTGGGGGCCTTGTGCTCCAGCAGCTGGGCGATCAGGTCCTTGGTGGAGGTCTTGCCGGCCGAGCCGGTGAGCGCGACGACCTTCGTGCCGAGCCGTTCGACGACGGCGCGTGCCAGGGCGCCCAGCGCCTCCGACGTCGTCCACGACGATGCGGGTACGCCGACGGGGCGGGTCGCCAGTACGGCTGCCGCCCCCGCGGCGACGGCGCGCGCGGCGAAGTCGTGGCCGTCGACGCGCTCGCCCGAGAAGGCGGCGAAGAGGCTGCCGGGCCGGACTTCGCGGGAGTCGATGACGACGGGGCCCGTCACCCGCAGGGCACTGTCCGGTATGTCGTGCGACTGCCCGCCGACGATCTCGGCGATCTCGGCGAGGGAGAGTGCGATCACTGGGCCACCTCGCCGTCGTGGGCCGGTGCGGCGCTCAGGATCGCGGTACGGAGCACCTGGCGGTCGTCGAAGGGGCGCACCACTCCGGCGATGTCCTGGCCCTGCTCGTGGCCCTTGCCGGCGACGAGCACGGTGTCGCCGGGCTTGGCGCGGGCGACCGCCGCGGCGATGGCCGAGGCACGGTCGGCGTCGACCAGGACGTCGCGCGCTCGTGCGCGGGTACCTCGGCTGCGCCCGCGAGCATCGCGGCGAGGATCGCGAGGGGGTCCTCGGAGCGCGGGTTGTCGGAGGTCAGTACGGCGGTGTCGGCGAGGCGGGCGGCGGCGCGCCCATCGAGGGCCGCTTCTGCTTGTCGCGGTCGCCGCCGCAGCCGAGCACGATGTGCAGTTCGCCCTCGGTGACCTTGCGCAGCGCGCGCAGGACCGATTCGACGGCGTCCGTCTTGTGGGCGTAGTCGACGACGGCGAGGTACGGCTGGCCCTCGTCCACGCGCTCCAGGCGGCCCGGGACGCCGGGGACGGCGGCGATGCCGTCGGCGGCGGTCTGCGGATCCACGCCGGCCACGGCGAGCGTGACGATCGCGGCGAGCGTGTTGGCGACGTTGAAGGGGCCCGCCAGCGGGGCTTTCGCGGCGATGCGCTCGCCCTTGGGGCCGACCGCCGTGAACGTACTGGTGAACGGGCCGACTTCGACGCCCTCGGCGCGCCAGTCGGCGTCCGGGTGGCCCTCGGCGGAGAAGGAGGTGACCGGGACGCCGGACTCGGTGATGAGCCTGCGCCCGTACTCGTCGTCGAAGTTGACGACGCCCACCCTGCTGCGCTCCGGGGTGAAGAGACGCGCCTTCGCCTGGAAGTAGTCCTCCATGTCGGAGTGGAATTCCATGTGCTCGGGGCTCAGGTTGTTGAAGACCGCGACGTCGAAGACGCAGCCGTCGACCCGGCCGAGCACCAGCGCGTGGCTGGAGACCTCCATGGCGACCGCCTCGACGCCGCGTTCGCGCATGACGGCGAACAGGGCCTGGAGGTCGGTGGCCTCGGGGGTGGTCCGCTCGGACTTGATGCGCTCGTCGCCGATGCGCATCTCGACCGTACCGATGAGGCCGGTCAGCCTCCCGGCCGCCCGCAGGCCGCCCTCGACGAGGTACGCCGTGGTGGTCTTGCCGGACGTGCCGGTGATGCCGAGCTGGAGCAGGGCGTCGCCGGGGTGGCCGTAGATCTCGGTGGCGAGCTCGCCCATCCGGCTGCGCTGCGTCGTCGACGACCAGGGCCGCAGCCCGGCCTCGGCCGCGCGTGCGGCGCCCGCCGGGTCGGTGAGGATCGCGGCCGCGCCGAGACCCGCCGCCTGCGTGGCGAAGTCGGCGCCGTGCAGGCGCGCCCCCGGGAGGGCTGCGTACAGGTCGCCGGGCCTCACCGCACGGGAGTCGTGCGTGATACCGGTGACCTCGACGGCGCTCTCGGCGGCTCGGGCCTCGATACCCAGCCGTTCGGCCAGCTCCCCGAGGGGTGTCGGGCGGACCTGGACCGGCCGGGGCGCTCCGGGGTACGTCACCGGGGCGTCCTTCTGGGTGGTTTGGGACTGATCAGCGTGTGGCACGGCGGTGAGCGTACCGGGCGTACCCGGCCCCTCGCGAAACGAGGGGTGCCGACGCGGAGCGGGGTCTTCTTGGTTCCCGGGGTACGGGGTGATCGTTGTCACTGGTGGTCCTGAGTCACTCGCCGGGCGTGAAGGACACCGGCAGCCGGGCGGGCTCGCTGCCGGTCGGTGCGACCTGGAGGGTCTTGAGTGCGAACTCCATGACCTGCTTGTAGACGGGGCCGCAGATCTGGCCGCCGAAGTAGCTGCCTCTGGTGGGGTTCTGGATGGCGCAGTACACGGTGACCCGCGGCTTGTCCGCGGGGGCGAAACCGGCGAAGGACGCGGTGTAGCCCTTGTAGCGCCCGGTGGCCGGATCCACCCGGTTGGAGGTTCCGGTCTTGCCGCCGACGCGGTAACCGGGGATGCGGGCCTTGGTCCCCGTACCCTCCTCGTCGTCGACGACCGACTCCAGCATGGTGGCCAGGGTCTTGGCGGTCTTCTCGCTCACCACCCGGCTCTTCTTGGGCTCGGGGGCGGGCGTGAAGCGGCCGTCGGGTCCCTTGGTGCCGCGGACCAGGGTTGGCTGGATCCGTACGCCGCCGTTGGCGATCGTCGAGTAGACGGAGGCCGCCTGCATGGCGTTGAGCGAGAGGCCCTGGCCGAACGGGATCGTGTACTGCTGCGAGGTGCTCCAGTCGCCGGGGGCCGCGAGGATGCCCGCGGTCTCGCCGGGGTAGTGGAGCCCGCTGGGACGGCCGAGGCCGAACTTGCGCAGGTAGGAGTGGAGGACCTGGTTGGCCTGCGCCCGGGTCTTGCCGAGCTGTTCGGTCGCCAGGATCGTGCCGATGTTGCTGGACTTGGCGAGCACGCCGTTGAGCGTCAGGTACCAGGTGGGGTGGTCGATGTCGTCCTTGAACAGGCGGTCGCCGCGGTGCAGCCGGTTGGGCACGACGACATGGGTGCCGGGCACCGCCGCGTTCTCCTCCAGCACCGCGGCCATGGACATGACCTTGGCGGTGGAGCCCGGTTCGTACGCGTCCTGGAGGGCGGCGTTGCCCATGGCGGCCGCGTCGGCCTGCGAGAGGTCGTTGGGGTCGAAGCCGGGGGCGTTGGCCATGGCGAGGACCTCGCCGGTGCGGGTGTCCTGGACTATCACGTAGCCGCGGTCCGCCCCGGACTTCTCCACCTGCTCGGCGATGGCGTCCTGGGCGGCCCACTGGATGTCGCGGTCGATGGTCAGCTCGATGTCGGAGCCGGGGACGGCGGGGACCTCGCGGGCGCCGACCGTGGGAACCCTGCGGCCGCCGGACTGGGCGTACTTGATCTCGCCGTCCTTGCCCGCGAGCTCCTCGTCCAGCTGGGTCTCCAGACCGCCCGCGCCCTTGCCCTCGGCGTTGACGTAACCGAGTATTCCGGCGGCGAGGTCGCCATTGGGGTAGACGCGCTTGCTGCTGGCCTCCTGGAAGACGCCGGCGAGCACGTCGACGCCCTTGCCGCCCTTGGCCTTGTCCGCACTGGCCTTCTTGGCGAAGACGCTCTTGAGGTCCTTGATCTGCTTCCAGACCTGCGGGGTCTGGCGGCGGGCCAGGACGGCGTACCTGCTCTTGGGCGCCCTGAGCTTCTTCGCCAGTTCGGCCGCGTCCTTGCGCAGGATGGGCGCGAGGATCTCCGCGGCCCGCTCGGGCGCGTCCGGGGCCTTGGTGAACCTGGCGGTGAACATCGACGGGTCGGCCGTGATGTCGTGCGCATCGACGCTGGTGGCCAGGGCGATGCCGCTGCGGTCGGTGATCTTGCCGCGCTCGGCGGCCAGGGTCGAGGTGAAGTACCGGTTCTTCTCGGCCTTGGCGGCGTACGCGCTCGCGTCCACGGCCTGGACCTGGAGCAGCCGTACGACGAAGGCCAGCATGACCAGGGTCAGTCCGACGCCGACCAGCCGCAGCCGGGGCCTGGGGCTGCCGAGCAGCAGCGAGCGGGCGGCCCTGGGCGCGGGACGCGGCCGCCCCGCCGGGGGGCGGCGCGTCCCGGGCCGCGCTGCGGGCCTCGGGCGCCCGCCGCGTGTGCGGCCGCCCGGGGCCGGGCACGCGACTGCGCGGTGGTTCCTGGGGGGGCACTGCGTCACCTGCCGGGGGTCGTGGTCGGCTTCGGCGGACGGGCTCACGGGACGGGAACGGAGGCGGGAGGAACGACGGCCGCAGAGGGCGCGGGCGGCGCCGGTGCCTGCGGGGAGAAGCCCGCCGGGAGCGGGCCGGGATCGGGCGGGCTCAGCGGCACGGGACCGGGCAGGCTCAGCGGCACGGGACCGGCGGCGGTTTCGGCGGCCGCTCTGGACGGTACGCCCCGGACCGTACCGTCGGGGCCGAGGAAGGCGGGACTGCGCCGGGCACCATGCCGAGTTCGCGCGCCCTGCGCTCCAGCGCGCCGGGCGCGGACCGGTCGTCCACGTCCTGCTGGAGCGCCTGCTCCTCGTCGGTCAGCTCGGTGGTCCGCTTCTTGAGTTCACTCAGCTCGAACGAACCCTGGTTGAGCGAGGAATTCAGCAGCAGGAGGGTGATGAGGCCGCCGCCGAGCAGCAGCACGACCAGCAGCACGAAGGGGTCCTGGCCGCCTGGCCCGGACCCGAGGGCATCAGCCGCGACAACCGCGCGGCCCGCCCCTTCAGCTGCTTGGCCGGTTCGGTCACAGCACGTCCTCCCGGATGCGCTGCGCCCCGCGCAGCCGGGCCGGGGCGGCGCGGCGGTTCTCCGCGATCTCTTCGTCCGTCGGCAGTTCCGCGCCGCGCGTCAGCAGCTTCAGCCGCGGCTGGTACTGCTCCGGCACGACGGGCAGACCGGGGGGCGCGGTGTTGGCGGCGCCGGCCGCGAAGACCTGCTTGACCAGGCGGTCTTCGAGCGAGTGGTACGAGAGGACCGCGATCCGGCCGTCCACGGCGAGCGACTTCACCGCCGCCGGGACGGCCCGCTCCAGCACGCTGAGCTCACCGTTGACCTCGATGCGCAGCGCCTGGAAGGTGCGCTTGGCGGGATTGCCGCCGGTGCGCTTGGCCGCCTGCGGCAGGGCGTCGCGGATCAGTTCGACGAGCCGGCCGCTGTTGCTGAACGGCTCCTTCTCGCGCTCGCGCACGATCGCCGAGACGATCCGCTTGGCCTGCTTCTCCTCGCCGTACTGGCGCAGGATCCGCACCAGCTCGCCCGGCGGGTAGGTGTTGAGGACCTCGGCCGCGCTGACGCCCGTCGTCTGGTCCATGCGCATGTCGAGCGGGGCGTCGTGGGCGTACGCGAAACCGCGCTCCCGCTCGTCGAGCTGCATCGACGAGACGCCGAGGTCGAAGAGGACGCCCTGGACGCGCGGGACGGAGAGGCGTTCCAGGACCTCGGGCAGCTCGTCGTAGACGGCGTGCACCAGGGTGGCCCGGTCGCCGAACGGGGCGAGCCGCTCGCCGGAGAGCCGCAGCGCCTCCTTGTCCCGGTCGAGCGCGACGAGCCGCGCCGAGGGGAAGGCGGTGAGCAGGGCCTCGCTGTGTCCGCCGAGGCCGAGGGTGCAGTCGACGACCACCGCTCCCGGCTCGCCGAGGGCCGGGGCCAACAGGTCCAGGCATCGCTGGAGCATCACCGGGACGTGTCGGGTCTGGCTCATGCGCCCTCTCAGGTACCGGCGCGGTCGTGTACGTACGGCCTGGTCCCCACCCGCTCAGAAGGGGAAACGGCCTGCCGCCGCCGGGGAAGGGGCGTCGGCCGACCGGCGAGCGGGAGGAGGCCGGGCCGTACGTACGCCGCGCACGCGGGAGAAATTCGGAATGTGCGGTATGTGTCGGTAAGGCAGTAAGGGCACATCACGCCACCCACTTCGCGTCACTTTAGTCCACTCGTTCTCCCGGTCAATCAACGGGCCAGCGCGCCGCACGGCCTGGTTTTCACCCGCACGGAGGACGTCCGCCGACGCTCACGGGCCATCCTTGTGGGTTACCTCACAACAATCCTTGTTGACGTTCTTTGTCCCTTCTCACAGCGGGCCCGAGCCGCGCGTTCCCATTAACGTCTACGGCATGTCGACTTCTGCACACCTTCCCGCCGATCCCGCCGTCGCGACACCCTCCGCGGCACGTACCGCAGACACGGTCACCGACCGCCTCGTCGAAGCGAACCGGCAGTACGCAGCGGACTTCCGCGACCCGGGGATGGACGCGCGGCCCGTGCTGCACGTCGCCGTGGTCGCCTGCATGGACGCACGCCTGGACCTGCACAGCGCGCTCGGCCTCGAACTGGGCGACTGTCACACCATCCGCAACGCGGGCGGCGTGGTCACCGAGGACGTCATCAGGTCCCTGACCATCAGCCAGCGCGCGCTCGGCACCCGCAGCGTCATACTCGTCCACCACACCGGCTGCGGCCTGGAGACCCTCACCGAGGACTTCCGGCACGAGCTGGAGGCCGAGGTCGGGCAGCGCCCGCCGTGGGCCGTGGAGTCCTTCCGGGACGTCGACCAGGACGTACGCCAGTCGATGCAGCGCGTGCGAACCTCGCCGTTCCTGCCGCACACCGACGACGTGCGCGGCTTCGTCTTCGACGTGTCCACCGGTCTGCTGCGGGAGGTCGACCCGGTGAAGTAGCGCGGCCGAGCGGACGAAAACCCGGCAACCCTCGACATACCACCCTCAGTTATCCACAGGCGAGTGACACGAAGCGGTAACGGCAACAACAATGCGGGTGTGACATCGCGCCGGATCCGTCCGCGCCTGATGTCCGTGTTCCGGGGTGGGCCGTTCCGTCGTCGTGGCGCCGGCCCTTAATGGTGTATCCCCTGCTCGTCAAGAGCTCGGGGAAGGGGCCGAGGAGGGCCGGGTGACGACCTATGACGATCGAGCGAGCCTCACAGATCTGACCACCACAGCGGAGCGCATCCGCAGGTCGGTGGAGGGTGTGATCGAGGGCAAGCCGGAGGTCGTACGGCTTTCTCTGACCGTGCTCCTCGCCGAGGGGCATCTGCTCATCGAAGACGTGCCGGGCGTGGGCAAGACGATGCTCGCCAAGGCGCTCGCCAGATCCGTCGACTGCTCGGTACGGCGGATCCAGTTCACGCCGGACCTGCTGCCTTCGGACATCACCGGTGTGAGCATCTACGACCAGCAGCGGCGCGACTTCGAATTCAAACCGGGCGCGATCTTCGCCCAGGTCGTGATCGGTGACGAGATCAACCGCGCCTCGCCGAAGACCCAGTCCGCGCTGCTGGAGTCGATGGAGGAGCGCCAGGTCACCATCGACGGGCAGACGTACGAACTGCCCACGCCCTTCATGGTGGTCGCCACGCAGAACCCGGTGGAGATGGAGGGCACGTACCCGCTGCCCGAGGCCCAGCGCGACCGCTTCATGGCGCGGGTCTCCATCGGCTACCCGAGCGCCGAGGCCGAGCTCCAGATGCTGGACGTGCACGGCGCGGCCTCACCGCTCGACGACCTCCAGCCGGTGGCGCACGCCCACGAGATCCTGAAGCTGATCGACGCTGTCCGCACGGTCCACGTGGCCGACGCGGTGCGGCGGTACGCCGTGGAGCTGGTCGCGGCCACCCGCAGCCACCCCGACCTGCGGCTCGGCGCCTCGCCCCGTGCCACGCTGCACCTGTTGCGCGCCGCCAAGGCGTCCGCCGCGCTGAGCGGGCGCGGTACGCGCTGCCCGACGACGTACAGGCACTCGCGGTGGCGGTGCTCTCGCACCGGCTGCTGCCGACGGCCCAGGCCCAGCTGAACCGGCGTACCTCCGAGCAGGTCGTACTGGAGATCCTCCAGCGCACCGCCGTACCGACGGCCGCGGCGCCCGACGGTGGCTACGCCACGGGGCGGGCGACGGCGACGCCGCCTTCCGGCGCTCCGCTGTACGGTCACCAGCAGCCCGGCGTACGGCGACTGTGATGGCGGCCGGGGGGCCCACCGTGCCCGCCGGGGGCGGACGGGGTCGGCGCAGCGGCGACGAGGGCGGGAAGGGCGGCCTGCGGACCGCGCTCTCGGGACTGACCACGCGCGGCCGGTCGTTCCTGGCGGCGGGCGTGGCCGCCGCGGTGTGCGCGTACGTCCTGGGCCAGGCGGACCTGCTGCGGGTCGGGCTGCTGCTCGCCGTGCTGCCGCTGGTCTGCGTGGCCGTGCTGTACCGCACGCGCTACCGGGTCGCGGGCAGCAGGCGGCTGGCGCCGTCGCGCGCGGCCACGGGCTCGGAGGCGCGCGTCCACCTGCGACTGGACAACGTCTCCCGGCTGCCCACCGGTCTGCTGATGCTCCAGGACCGGGTGCCGTACGTCCTGGGGCCGCGGCCACGGTTCATCCTCGACCGGGTGGAGGCGGGCGGCCGGCGCGAGGTGTCCTACCGGGTCCGCTCGGACCTGCGCGGGCGCTACCCGCTGGGCCCGCTCCAGCTGCGGCTGACGGACCCCTTCGGCATGTGCGAGCTGACCCGCGCGTTCAGCGCGTACGACACCCTGACCGTGATCCCGCGCGTCGAGGCGCTGCCGCCGTGCGGCTGACCGGCGAGGCGCCGGGATACGGCGACGGGCGCAACCGTTCGCTCGCGCTGGCCGGTGAGGACGACGTCATCCCGCGCGGCTACCGGCACGGTGACGACCTGCGCCGCGTGCACTGGCGCTCCACCGCGCGCTACGGCGAGCTGATGGTGCGCCGCGAGGAGCAGCCGCAGCGCGCCGGGTGCACGGTGCTCCTGGACACCCGGCGGGCCGCGTACCAGGGGGCCGGGCCGGACTCGGCCTTCGAGTGGGCGGTGTCGGGGGCGGCTTCCGCCCTGGTGCACATGCTCGAACGGGGCTATTCGGTAAGGCTGTTGACCGACACCGGGAATTCGGTGCCCGGTGAGGGGGCCGGTGGTTTCGCCGGGGCCACCCAGGAGACGGCCGACTCCGCCGGGCTGATGATGGACACGCTCGCCGTCGTCGAGCACTCGGACGGCACGGGACTCTCCGCGTCGTACGACGCGCTGCGCGGTGGGAACGAAGGTCTCCTGGTCGCCTTCTTCGGTGACCTGGACGAGGACCAGGCGGCCGTGGCGGCGCGCATGCGCCCGCGCAACGGGGCCGCCGTCGCCTTCGTACTGGACAGCGAGACCTGGGCGCGGGGGAAGGACTTGGGCCAGGGCCGGGCGGCGGACGCCGCGGGCCTCATGGCACGCGTGCCGGCCGCCGCCGAGGAACGGGTCAGGCCGCTGCGCGAGGCGGGGTGGACGGTGCTGACCGTGCCGCCCGGCATGCTCCTCGCCGACCTGTGGCGGATGGCGGAACGACAGCGCACCGGTACGGGGATCTCTCCCGCCGACGGTGCGGCAGGTACGAGTGGGGGCTGGTCATGAGCGGTCGCGGACGGCTGGCGCTGTGCGCCACGGCGGCCACCCTGATGACGGCGGGCGCGCTGCTGCCGTTGATCAACAAAACGTCCTGGTTCCTGACGGCGGTCATCGCGGTGGTGATCCAGGCGGGGGTGGGCGCGCTCGCCCGGCGGGTGCCGCTGGCCCGGCCACTGACCGTGACCGTCCAGGCGTTCGTGGCGCTGGTGATGCTCACCGTGGTGTTCGCCATGGACTCGGCGATCGGCGGGCTGCTGCCGGGACCCGAGGCGTTCCAGGAGTTCGCACGACTGCTGACGACGGGCGCCGAGGATGTCGGGCGGTACGCCATCCCGGCGCCCGCGACCGAGGGCATCAGGCTGATGCTGGTCGGCGGTGTCCTGCTGATCGCTCTGGCCGTGGACGCGCTGGCGGTGACGTTCCGCAGCGCGGCCCCGGCCGGGCTGCCGCTGCTGGCGCTCTACTCGGTGGCCGCCGGGCTCTCACCGGGTGGCGCGGGCTGGCTGTGGTTCGTGCTGGCGGCCTCCGGCTACCTGCTGCTCCTGCTGGCCGAGGGACGGGACCGGCTCTCCCAGTGGGGCCGCGTCTTCGGCGGTACGCCGCGCACCGGGGGACGCACGGCAGCCGCCGGATTCGAGACGGCGGGCGGCTCTGCGCCGGCGCCGGTCCGTACGGGCCGGCGTCATCGGCGCGGTGGCGCTGGGGCATCGCCCTGGCCGTCCCCGCGTCCCTGCCCGCCCTGGACGGCGGACTGCTGGGCGGCGCGGGCGGCGGGAGCGGTGGCGGTTCCGGCGGCGGGACCATTTCGGCGGTCAATCCGCTGGTCTCGCTCCAGAACAGCCTGAACCAGCCCGAGGACCGCGAGGTGCTGCGGTACCGCACGAACACGCAGGACACCGAGGACTTCTATCTGCGGATCGTCGCGCTGGACCAGTTCGACGGATCCGCCTGGAAGTCGGCGGAACGCAGGATCGACGACGTACCGGACCGGTTGCCCCGCCCGCAGGGGCTCAGCACCGACGTCCGTACGACCGAGATCAACTCCACCGTCTCGGCGGCCGGCTGGTACTCCCAGAGCTATCTGCCGCTCCCCTACCCGGCGACACAGGTGGGCATCGACGGCCGCTGGCGTTACGAGCCGTCCGGGCGCACGCTCGTGGGCGACCGTGGCCAGACCACCCGCGGCGTGCGCTACACGGTCAGCAGCCTGACAGTGCGGCCGACCCGCGAGCAGCTGGCCGCGGCCACCACGCCGCCGGCGGTCTGCTGCGCGAGTACACCAAGGTTCCCGAGGCGCTGCCCCAGGTGGTGTGGTCGACGCGCTCGACGTGACGAAGAGCGCCTCGAACGACTACGAGCGGGCGGTCAGGCTCCAGGACTGGTTCGCCTCCGACGGCGGCTTCAGGTACGACACGCAGGTGCAGTCGGGCAGCGGTACGGCGGCGATCGTCCGTTTCCTCAGGGACAAGGAGGGCTTCTGCGTCCACTTCTCGTTCTCGATGGCCGCCATGGCCAGGACGCTCGGCATCCCGGCGCGGGTGGCGGTGGGCTTCACGCCCGGCACCGCACAGTCCGACGGCAGCATGTCGGTCGGTCTGCGTGACGCACACGCCTGGCCGGAACTGTACTTCGAGGGCGTGGGGTGGACGCGGTTCGAGCCGACGCCGTCCCGGGGCTCGGCGCCGGAGTACACCCGCCAGGACACCCCGTCCGGCTCCGCGTCCGACCCCGCGCAGGCACAGCCGAGCACCTCGGCCGCGCCTTCGGCGGCGCCCAGCGCCACCGACAGCTGCCCTCCGCAGATGCGGAAGCTGGGCGAGTGCGGCGGGGCCGCGCAGCAGGGCGGGGCCGGTCCCACCGACACGGGGATTCCCGTCGGCCGGCTGGTCCTGCTGGCGCTGGCCGTGGTGCTCGTGGTGCTGCTGCCTCTGCTGCCGTTGCTGTGGCGGAGCCAGGTGCGTACGCGGCGGCTGGGGTCCGTGGGACGCACGCCCGCAGACGTGGCCGCCCGTACGCTCTCCGGCTGGCGCGAGATCACCGATTCGGCGTGGGACTACGGCGTCGCGCCCGACGAGTCGCAGACGCCGCGCAAGGCCGCCGCGCGGATCTGCGCCTCGGCAGGCTCGACGGTGCGTCGGCCGATGCGGTGCACCGGGCGGCAGGCGCGGTGGAGCAGGTGCTCTACGCCCCGCGGCCTGCGGTCTCGGGCGATCTCACCGAGGAGGCCCGGCAGGTACGGGCGGGTCTGCGGGACGCGGCGGGACGCAGGGCACGCCTGCGGGCTGTTCGCGCCACCGCGCTCGGCTGTCCGGGTGGTCTGGGCGGTGTCGGCGCGCTGGGCCGCCGTGAGGGGCCGGTGGGGCGCGAGCCGCTGGACCGTGGAGCGGTGGGCGGGCGCCCTGCGGCGCCGCCGTCCCGGCAGCGCGGCTGACGGGACGGGCCGTACAGGCCCGGATACGAGTCCGGATACGAGTGAGGGGTGACCGCCCGGAGGCGGTCACCCCTCACTCGTACAGCAAGTGTCGGATGCGGTCGGTGAGAATCGGACGCGGTCGATGTGCGCACGGCCGGCGCTCGGCGACCTTTCTCAGTGTCCTTGGCCTTCTTCGCGGCGGCGCTGCCACCGCTGCTCGATGCGGTCCATGACCGACCGTCGCTGCCGGGGCCGGCTGCGAGCGACCGGACCGGTACCGGCGGGAGCAGGTTGCTCCCCCGGTTTCGGGGCCTTGCGCCAGCCGGTAACCGCGAGCACCGCGCAGCCGAGCATCACGAGGAAGCCCACCACGCTGACCCAGATCTGCTGTGCGACCATTCCGGCCATGAGGAGCGCGATACCCACCAGAAAGCCTGCGACTGCCTGGTAGACCCGTCGCCGGGTGTACGTACGCAGCCCGCTTCCCTCAAGCGCTGTCGCGAACTTGGGATCTTCGGCGTACAGCGCTCGCTCCATCTGCTCGAGCATTCGCTGCTCGTGCTCCGAGAGCGGCACGGGAGTCCTCCTACTCGTCGGTCGCGGGGGGCGACCGTTTGCGGCCCTTTCAGAATAGGCAGGGAATCGCCCCCGTGAAACCCGCCCTCTACGCCAATTCACAATCCGGGCCGCCACGCCGTCTCAGTTGCCTGAGGAGTACATTCCCCATTGGCTGATCCGCCATGCGCACGGTGTGCTCCGATCATACGGGGCCAGGCGGCCGATCGGGGGGCCTGTGGCGGACTCCATGTGCCACTGCGGTGCTGATCAGCCGCTTTTCGTGCCGCGCAGGACGGTTCCTCAGCCGTCGCCCGGCTCCTGCTTCTGCCCCAGGACGTGCAGCTGGCTCGCGACGGAGTGGAAGGCGGGCAGCTCGGCGGCCGCGGCCTCCAGCTTGAGCAGGGCCTCCAGGGCGCCCGGCTCGGTGTCCACCAGGGCGCCGGGTACGAGGTCGGCGAAGACCCGTACGCCGTGGACGGCACCGACCTCGACACCGGCCGCGCCGACCAGCCCGGTGAGCTGCTCCGCGGTGAAGCGCCGGGGCACGGCATCGCCCTCGCCCCAGCGGCCCGCCGGGTCGGCGAGGGCCTGCCTGGCCTCGGTGAAGTGACCGGCCAGGGCCCGGGCCAGAACGGCGCGCCGAGACCGGCGGCGAGCAGGCTGAGGATGCGGAGGGGCGGAGCGCGTCGACGCGTGCGCACCCCCTCGGCCGGGTCGTCCACGTATTCCAGGACGCCGTGGCACAGGACCACGTCGTGGCCGCCGCGGTCGACGACGTCGAAGAGGCCGTGGATGTCACCCTGCACACCGCGCACGCGGTCGGCGACGCCGGCCTCCGCGGCCCGGCGCTCCAGCGCGAACAGCGCGTTGGGGCTGGGGTCGACGACGGTGACGCGGTGGCCGAGGCGGGCGACGGGCACCGCGAAGTTGCCCGTGCCGCCGCCGGTGTCGAGAACGTCCAGGGCGTCGCTCCCGGTCGCCTTGACCTTGTGGTCGAGAGCGTCCTTGAGGACCTCCCAGACCACGGCGGTACGGAGGGAGGCGCGGGGGCGCATCGGGTCCGACACGGCAGTTGACTCCTCGGCGCGGTGCCGCCGCGGGCGGCGGGGCGGTGAACGGTGCAGGCGGTGAACGCCCCGCCCACCCTATTGCCTCGGGGAACCGGTCCTGTCATCCCGCGTCCGGGCGGTCCGCTCCCTCGATCCGGGTCCGGGGCAGCACCGGATCCAGCGCGAGCAGCTCGCGCGACCAGGCGCAGGAACATCGCCACGTCGCGCAGCAGGTCGTCGCGTCGCGGGCGCTCGCCGCCCCCTGTATGCCCGCTTCGGCGCGCGCCCGGCGGGCGGCGCCCGAGGCGAACAGGGCACTCCACTCGGCCAGCTCCGGCGCGATCTCCGGGAGGACCTCCCAGGCACTGCGGATCCGCCGGCGCCGGGACGCGGTCGTCTCGGGCCGGCCACGGGCCGCGAGGACGGCGCAGCGGTGCGCAGGGCGGCGAGGTGGGCCGTGGCGTACCGCTCGTTCGGCATTTCGAGGGCGGCGGCCTCGTCCAGTCCGCCGTGGGCCTGGGCGAGCAGGTCGAGAGCGGCGGGCGGGGCACCGGCCCTGCGCAGCACCGGGTGGACGTCGGCGGCGGGGCCGGCCGGTGAGGGGGCAGGGCCGGTGGCGCGGCGCCGGTGTGCGGCGGCTGCGGACGTGCGGGCCATGACGAACCTCCTTCGTCGCGTGACGGCTCTGTGGCCGTATGTGCCCATCGTGAAGGGAGCCACTGACAATCGCCGCTGAACTGGCCTTTTGCTTCGACCGCAAGTTCGGGATAGCTTTTGAACTGACTGGTCAGTTCAAAAATGGGGAGGGCTTGTGGACAGCCCGCACGGGGCAGCCGTGGCGGCGGAGGACTTCGGACTGAAGGGCCCTCGCGGCTGGGTGTTCCGCGACGTGCGCGTCGCGGCGGAGCCCGGCACGCTCATCGCGGTCGAAGGCCCCTCCGGCTCCGGCCGCACCTGTCTTCTGCTGGCCCTCACCGGCCGCATGCGCGCCACCGAGGGCACGCGGAGGTCGGTGGCGCGCGGCTGCCGAAGAAGATGGCCGCCGTGCCGCCGCATGAGCGCGCTGGGTCCGGTCACCGGCGTCAGCGAACTCGACCCGGCCTTCACGGTCGCCGAGCACCTGCGGGAGCGCGCGCTCCTCCAGCGCCGCTTCGACGGGTCGCTGCACGCGCTGCTGCGGACCCCGCGCCGAGCGCGCCGCCGAAGCGCGGGCCAGGCTCGACGCCGCGCTCGACACCGCGGGGCTGGACCTGGACACGCTGCCCAAGGGGACGCGTACGTCCGTACGGGATCTGGAGCGTCTCGAGGCGCTGCGTCTGTCCGTCGGGCTGGCGCTGACGGGTCGTCCCCGGCTGCTCGCCGTGGACGATCTGGACCTCAAGCTCTCCGACGCCGAACGCGCTCTGGCCTCCGCTGCTGCGCTCCGTCGCCCGGGCGGGGACGACCGTCGTCGCGGTGTGCAGTGAGGCGCCCGACGACGCGCTGCGGGTCACCACCGGCAGCGGGAGCGAGAACGAGAGCGGGACCGGGAACTCCGACGACACCGAAGAGGGGGCGGCCGATGCGCTCGCCGAAACTGGCCGCGCTTGAGCTCAAGCGGTTCGGCAGGGGGAAACTGCCGCGCGCCGCGCTCGTCGCGCTGCTGCTGCTTCCGCTGCTGTACGGCGCGCTGTACCTGTGGTCCTTCTGGGACCCGTACGGCAGGCTCGACCGGATACCCGTCGCCCTCGTCAACGACGACAAGGGCGCCACCGCAGACGGCCAGAAGATCGCCGCCGGTGACGAGATCACCGGGAAGCTGCACGACAGCAAGGTCTTCGAGTGGCACGAGGTGAGCGCCGGCGAGGCCCGCAGGGGCGTCGAGGACGGCGCGTACTACCTGTCCCTGACCATGCCGCCGGACTTCAGCGAGCGGATCGCGTCCAGCTCGGGCGACGCTCCCGAAACGAGCGCCCTTCAGGTGCGCACGAACGACGCCAACAACTACATCGTCGGGCAGATCTCGCGAACGGTCTTCTCCGAGGTGCGCACCGCCGCTTCGAAGAACGCCTCCCGCTCGTTCCTCGACAAGATCTTCATCTCCTTCTCCGACATCCATGACGCCACGCAGAAGGCGGCCGAGGGCGCCGACGGCATCAAGGGCGGCATCGGAAAGGCGAAGAAGGGCTCCGACGACCTCAAGGGGGGCCTCGACAAGGCCAAGACCGGCTCGAAGGATCTCGTGGACGGTCTGGGGAACGCCAAGAAGGGCAGTGGTGACCTGTCCGGCGGACTGAAGAAGCTGCACAAGGGATCGGGCGATCTGAAGAGCGGCTCGCAGCAGGTCGCGAACGGCACGCAGAAGCTCGCCGACACGGTCAACGGCATCGCGGGAACCGTCCGCCCGTACCTCAAGGACAACGGCAGGACGGTCGGGGACACGGCGAAGCTCGTCGCCGACGGCACCCGGGTGGTCCGCGACAATCTCGGCGAGCTCGTGAAGGACGCGCCCGTCGCGGCAGAGGCGTCCCGGACGGCCGCCGACGACCTGCACACCGTCTACCAGTCGCTCTGTGTGAACCAGCCGCTCGCCGACCCCGCCTGCCCGCAGCTGAAGAAGGCCGACAAGGCCGCCGCGGACGCGGCGCTCGTCGCCGCGGACGTCAACGACCTGGTCAAGGACCAGCGTGGTGACCTGACGCAGCTGGACAAGCACCTGGCCGAGCTCCAGCAGCAGGCGCGCAAGCTCTCGACGCGCGCTCCCCACCTCGACGAGGATCTGAGCAGCGCCGTCAGCGAGGTCAACGCGCTCAACGCCGGCGCCAGGAAGGTGGCCCAGGGCGCCGCCGACCTCAACACCGGCCTGGCCACCGCGAAGAGCGGTGCCACCGACCTCGACAGCGGCATCGGCAGGCTCAAAACCGGCGCCACCGACCTGGACGGCGGCATCGGCGGGCTCAAGTCCGGTGCCGGGGAGCTGAACGGCGGCCTCGTCAAGCTCGCCGACGGCTCCGGCGAACTCGCCACGGGCCTGCACAAGGGCGTCGGCCAGATCCCCGACTACGACGAGAAGAACCGCGACCGGCGCACCCAGGTGATGGCCGACCCGGTCCAGCTCGCCTCCCAGTCGATGCACAAGGCGCCCAACTACGGCACCGGATTCGCCCCGTACTTCATCCCGCTGTCCCTGTGGGTCGGCGCGATGGTGGCGTACATGCTGATCCAGCCGCTCAACCGCCGCGCCCTCGCGGCGGGGGCCTCGGCCTGGCGGACCGCCCTCGCGGGCTGGCTGCCGGTGGCCGCGCTCGGGGTGCTGCAGAGTGCCGCTCTGATGTCCGTACTCCACTGGGGTCTCGGGCTGCAGTTGGCGCGTGTCGCGGGAACGGCCGGTTTCCTGGTCCTCGTGACGGGCTGCTTCGCGGCGATCGTGCAGTGGCTCAACGCCCGCTTCGGCGCGGCGGGCCGCATCCTGGTCCTCGCCGTGCTGATGCTCCAGCTGACCTCGGCGGGCGGCACCTATCCCGTACAGACCAGTCCGGGCTTCTTCAACGCCATCCACCCCTTCCTGCCGATGACTTACGTCGTGGAGGGCCTGCGCCGGCTGATCACGGGCGGCGGCCTGGAACCGGTCTGGACGGGCAGCCTGGTGCTGTTCGCCTTCACGGTGGGAGCGCTGGCGCTGACGGCCGTCTCCGCCCGGCGCAAGCAGGTGTGGACGCTCGACCGTCTCCACCCGGAGATCAGCCTGTGAGAATCGTGTCCATGGAAAGCAGCAGAACGCGCCGCGAGGTCACCCGGCAGAAGCTCTACGAGGCAGCCGTCACCCTCATCGCGGAGCAGGGTTTCTCCTCGACGACGGTGGACGAGATCGCCGAGCGCGCCGGGGTCGCCAAGGGCACGGTCTACTACAACTTCAAGAGCAAGACGGAGCTCTTCGAAGAGCTGCTGCGGCACGGCGTCGGACTGCTCACCGCCTCCCTCCAGGCGGCGGCCGACGAGACGGCGGAACGCGGGGGTACCAAGGTGGAGGCCCTCGACGCGATGATCAGGGCCGGCCTGGGCTTCATCGACCGCTATCCGGCCTTCACCCAGCTGTACGTCGCCGAACTGTGGCGCACCAACAGGGCCTGGCAGTCGACGCTCCTGGTCGTACGGCAGGAAGCCGTCGCCGTCGTCGAGACGGTGCTGCGCGACGGCGTCGCCAACGGCGAGCTCAGCAAGGAGATCGACATTCCGCTGACGGCGGCCGCGCTGGTCGGCATGGTGCTGGTGGCGGCGCTCGACTGGCAGGCGTTCCAGCGGGAACGGACGATCGACGACGTCCACTCGGCGCTGTCCCTGCTGCTGCGCGGCCGGGTGAGCGGCCACTAGCGGACGACAGCGGAAAAGCCGTCGCGAGCTCGATCCCCCCGAGCCTCGCCGGACCGGCGTTTCCCCGTGCTCCCCCGTGGGTCCCCCGACCCCCGTGTACACCCCCGCTCCGTCAGGGGAGCCGCGCCGTCTCCGCCGCCCCGTGTCGGCGGTGTCGGCGCTGCGCCCCTTCCGTGGTCCCCACTCTTCCGTCTGCGCAGGCCGGAGCCCATCCGCGCACCTACTCATCTCCCGCACTAGGTACGGATACTCAGGCCTGCGCGTTCGACCCCAGTCCGGCCCGGCGACGGCTGGTCCCGATCACGTCCGGGTTCGTACTCCCCGCTCCCCCTCCGCCCCCTCGCGGGCTCCTGAACGGGTTGTCAGTGGCGGCCGATACCGTTGTGGCATGGCACGGATTGTGGTGATCGGCTCCGGGATGGGCGCGATGGCGTCCGCCGCCCGGCTGGCCGTCGCGGGCCACCGCGTGGCGGTGTACGAGCGCGCGGCGACGTACGGCGGCGCGCTGGGCAGGTTCGAGCGGGACGGCTTCGTCTTCGACACGGGGCCGGGACTGCTGCACCTGCCCGCCGTCTACCGGGACCTGTTCGTCAAGACCGGCAAGGAGCCCCTGGAGCAGTGCGTCGCGCTCACGCCCGTGGACCCCGCGAGCCGGCACCTCTTCGACGACGGTACGGACGTCTCGCTGCCCAACGCCTCGCGTGCCCGGGTCGCCTCCGCGCTCGACACCGCGCTCGGCGCGGGGGCCGGCGAGCGGTGGGGCGACTTCCTGAACCGCGCCCGTGACGCGTGGGACAGGACCAGACGGCCGCTGCTCGAAGAACCGCTGCAACCGGACTGGCAGGTGCTCGGCCGCGATCCGTATCCGTCGGTGCGCCGGCGCAGGGTGCTGCGGCGCGACCGGCAGGCGGCCACGGTCAGGGAGATCGGAGCGTGGGAACTGGCGGAGCCCCGGCTGGCGGCCCTGCTGGACAGCTATGCCCTGGCGTACGGACTCGACCCGCGCACCGCGCCCGCGGCGGCGGCCGTGCTGCCGTACATGGAGCAGACCTTCGGCAGCTGGTACGTGCGCGGCGGGATGCGGGAGCTGGCGCGGGCGCTGTACGAGCGGTGTCTGGCCCGGAAGGTGGAGTTCACCTTCGGTGCCGAGGTGGCCGCGGTCACGGAGAAGGACGGCCGCGCGGCGGGTGTGGAGCTGGCGGACGGCACGGTCGTCGCGGCGGACACCGGTGGTCTTCGGCGCCGACCCCCGCGCCCTCGCCGGGATGACGCCGGGACGCGAGGTGTGGGCACCGGGCGACGTGGAGCCGGGGCCCGTGCCCCCGGGCCGGTTCACGGTGTTCCTCGCGCTGCGCGGCGGCCGCCCGGACGGCACGGTCCACCGGACGGTGGTCCACTCCCCCGACGCCGGCGCGGAGGCGTCCGAGGCGTTCCGCGGTGAGCACGCCGAGCGCCCCACCGTCACCGTGCTGCGGCCCGACGACCCGCTGACGCGGCCGGACGACGCCCACGAGGCGGTCACGCTCACGGCGACCGTGGCTGCGCAGGGGCCGGTCGACTGGACGGACGAGGCGTCGTCGCGCGTACGCCGACGAAGGTGGCCGAGGCCGCGCTCGCGGCCGTGCCGGACCTGCGGGAGCGGCTGCTGTGGCGCGAGTCGCACCCCGGCGGACACCGCGGCCGCGACCGGCGCCGCGGGGGGCTCGGTGCCGCCGCCCGCGCTGGCGGGGGCCGGGGGCCGCCATCTGCACGCGGCCAACACCACGCGGCTGCCCGGTCTGCTGCTGGCCGGGGGCTGGGCGCATCCCGGGGGCGGGATCGCGCATGCCGGAATGTCCGGGGCCCTCGTCGCGGGACTCGTCGTCGAGGGGGACGGCTTCCGCGGCTCGCAGTAGCAGGCGGTCAGTAGCGGTACTGCTCGTTGTAGCCGGTGGTGTCGTAGTCGTTCTGGTACGGCTCCTGGGACGGCTGCGGGCTCCCGAAGGGCTGCTCGCCGTCGCGCTGCTGCGGGACCCACACACCGCCGGGCGGCGTCTCGTTGCCGTACTGCTGGTCGCCGTACTCCTGACCGCCGTACGGCTGGGTGCCGATGTACGGGTCGGAGTACGCGGCGTACTGCTGCCGGCCCGAGGCGTAGTCGTACTGACCGGCGGCATAAACATCCTGGCCGGCGTAGGCGTCCTGACCGGCGTAGGCGTCCCGGCCCGGCTGGTCGTGGCCGGAGTGGGAGTCGTACACGTCGTACCCGGCGCCGAAGCCGTCGCTCCGGGGCTGCTGCTGTGCCGCGTACGCCGCCGCGTCGTACACGCCGTACTGTCCGGTCTCGTCCGGGAGGGGCTCCACGGACGCGTACACCGGTTCCGCCGGAGCGGCCGGCTCGTACTCGAGGTCCGACACCTGCAGCGTCGGCTCCTGCTCGACGGCCCGCGCACCGCGCTTGCGGCGGCGGCTCTCACCGGGCCTGCCGCCGATCGCCCAGCCCGTCGAGAAGCCTCGGCGGAACGAGAGCGTGACGTACGTCTGGCCGATGGCGAACGCGACGGCACCGCCCGCGATCACGAACACGGAGGGCAGCAGCACCCCGAGAACCACGCCCATGAAGCCGGTGAAGGCCAGCAGCCGCCACCTCAGCCGCGCCTTGTACTGCAACAGCACCTCGCCGAGCAGCCACAGCGCGACGATTCCGAATGCGATGTAGAGGACCGTCCAGCCGCCCATGCCCGCCCCCTCCTGCGGCCGTCGCCGCGGAAGGGAGCGGGTACGGCCGGTCACGACTGCGCGTGCAGTCCGAGATTCTCGTAGATTTCGAGCGTCGCCGTGGAGTTGTTGAGCGTGATGAAGTGCAATCCGGGTACACCCTCGGAGAGCAGCCTCGCGCAGAACTCCGTGGCGAAGTCGATGCCAATGGAGCGTACAGCCGCGGGATCGTCCTTGACGGCGAGGATCCGCTCTTTCAGCTCCGCCGGGAGCGTGGCGTTGCTGAGCTGCGGGAACCGCTCCAACTGCTTGACGCTGGTGAGAGGCATGACCTCGGGGATGATCGGGGTCTCGCAGCCGGCTGCCTGGACCCTGTCGCGCATCCGCAAATAATTCTCCGGATTGAAGAACATCTGGGTAATCGCGTAATCTGCGCCCGCGCGGCACTTGTCCACGAAGTGCCGAATGTCGGTGTCCCAGTCGGTCGAGCGCGGGTGCATCTCCGGGAAGGCCGCGACGCCCACGCAGAAGTCGCCGGACTCCTTGATGAGCCGGACGAGTTCGGCGGCGTACCGCACGCCCTCCGGGTGCTCGACCCACTCGCCCATCGGGTCGCCGGGCGGGTCCCCCCGCACGGCGAGGATGTTCCGGATCCCGGCGTCCGCGTACTGCCCGACCATGTTGCGCAGTTCGGCGACGGAGTGGTCCACCGCCGTGAGGTGCGCGACCGGGGTGAGCGTGGAGTCGGCGGCGATCTGCTGGGTGGCGCCGACCGTGCCGGCACGGGTGGACCCTCCGGCCCCGTAGGTCACGGAGACAAAGCTGGGGGCCACCGCCTCGACCCGGCGCAGCGCGTTCCAGAGACTCCGCTCCCCCTTTTCGGTCCTGGGGGCGAAGAACTCGAACGAATACGAAGTTTTGCCGGTCGCGAGCAGATCACGCACAGTAGGTGCGTGATCCGTCCTGGTCGAAGCTGTGCCAAGGGCCATATCCGCAGGTTAACCAGGGCTCGGCGATGACCCAACCAGAGCAGGCTTTTTATCCGTATTGCCGGACTGTTGTCCACTCCTTGGACAGGTGCGGACAGGCGCGGACAGCCATGGTCAGCCGCGGAAGGTCACGGCCGGCCGGGGGCAGTTACCCGGCGTACGCCCCGACCCTCTTCGCGAGCTCCGCCGCGGCGGCCGCCGGGTCGTCGGCCTCGGTGATCGCCCGTACGACCACGACCCTGCGGGCACCCGCGTCCAGCACCTCGTCGAGGTTGCCCGCGTCGATGCCGCCGATCGCGAACCACGGGCGGTCCTGGCGCAGCCCGGCGGCGTACCGGACGAGGCCGAGGCCCGGGGCGTACCGGCCGGGCTTGGTGGGGGTGGGCCAGCAGGGCCCTGTGCAGAAGTAGTCCACGCCGGGCTCCGCCGACGGCCGCGTCCGCCTCGGACTGCCGTGCGTGGAACGCCGACGAGGACGTCGGCGCCGAGGATCGCGCGCGCGGCCGGAACCGGCAGGTCGCCCTGTCCCAGGTGCAGCACGCCGGCGCCGACGGCGTGGGCCACGTCGGCCCGGTCGTTCACGGCGAGCAGCTTGCCGTGCTGCGGCAGGCGTCGTCGAAGACCTGGAGGTGCTCCAGTTCCTCGGCGGCCTCCATGCCCTTGTCGCGCAACTGCACGATGTCCACGCCGGAGGCCAGGACGGCGTCCAGGAACTCCGGGAGGTCGCCCTGGCGCTTGCGCGCGTCCGTGCACAGGTACAGCCGGGCACCGGCGAGCTGCTCGCGCGCCGTCGTGGAACTCTCCGTGGACGTGGGCATGGTGGTGTCCCCCCGTGGGTGGGCGGTGCACAGGCCGGCGAAGGCCCGTGCACCGCGTGCGGTTGTGTCGTCAGTGATCAGACGGCGAGCGCCTGGGCTCGCCGCTTCACCTCCGTGCCGCGATTCTCACTCAGCGCCTGCGCCGGGGAGCCGGGCAGGGTCGGGTCGGGGGTGAAGAGCCACTCGAGCATCTCTTCGTCGGAGAAGCCGTCGTCCCTCAGGAGGGTCAGGGTCCCGGCGAGACCCTTGACCACCTTGTCGCCGTCGATGAAGGCGGCAGGCACCTGAAGCACCCGGTTCTCTCCGCGGCGTACGGCGATCAGCTGGCCTTCTTTGACCAGCTGCCGGACGCGCGTCACCTCGACACCGAGCTTTTCCGCGATGTCGGGGAGGTTGAACCAGGCGGGGACGAGAGCATCGATCTTTGCGTCAATCTCGGTCACGGGACAAGCGTGCCATCTGGGACTGACAGTCGGTAGTCGGGGCCTGCCGTGCGGCCCCGACTACCGGCCTAAAGGGTGGCGGTCTTGAGCGGGACGGACGGATCGGCGACCCGGTCCGGGTCCATCGGGGCACCCGCAGCGATGAGCCTGCGCCCCTGCGCGAGGTCGCGCGGCCGGGCCACGGTGAGCAGCGCGACCAGCGCCCCCTCGCGCAGCCAGCACACCGACCAGGCGGCGCCGGCCGGGTCGCCGCGCCACACCGTCGTGTCGGCGTGGGCGTGGTGGCCCGCGTACTGCACGAAGCGGCCGAACTGCTCGGACCAGAAGTACGGGACGGGGTCGTAGTCCGCGGTGTCTCGCCGAGGATGTCCGCCGCGACCGTGCGCGGGCCCTGGAGCGCGTTGTCCCAGTGGTGGACGAGCAGGCGTTCGCCGTAGCGGGCGGAGGGGAAGGAGGCGCAGTCCCCGACCGCGTACACATCGGGGGCCGAGGTGCGCAGGCGGGCGTCGGCGGTGACGGATCCGTCCGGGCCGAGCTCGATCCCCGAGCCCGCGAGCCAGGCCGTCGCGGGCCTGGCGCCGATGCCGACGACCACCGCGCCGGCCGCGAGCCGACGCCGTCGGCGAGGACGACCGTGCCGGGCTCGACGTGCGCGACGCGCGCGCCGGTGAGGAGTTCCGCGCCGCTCTCGGCGTACCAGGCGGCCATCGGGGCGGCGGCCTCGGCGGGCAGGGTGCCCGCGAGCGGCCGGTCCGCGGCCTCGACGACGGTCACCGCGCAGCCCGCCGCGCGGGCGGCCGTGGCGAACTCCGCGCCGATCCAGCCCGCCCCGACGACCACGATGCCGTGCCGTCGGCCGAGCACGGGCCGCAGCCGCGCGGCGTCGTCGAGGGTGCGCAGGAGGTGGACTCCGGGTACGCCTTCGCCGCCGGGCAGCGTGAGGGGCAGCGCTCCGGTGGCGACGACCAGCGCGTCGTACGGAACGGGCCCGAGGGCGTGTCGATCTCGTGCGTTCCCGGGCGCACGCCCGTCACCTCGCGCCCCAGGTGGAGTTCGATGCCGAGCGCCTCGAAGTCGACGTCGAGGCCGACTCCTCGGCGTGGCCGAGCAGCACCGCCTTGGACAGCGGCGGTCTGTCGTACGGCTGATGCGGCTCGGCGCCGATCAGCGTGACGGAGCCGGTCCAGCCCTGCTCGCGCAGGGACACGGCGGTCTGGACACCGGCCATTCCCGCGCCGTCCGACGATGACGACGCGCCGCTCTGTCTGCCTCTGCTCGCTCACCCGGTCACTGTAGGACGGCGCGTTCCGCCGCCCTCGTCGGGACCGCGGAGGAAGACCTCCGGCGCAGCGTCACAGGGGCAGCTGCTCGACGACGCTCGTCCCCCTGCCCTCCTGCGACTCCCAGGCCCAGGTCTCCTCCAGCCGCACGCGCCCGTCGGGGAGGTCGACGACGGTGGACGCGCAGTGCCCCGACGAGGTCGTGCCGTCCTGCTTCAGCTGTACGTAACGGAAGTCCAGCGCGTCGCCCTCGCGCGTGCCGACGAGATGGCCCCGTACGACGTCGCCGCCCGCGTACTCGGCCCAGATCCGGCCGTCCTCCTCGTGGTACGTGAACCGGGTCCGTGTCCCGACCTGGCCGGGCGCCTGGTCGGCGACCGGCGAGAGGACGAGTCCGTCGAGCGAGCGGGCCACAGGAGTTGCTCCCTTACAGCGCGTCGGGGCCTGGCGTTAGGGTGGCCACCGTAAAGCACTCGCGGGAGCCCGGGCGTACCGGGCTGAGAGGGAGGCTGGGCGGCCTCCGACCGTACGAACCTGATCCGGGTCATGCCGGCGAAGGGAGGGGCTGGACGCCCATGCCGCGTACATCGTCAGACGTCCTCGTCATCGGGGGCGGAATCATCGGCCTGGTCACGGCCTGGCGGGCGGCGCAGCGCGGGCTGCGCGTCGCCGTCGCCGATCCGCAGCCGGGGGGCGGGGCCGCACAGGTCGCGGCCGGAATGCTCGCCGCCGTCACCGAACTCCACTACGGGGAGCAGACGCTCCTCGGCCTCCAACCTCGCGTCCGCCGAGCGCTATCCCGCGTTCGTCGCCGAGCTGGAGGCGGCGAGCGGGCAGGCCACCGGCTACCGCTCCTGCGGCACGCGCTCGTCGCGCTCGACACCGACGACGAGCCCACCTGCGCGAGCTCCATGCCCTGCAACGCCGCTCCGGGCTCGCGTCGGAGTGGCTCACGGGGCGCGAGTGCCGCCGCCTGGAGCCGATGCTCGCGCCGGGCGTGCGCGGGGGCCTGCGGGTGGACGGTGACCACCAGGTCGACCCGAGGCGGCTGCGCGCAGCCCTTCTGACGGCCTGTGAGCGGGCCGGGGTGGTCTTCCACCGCGGCTGGGCCGAACGGCTCCGTGTCGTACGGGAGCGGGCCGCCGGCGCCGCACTGGCGGACGGGACGGAGCTCACCGCCGGCCAGGTGGTGCTGGCGGCCGCAGCCTCAGCGGCCGGCTCGCGGGCGTACCGCGGGAGGTGCTGCCGCCGGTACGGCCCGTGAAGGGGCAGGTGCTGCGGCTGGCCGTGCCACGTGCGTACGCGCCCTTCCTGAGCCGGACGGTGCGTGCCGTGGTGCGGGGCAGCCACGTCTACCTCGTACCGCGCGAGAACGGCGAACTGGTCGTCGGGGCGACCAGCGAGGAGCTCGGCTGGGACACGACGGTCACGGCGGGCGGGGTGTACGAGCTGCTGCGCGACGCGCACGAGCTGATGCCGGGCATCACCGAGCTGCGCGACGGAGACCCGCGCGGGGCTGCGGCCCGGCTCCCCGGACAACGCGCCGCTGCTCGGGCCGACCGCGCTGGAGGGGCTGCACCTGGCCACCGGGCACTACCGCAACGGGGTGCTGCTCACGCCGGTCACCGGCGATGCGATGGCCGCTGTCCTGGCCGGCGGGGAGCTGCCGGACGAGGCGCGTCCGTTCAGCCCGCTGCGTTTCGCGCCGGCCGCCCCTTCCGCCTCCCTCCCTTCCTCCGTCTCCGTACCGCAGGGGCAGCCCGTATGACCATCTCCGTGAACGGCGAGAACCGTGAGGTCGACGCCGGTACGACGCTGGGCGCGCTCGTCGCGACCCTCACCCGGGCCCCTTCGGGGGTCGCCGCCGCCCTCAACGAAACCGTCGTACCGCGCGGGCGGTGGGACGTCACCGTGCTCGGTGACGGCGACCGCATCGAAGTCCTCAGCGCAGTCCAGGGAGGCTGAACCATGGCCGACGACCTTCTGACCATCGGCGACACCACGTTCTCCTCACGGTTGATCATGGGAACGGGCGGAGCGCCGAGCCTCGACGTACTGGAGCGCTCCCTCGTCGCGTCCGGGACCGAGCTGACGACCGTCGCGATGCGGCGGCTGGACCCGACCGTCCAGGGGTCGGTGCTTTCCGTACTGGAGAAGCTGGGCATCCGGGTGCTGCCGAACACGGCGGGGTGTTTCACGGCGGGCGAGGCCGTGCTGACGGCGCGCCTCGCGCGGGAGGCGCTGGGTACGGACTGGGTGAAGCTGGAGGTCGTCGCCGACGAGCGGACGCTGCTGCCCGATCCGATCGAGCTGCTGGACGCGGCGGAGACGCTGGTGGACGACGGCTTCACCGTCCTGCCGTACACGAACGACGATCCCGTGCTCGCGCGGAAGCTGGAGGACGTGGGGTGTGCGGCGATCATGCCGCTGGGGTCGCCGATCGGGTCGGGGCTCGGTATCCGCAATCCGCACAATTTCCAGCTGATCGTGGAGCACGCGCGCGTGCCGGTCGTGCTGGACGCGGGGGCGGGCACCGCGTCGGACGCGGCGCTGGCGATGGAGCTGGGGTGCGCGGCGGTGATGCTGGCGTCGGCGGTGACGCGGGCGCAGGAGCCGGTGCTGATGGCCGAGGCGATGCGGCACGGGGTGGAGGCGGGACGGCTCGCGTACCGGGCGGGACGGATCCCGCGGCGGCATTTCGCACAGGCGTCGTCGCCGGTGGCGGGGCGGGCGGTGCTGGACCCGGAACGCCCGGCGTTCTGACCGGCGGGTCGCCGCGCGGGCCTCTTCCCCGCCCCGCCCCTTCCCGTGACGGGGAGAGCAGGCCCCGCCCCGGGCGCCCCCGGACGCCCGCCAGGCCCCGGGGCGGAGCCCCGCAGGCGCCACCCGCTGTCACAGCTCCGCTGCAATACCGGCCCGGGAAACCCGCACCTGCCGGACGTGCCGGCGGCGGCTTCGTAGACTCGCTCCGTGGATACGACCCTTCAGGACCCGCTCGTCGGGCACGTGCTCGACGGCCGCTACCGCGTCGATGCGCGCATCGCCGTCGGTGGCATGGCCACGGTCTACCGGGCCGTCGACACCCGCCTCGACCGGGTGCTCGCCCTCAAGGTGATGCACCCCGCCCTCGCCGCCGACGGCTCCTTCGTGGACCGGTTCATCCGGGAGGCGAAGTCGGTCGCCCGGCTCGCGCACCCGAATGTGGTCGGCGTCTTCGACCAGGGAACGGACGGCGGGTACGTCTACCTCGCCATGGAGTACGTCGCCGGGTGCACCCTGCGCGACGTACTGCGCGAGCGCGGCGCTCTCCAGCCCCGGGCCGCCCTCGACATCCTGGAGCCGGTGCTGGCCGCGCTCGGGGCCGCGCACCGCGCCGGCTTCGTGCACCGGGACATGAAGCCGGAGAACGTCCTGATCGGGGACGACGGCCGGGTCAAGGTCGCCGACTTCGGTCTCGTACGGGCCGTGGACACCGTCACCAGCACCACCGGGTCGGTCCTCGGCACCGTGTCGTACCTCGCGCCCGAGCAGATAGAGCACGGCACGGCCGACACCCGCGCCGACGTCTACGCCTGCGGCGTCGTGCTGTACGAGATGCTGACCGGCGCCAAACCGCACTCCGGCAGCACCCCCGCGCAGGTTCTCTACCAGCACCTCCACGAGGACGTGCCCGTCCCGTCCGCCGCCGTTCCCGGGCTCGCGGCCGGACTGGACGAGCTGGTCGCGGGCGCCACCGCGCGCGATCCGGAGATCCGTCCGTACGACGCCGTGGCGCTCCTCGCGCAGGCCAGGGAGGCGCGCCGCCGCGCTCAGCGACGAGCAGCTCGACGCGGTGCCGCCGCAGGCCCTCGCGCAGACGCACGACGGCGCCGAGGACCGCACGAGCGTCATTCCGCGCGCGATCGGGACCCCCGGCGGCACCGGTGGCACCGGTGACGAGCCCCTCAACCGCACCAGCCGGCTCCAGATGCCCCCGCCGCAACCGGCGGCGGTGCCGTCCAGGCGCGGCCGTCGCGCCCGGGCGCGGCGTGCTCGCGGTCGTGACCGCCGTCCTGCTCGTCCTCGGAGTCGGCGCCGGCGTCTGGTACATCAACTCCGGGCAGTTCACCCGTGTCCCCTCCCTCCTCGGCCAGACGGAGAAGGAGGCCGCCGCGCGGCTCTCCGCCGCCGGTCTCGATGTGAAGGAAGTGCGGCGCGAGTACAGCGAGGCGTACGACCGCGGCACCGTCATGAACAGCGACCCCGCCTCCCGTGCCCGTATCCGTGGCAACGGCTCCGTCACGCTGGTCGTCTCGCGCGGCCCGGAAACCGTGAAGGTCCCCGACGTCGGGCGGCTGCCGCTGGCCGAGGCCAGGGACAAGCTCAAGAAGGCCGGTCTGGCCCCCGGCATCGTCACCAGGACGTTCGACGAGGACGTCCCGCAAGGCTCCGTCGTCAGTACGACCCCGCGCGCCGGCACCGAGCGGCACCCGGACTCCGCGATCGCCCTCGTCGTCAGCAAGGGCGCCCCCGTGGAGGTGCGATGTGACCGGCGAGAGCGTGGAGGACGCCACCTCCGAGCTGGAGGAGGCCGGGCTCACCGTGAAGGTCGCGCCCGGGCGCGTCACGTCCCGGGAGGAGGCGGGATCGGTCGTCAGGCAGTCCGCGGCCGAGGGCGACCGGCTCGCCGAGGGCGACACCGTGACGCTGACGGTCTCCAAGGGGCCGCGCATGGTTTCCGTGCCCGATGTGGTCGGTGACGACGTCGACGACGCGAAGCGCACGCTCCGGGAGGCGGGCTTCGAGGTGAAGGTGGACCGCCCCTTCCTCTCCTTCAGCGACAAGATCGCGAGCCAGTCGGTCGAGGAGGGCGACGAGGCTCCGGAGGGCAGCACGATCACCCTCAGGACCAAGGGCCTGTAGGAGTCCGCCCGCGAAGGGCCGTCACCCGGCCGGCGGCCCTTCGCACCGGTGTCCTGGCATCCTTGATGCCGATGAGCAACGCACCTTTCCCCTCCCGAAACCCCGTCGGCAGTCATGTACCCGTAGCCGGCGGTCTCGCCACGAACGGCCTCGCGTACGCCCGTGAGCTGGGCGCCGAGGCGTTCAGGTCTTCGTCGCGAACCCGCGCGGCTGGGCGACGCCCACCGGAAATCCCGCCCAGGACGAGCTGTTCCGCGCGGCCTGCGCCGCCGAGCGGATACCGGCGTACGTCCATGCCCCCTACCTGATCAACTTCGGTTCGCACACCGAGGCGACCGCCGAGAAGTCCGTGGAGTCGCTGCGGCACTCGCTGCGCCGCGGACGTGAGATCGGCGCGCTGGGCGTGGTGGTGCACACCGGCTCGGCGACCGGTGGCCGGCCGCGTGCGGAGTCGCTCGCGCAGGTGCGCACGTACCTGCTGCCGCTCCTCGACGAGCTGACGCACGACGACGACCCGCTGCTGCTGCTCGAGTCGACGGCGGGGCAGGGCTCCTCGCTGTGCTCGCGCACCTGGGACTTCGGCCCGTACTTCGAGGCGCTCGACGCGCACCCCAAGCTGGGCGTCTGCCTCGACACCTGTCACATCTACGCGGCGGGGCACGATCTCGCGGGGCCCGGCGGGATGAAGCAGACACTGGACCTGCTGGTGGACACGGTCGGCGAGGGCCGGCTCAAGCTGATCCACGCCAACGACTCGAAGGAGGGCGTCGGCGCGCACAGGGACCGCCACGAGAACATCGGCTCCGGCCACATCGGCACGGAGCGTTCCGGGAACTGTTCGCACATCCGGCGACCGAGGGCGTGCCGCTGACGATCGAGACGCCGGGCGGCAAGGAAGGCCACGCGGCCGATGTGGCGCGGCTGAAGGAGCTGCGCGACTCCTGCTGAGAGCCGCTGAAACCCATTGAGGAATACCCCTAGGGGGTATATGGTTCTGCTTGTCGGCAGGAACCGCTGCCCGACCCCGGGGGCATGCCATGCAGCACGACGCACACACGCACGACATGCACCACGGCCATGACGGTCACGCAGGGCACGAAAATCACGCAGCCCACGCGGACCACGCGGACCACACGGATCACGGAGCCCACGCCGGCCACGGCAAGGTCAGCTGGTCCACGGCCGCCCAGGCCACGCTCCACTGCCTCACCGGCTGCGCCATCGGCGAGGTGCTGGGCATGGTCATCGGCACCGCGCTCGGGTGGGGCAACGTGCAGACGATGGTCCTGGCGATCGTCCTGGCCTTCTTCTTCGGTTACGCCCTCACCCTGCGCGGCGTCCTCAAGGCCGGCGTCGGCTTCAGGACCGCCTTCCGGGTCGCCCTCGCCGCCGACACCCTCTCCATCGCGGTGATGGAGCTGATCGACAACGGCGTGCTCGCACTGTGGCCCGGCGCGATGGACGCGCACCTCACCGACGGAATGTTCTGGGGCGTGCTCGCCTTCGCGCTCTTCGCCGCTTTCCTCATCACCACACCCGTCAACAAGTGGATGATCGGCCGCGGCAAGGGCCACGCGGTGGTCCACCCGTACCACCACTGACCGGAAGGCGCCGACCGGAGGGCGCGGCCGCCGGGCCCTACAGCTCGGGGCCGTCCCCCGGCCCCTCCTGGTAGGAGTACCGCTGCTCACGCCAGGGGTCGCCGACGTTGTGATAGCCGCGCTCCTCCCAGAAACCGCGGCGGTCCGCCGTCATGTACTCGACGCCCCGGACCCACTTGGGCCCCTTCCAGGCGTACAGGTGCGGTACGACCAGACGCAGCGGGAACCCGTGCTCGGCGGTCAGCAGTTCACCGCCCTTGTGGGTGGCGAAGATCGTCCGGTCGGAAGTGAAGTCCGCGAGCCGCAGGTTCGCGCTGAAGCCGTACTCGGCCCACACCATGACGTGCGTGACGCTCGGCGCGGGGGGCGCGAGTTCGACGAGCGTACGAGCGAGCACGCCACCCCATTCGGCCCCAAGCATGCTGAATTTCGTGACGCAGTGCAGATCGGCCTCGACCGTGGCGAACGGGAGCGCCGAGAATTCCTCGTGGTTCCAGCAGTGCTTGTCGCCGTCCGCCGTGGCGCCGAAGACCCTGAACTCCCAGCGGTCCGGCTTGAACTTGGGTACGGGACCGTAGTGGGTGACCGGCCAGCCACGCTGCAGCCGCTGTCCCGGCGGAAGCTCGGGCTGTGCTGATTCGTGATGTTCCCGGCTTTCCGGCTGCCCCATGACTCCATGGTGACAGACCGCAAGGGGTGGTCATGACCAGGTCTGACCCTATTCGGGGCAACTCCTGATAAGCCTGCACTTACTGGACGCCTCCCACCCATGGTGCGAGGATGCCCGAACCTGCCCAGTACCACGCTTGGAAGGAGCCTCTGCGATGCAGGGCGACCCCGAGGTCATCGAATTCCTCAATGAGCAGCTGACCGCCGAGCTGACCGCCATCAATCAGTACTTCCTGCACGCCAAGATGCAGGACAACTTCGGCTGGACGAAGCTCGCCAAGTACACCCGGGCCGAGTCGTTCGACGAGATGAGGCACGCGGAGACACTGACCGACCGGATCCTCTTCCTGGACGGCCTGCCGAATTACCAGCGGCTCTTCCATGTGCGGGTGGGCCAGACCGTCACCGAGATGTTCCAGGCCGACCGGCAGATCGAGGTCGAGGCGATCGACCGCCTCAAGCGCGGCATCGAGGTCATGCGGGCCAAGGGCGATGTCACGTCGGCGAACATCTTCGAGGACATCCTCAAGGACGAGGAGCACCACATCGACTATCTCGACACCCAGCTGGAGCTGGTGGAGAAACTCGGCGAGGCGCTCTACATCGCCCAGCTGATCGAGCAGCCGAGCAGCTGACAGCCGGCCGGGCGCCGGTCAGGCGGCTTCGGAGAGAGGCGTCCCGGTGAGCGCCGCCCCGCCCTGTTCGACCAGTGCGCGGCGCGGGCACCCGCCACGGCCCAGGAGCCCCTGGATCGTGCGTACGCAGGAACCGCAGTCCGTACCCGCTTTGCTGACCGACGCTATCTGGCGCGGTGTGCAGGCACCGGCGGCCGCGTGCTCCTTGATCTGCTGGTCGGTCACGCCGAAACAAGAGCAGACGAACACGCGGTACACCTCCTGACGCGGGCCGAGGGGGACGGCTAATCGGTAAGGTCAACCTAACCTTACCCGTCGCCCCCCGTACGCAAAAGTCCCGGACACGACTGTGGGGCGCGGATCACATTCGATCCGCGCCCCACAGCCTTTTTCCGGTTCGGTTCCGCCGGTTTTTACTGGTCGCGGTACATCTCGGCGACCAGGAACGCCAGGTCCAGCGACTGGCTGCGGTTGAGCCGCGGGTCGCAGGCCGTCTCGTAGCGCTGGTGCAGGTCGTCGACGAAGATCTCGTCGCCGCCGCCCACGCACTCCGTGACGTCGTCACCGGTCAGCTCGACGTGGATGCCGCCCGGGTGCGTACCGAGGCCCTTGTGCACCTCGAAGAAGCCCTTGACCTCGTCGAGCACGTCGTCGAAGCGACGCGTCTTGTGGCCGGAGGCGGCCTCGAAGGTGTTGCCGTGCATCGGGTCGCTCACCCATGCCACGGCCGCGCCGGACGCCGTGACCTTCTCGACCAGCTCGGGGAGCTTGTCGCGGACCTTGTCGGCTCCCATGCGGACGACGAAGGTCAGCCGGCCGGGCTCGCGGTCCGGGTCGAGCTTGTCGACGTAGCTCAGCGCCTCGTCGACCGTGGTCGTCGGACCGAGCTTCACGCCGATCGGGTTGCGGATCTTCGAGGCGAACTCGATGTGCGCGCCGTCCAGCTGACGGGTGCGCTCACCGATCCACAGCATGTGGCCCGATACGTCGTACAGGTGGCCCGTACGCGAGTCGACCCTGGTCAGGGCGGACTCGTAGTCCATGAGCAGCGCTTCGTGCGAGGCGTAGAACTCGACCGTGCGGAACTCCGCCGGGTCGGTCCCGGCGGCCTTCATGAAGTTCAGCGCGTTGTCGATCTCCCGGGCCAGCTGCTCGTAACGCTGTCCGGACGGCGACGACTTCACGAAGTCCTGGTTCCAGGCGTGCACCTGGCGCAGGTCGGCGTAACCACCGGTGGTGAAGGCGCGCACGAGGTTCAGCGTCGAGGCGGACGCGTGGTACATCCGCTTCAGCCGCTCGGGGTCCGGGATCCGGGCCTTCTCGGTGAACTCGAAGCCGTTGACGGAGTCGCCGCGGTAGGTCGGCAGGGTGATGCCGTCGCGGGTCTCGGTCGACTTGGAGCGCGGCTTGGAGTACTGGCCGGCGATCCGGCCCACCTTCACGACGGCACGGAGGCGGCGTACGTCAGCACCGCGCCCATCTGGAGAAGGGTCTTGAGCTTGTTTCGGATGTGGTCGGCGGATACGGCGTCGAATGCCTCGGCGCAGTCGCCGCCCTGCAGCAGGAACGCCTCGCCCTTGGCGACGGCTCCCAGTCGGGCGCGCAGCTGGTCGCACTCGCCCGCGAAGACGAGCGGCGGATACGACTCGAGGTCCGCGATCACATCGCGCAGAGCCTCGGCATCGGGGTACTCGGGCTGCTGCGCCGCGGGAAGGTCTCGCCAGGTGTTGCCACCGTTGGGGGTGGTCTTAGCGTTCACGGTCACCTTGACCACATTACGTGGTCGGCCCGTCCATCCATCCCCCGGCTCACCAGATGAGACGGGCCGGGTCCACGGGACGCGCGGAACGGCGGACATGCATGACGCGCACGCCCGGGTCCGCTAGGGTGCGGAGCATGTTCGCGCAGACGACTCAGACCTGGTGGTGGACCGCTCATCCGGCGGCCCACTGACAATCGCGCGCACCACTGAACCGCGAAGGCCGCCCGAGAGGCGGCCTTCGGTGTTTCCAGAGGCTGTTCCTCTCCACTCGGCTCCGCGCTCGGGCTCCACTCGGACTCCCCCGGAATCGGAAGGAACACCACCGATGCTCATCAGCGCACTGCTGGACGACACCCGCCCCTTCGCCCTCCTCCGCAGGCGGACCCCCGGCCACGACCACGGCACCGTCGAGCTGCTGATCGGGGACGTGCGCGAGGCCGCGCGCGCTCGCCGACGTCCCGGCCGGTTCCGGCGACCTGCCCGTGCTCGCGCTGGTGCCGTTCCGGCAGATCAGGGAGCGCGGGTTCGACGTACGGGACGACGGGACACCGCTGAGTGTGCTGGTCGCCGACGAGGCGTACACCCTGCCGCTCGACGACGTCCTCACGCAGCTGCCCGCGCACGAGGTGAGGGTCGAGGGCGGGGCCTTCGACGTCGCCGACGAGGAGTACGCCGGGATCGTACGGCGGGTCGTCGAGGACGAGATCGGGCGCGGCGAGGGCGCGAACTTCGTCATCCGGCGGACCTTCGAGGGCAGCGTCCCCGGCTTCGGGCGGGCCGACGCGCTGGCGCTCTTCCGGCGGCTGCTCGCCGGTGAGCGGGGCGCGTACTGGACCTTCGTCGTGCACACCGGGGAGCGCACGCTGGTCGGCGCGAGCCCCGAGGTGCACGTGCGGATGAGCGGCGGGACCGTCGTGATGAACCCGATCAGCGGTACGTACCGCTACCCGGCCCAGGGCCCGAGCACCGAGGGGCTGCTGGACTTCCTCGACGACGGCAAGGAGACCGCGGAGCTCTCGATGGTCGTCGACGAAGAGCTCAAGATGATGTGCACCGTCGGCGACCGGGGCGGGGTCGTGGTCGGCCCGCGGCTCAAGGAGATGGCCCATCTCGCGCACACCGAGTACGAGCTGCGGGGCCGGACGTCCCTCGACGTGCGCGAGGTGCTGAAGGAGACGATGTTCGCGGCGACCGTCACCGGGTCGCCGGTGCAGAACGCCTGCCGGGTCATCGAGCGGTACGAGACCGGGGGCCGCGGCTACTACGCGGGCGCACTGGCCCTCGTCGGCCGTGACGCGGGCGGCGCCCAGACCCTGGACTCGCCGATCCTCATCCGCACCGCCGACATCGCACCGGACGGGCGGCTGCGGGTGCCGGTCGGGGCGACGCTGGTGCGCGACTCGGACCCGCACAGCGAGGTCGCCGAGACCCACGCCAAGGCGGCGGGGGTACTGGCGGCGCTGGGGGTGCGCCCCGCGAGGCCGGAGCGTGAGGACGTACGGCCGAAGCTGGCGGACGATCCGCGCGTACGAGAAGCGCTCGACTCGCGGCGCGCGTCCCTCGCGCCGTTCTGGCTGCGGATGCAGGAGCGCACGTCGTCCCTGACCGGACACGCGCTGGTGATCGACGCGGAGGACACCTTCACGGCGATGCTCGCGCATCTGCTGCGCTCGTCCGGGCTCGACGTGTCCGTACGGCGGTACGACGAGCCGGGCCTGCGGGAGGCCGCGCTCGCGCACGAGGGCCCCGTGGTGCTCGGCCCCGGGCCCGGGAACCCCTCCGACGAGGACGACCCCAAGATGCGGTTCCTGCGCGGACTCACGGCGGAGCTGGTGCGCGAACACCGGCACGGGCTGCTCGGGGTCTGCCTGGGGCACGAACTGCTGGCGGCCGAGCTGGGCCTGGGGACCGTGCGCAAGCGGGTGCCGTACCAGGGGGCGCAGACCCGGATCGATCTCTTCGGGCGGCCGGAGACCGTCGGTTTCTACAACAGCTTCGTCGCCCGCTGCGGCGAGGACGAGGCGGCGGAGCTGACCGCGCACGGCGTCGAGGTCAGCCGCGACCCGGTCACCGGCGAGGTGCACGCCCTGCGCGGGCCCGGCTTCGCGGGCGTGCAGTTCCACCCGGAGTCGGTGCTGACGCTGCGGGGCACGGCGATCGTGGGCGAGCTGCTCGGTCAGCTCACGTCGGGCTCCGCCGGGACCAGGACGTTCTCGCTGCGGCGGCCCGCCGTGTAGTCGAGGACGTTCCCGAGCGTCGCCTCGACGATCTGGCCGACCGCGTCGACGGTGTAGTACGCCTGGTGCGAGGTGACCAGGACGTTCGGGAGGGTGACGAGCCGGGCCAGGGTGTCGTCGTCGACGACCTCCAGGGACTTGTCCAGGAAGAAGAGCCCGGCCTCCGCCTCGTACACGTCGAGCCCCACCCCGGTGAAGCGGCCCAGGCGCAGTTCGTGGACGAGAGCCGCGGTGTCGACGAGACCACCGCGGCTCGAGTTCACGAGGATCGCGTCGTCCTTCATGGCACGCAGCTCGTCGGCGCCGATGAGACGGTGCGTGGCGGGCATCAGCGGCAGGTGCAGGCTGACCAGGTCGGACTCGGCGAGGAGGCGGTCCTTGTCGACGTACTCCATGCCCAGCCCGACGCAGGCGGGGTTCCGGGCGAGGTCCCAGCCGAGCAGGTTCATGCCGAAGCCGTGGGCGATACGGGTGAACGCCTCGCCGATCTTTCCGGTGCCGAGGACACCGGCCGTACGGCCGCGCATGTCACGGCCGAGGAGCCCGTCGAGGCGGAAGTCGAAGTCGCGGGTGCGTCCGGCGGCGCGCACGATGCGGCGGTTGACGGCCATCGCGAGGGTCCAGGCGAATTCGGCGACGGAGTACGGCGAGTAGTACGAGACGCGGGCGACCGTCAGGCCGAGCTGTCCGGCGACGTCGAGGTCGATGTTGTTGAAGCCGGTGGAGCGCTGGGCGATCATCCTCGTTCCGCCGGCGGCGAGCGCGCGCAGGACGCCCGCCCCCAGATCGGCGTTGACGCTGGTGCTGATGATCTCGTGGCCGGCGGCGATGGGGGCGGTGTCCTCGCTGAGGAAGACATCGAGACAGCGGATGTCGTGGTGACCGGCGAACGCGTTCTCGATCAGTGGTTTCTCGTCGGACTGCACACCGAATGCCAGGATTTCCACGACGTCTCCCGGGAGGGGCGAAAGCGGAGACAGGGGCCGTACCGCGCGGACATCGCGAATATACGTCCCATGTCCTCGTCCCGCTCAGCCGAAGAAGCCCCGGCCTCGGCGCAGAGCTCCGGGCCGACCGTCCTGAGCCGCGCCGCCGCCTCCCCGGTCAGCACTCCGACCCGCGGAGCTGTCCCTTCGCCCCATTCGGCTGTGCCGCGCGCGGTCACACCGGCGGTGACCCAGGTCACGACGGCGCGGGGCGGAGGGGCGACTCGAGGTCGCACCGGGCTCACCGGGCGCGCTAGGCGTCGTCGAGACCGCGTTCGATCGCGTAGCGGACGAGTTCCACGCGGTTGTGCAGCTGGAGCTTGCCGAGGGTGTTCTGCACGTGGTTCTGGACGGTGCGGTGCGAGATCACCAGGCGCTCGGCGATCTGCTTGTACGAGAGCCCCTTGGCGACCAGCCGCAGCACCTCGGTCTCGCGGTCGGTGAGCTGGGGCGCCTTCGGCTCGTTCGGCGAGGCCGCGGGCGCCGGGTCGGAGGCCAGCCGGCGGTACTCGCCGAGGACCAGGCCCGCCAGGCCCGGGGTGAAGACCGGGTCGCCGGCGGCCGTGCGCCGTACCGCGTCGATGAGCTCGTCGGGCCCCGCGGACTTCAGCAGGTAGCCCGTCGCGCCGGACTTCACCGCTTCCAGTACGTCGGCGTGCTCGCCGCTCGCGGACAGCACGAGGACCCGCAGCGCCGGGTCGGCGCCGACGAGCTCCTTGCAGACCTGGACGCCGGGCATGCCGCCGGGGAGGTTGAGGTCGAGGACGAGAACCTGGGGTCCGACGGCCTGGGCGCGGCGCACCGCCTGCGGCCCGTCGCCCGCCGTTGCGACCACGTCGAACCCCGCGGCTTCGAGGTCGCGGGCGACCGCGTCCCGCCACATCGGGTGGTCGTCGACGACCATCACCCTGATCGCCTGCTGCTCTTCGCTCATCGCGCCTGTCCTGCCTTCCCCCGTGGAACCTTCAGTTCTACTTCCGTGCCCTGCCCCGGCACCGAGATCAGCTCGGCGGTGCCCCCGATGTCCCTCAGCCGCCCTCGGATCGACAGGGCGACCCCGAGGCGCCCCTCCCCCTCGGCCTGCGCGAGCCTGCCCTCGGGGATGCCGGGGCCGTCGTCCCGCACCGTCACGATCACTTCTTGCGGCCAGTCCTCGACCAGGATCCAGGTCTGGGCGTCCTCTCCCGCATGCCTGCGGACATTGTCCAGTGCGGCACTGACAGCCGCCGCGAGCTCCCGGGCCGCCGCCGCTTCCAGCAGGACCGGGGCGCCGGGCTCGGCGAAGCTGACCCTGGAACCGGCGTGCGGGGCGAGCAGGGAGCGCAGATCGCAGGGGCGTCCGTCGCCCGTGCCGCCGTCCTCGTCGCCGTCGTCCACCTCGACCGTACGGACCACCGCGCCCTGCGCGGCGTCCTCCGAGGCCCGCGTCGCCGGCACCAGACCACTGGAGACCAGGGTGCGCAGGGCGATCTCCTGCTCCCCGGCCATCCTGCCCAGTTCGGCCGCCTCGCCGCCGAGGGCCGCGCCGCGCCGCTGCACCATGGCGAGGACCTGGAGCACGCTGTCGTGGATGTCGCGGGCGAGGCGCTCGCGCTCGCGGGTCGCGGCCTCGATCTCCAGGGCGCGGGCGAGGGTGCGCTCGGAGGCGCGGGCGACCTCGACGACGTAACCGATCGCGATGGAGGCGACCCACACCAGCAGGACGTTGTGGAGGGTGTCCCGGCTGGGGTGGCCGCGCTCGACGATGTTGGCGGCGGCGACGAAGGAGGAGGCGAAGGCCGCCCAGCGCCAGCCGCCCTTGATGGCGAACGCGAGGACGGAACCCGCGGTCCATATCGACGGCAGGGTGGAGCCGTCGACCTGCTGCGCGTGGAAGTCGGCGAGCGGGGTGAGCAGGATGCCGGTCAGGGCGACGGCGAGGTCGACGCCGAGGAAGCGCTTGGTGCAGCTCGCCGCGTTCGCCACCTTGGGGAGCGTGACGAGGGTCCAGAGGGACAACACCGCGAGGAAGGCGACGGCCACCCACGGACGCTCGAACTTCTCCCGGGTGAACACGAAGAGGAACACCGCGTAGAGCATCGTCAGGACGCGGTAGGCGGTGAGCGCACGCCACAGCGGCTGCTCGACCGACATGCGTACGACCCGCTCGCGCCGAGCCTTGGCCATCATCCCCATCCCCCCGGACGGACGCGGTTACGCGCCGCCCTGCTCCGCCTTCTCGGCCTTGGCGGCCTTCTCCGCGTCGGCGATCTGGCGCTTCGCCGCCGTCGCGTAGATGTCGACGTACTCCTGGCCGGAGAGCTTCATGATCTCGTACATGACCTCGTCGGTCACCGACCGCAGAATGAACCGGTCGCCGTCCATCCCGTGATAGCGGCCGAAGTCCAGCGGCTTGCCGATCCTGATCCCCGGCCGCATCAGCTTGGGCATGACCTTGCCGGGCGGCTGGATCTTCTCGGTGTCGATCATCGCGACCGGGATCACGGGAGCGCCGGTGGCGAGCGCCACGCGCGCGAGGCCGCCCGGTTTGCCGCGGTAGAGACGGCCGTCGGGCGAGCGGGTGCCCTCGGGGTAGATGCCGAAGAGGCCGCCGCCCCTGATGACCTGGATGCCGGCCTTGATCGCCGCCTCGCCCGCGCCGCGCGCGCCCGAGCGGTCCACGGGCAGCTGGCCGACGCCCTTGAAGAAGGCGGCGGTGAGCTTCCCCTTCACACCGGGCGAGGTGAAGTACTCGGCCTTGGCGATGAAGGTGACCTTGCGGTCGAGGACCGCGGGCAGGAAGAAGGAGTCCGAGAAGGACAGGTGGTTGCTCGCGAGGATCGCCGGGCCCTCGGCGGGGATGTTCTCCAGTCCCTCCACCCAGGGCCTGAAGGCAGCCTTCAGTGGCCCTCCGATGGAGAACTTCATTGCGCCGTAGATCAACCGAGTGCCTTCCCTGTGTCTGTCGACAAGACCCTAACCGGTGCGGGGCCTGCGCTCTCTCCGCACAAGGCCGCCCGACGGACCTGGTCGGTGTCGGTCCGGTCGCGTACGGTGAAGTACATCGTGCGCACCTCCCTTCGCCGTCCAAGACTCATGAACAGGAGACCCCGGTGCCGGTCCTCCCTGGAGCCGAGCCGTTCCGCCACGAGGGCGGAGAGGTCGGCGTCCTCCTCTGCCACGGCTTCACCGGTTCCCCGCAGTCGTTGCGCCCCTGGGCCGACCACCTGGCCGGGCGTGGACTGACCGTCTCCCTTCCGCTGCTGCCCGGTCACGGCACCCGCTGGGAGGACATGCAGCTCACGGGCTGGCAGGACTGGTACGCGGAGGTCGACCGCGAACTGCGCGTGCTGAGCCGGCAGTGCAGCCAGGTCTTCGTCTTCGGGCTCTCCATGGGCGGGGCCCTGACGCTGCGCCTGGCCGCGAAGCACGGGGACGCGATCAGCGGGATCGCCGTGGTCAACCCGGCGAACAAGGTGCACGGCCTGTCGGCGTACGCGCTGCCGGTGGCCCGCCATCTCGTACGTACGACGAAGGGGCTGCGCAGCGACATCGCCAAGGCGGGGGTGGAGGAGGTCGGTTACGACCGCGTCCCGCTGCACGCGGCCCACTCCGTGCGGAACTTCTTCCGGATCGTCGACTCCGAGCTGCCGCAGGTGACCCAGCCGCTGCTGCTCCTGCACAGCCCGCAGGACCATGTGGTGCCGGCGGCCGACTCGGCCCGCATCCTCAGCCGGGTCTCGTCGACGGACGTCACCGAGATCCTGCTGGAACAGAGCTACCACGTCGCGACGTTGGACCATGACGCGGAGCGGATCTTCGACGAGAGTCATGCGTTCATCGGCCGCCTCGCTCCACGTGTCGGGAAGAAGGGGAGCACCACCGGTGCTGAGCACGACGCGGAGCCTGCGGGCCGCGAGGAGGGGCGGGAGCCGGACGAGACGGCGGGGGCGGCCGAGGCGCCCGCTGCCGGGGCGCCCGCTGCCGGGGCGCCCGCCGGGCCCCCTGTCGACGAGGACGCGGACGTGGGCCGCGATCGTCGCCGGGTACGGCGAGGAGCCGCCGGATCCGCCGGGCGCGAAGCCGTTCAAGCCGATCGAGGACCTCTTCCTGCCGGAGGGCGACGACGACCTCAACGGCACCGGCGCCGACCGGCCGGAGAAGCCGCTGAAGAAGGGCCCGGAGGCCGGGGCCGACACCGGAGCCGGGCAGGAGGACACGGATCCGGACCCGGACAGGCCGCTCGGCAGCTCCGTCGTCTTCGCCCCCGGCATCGGCGGCCCGCGCACCTACTCCCTGGCGGAGCCGCGCGAGGACGACCTCGACGAGAGCGACGAGGGTCACTTCGTCCCGCCGGAGCCGCCCCCTCTGCCGCCCGCCGACGCCACGGCCAAGTTCGCCTGGATAGCGGTCCTCGGCGGCCCGCTGCTGCTGCTCGCCGCCGTGCTGCTCCGGTGGGACATGACGTGGTGGCTGACGACGCTCGGCGTCGGCGGCTTCCTGGGCGGCTTCGCCACGCTGGTGGCGCGGATGACGCACGACGACGACGAGGACGGCGACGACCCCGGCCGCGGCGCGGTCGTGTAGGGGCTTTCCTCCGTCCCTTCCTCCGTGTCCTCGCACTGGACGGGTTCGCATCGATCCCGTCCCAGTGCGAGGACACGCCCGCGCCTAGGCTGCCGGGACCCGCAGCGCCGCCAGCACCGGCAGGTGGTCCGTGGCCGCCCTCACGTCCGCCTCCGGGAGGCCCGGCGGGACGCCGCAGCCCAGGACTTCGATCCCCGGCGTCGCGAAGACCGCGTCGATGCGCTGGTGGGGGTCTTCCGGGGTCGAGGTGAACTCCCCGCCCCACGGCTTCGCCGCCCAGCAGTCCTGGAGCTCACCCGCCAGCCGGCGGAAAGTCCGCCCGTCCGGCCGGTCGTTGAGGTCGCCGCCCACGACCGCGTGCTCCACGCCCATCTCCCCGACACGGTCGAGCAGCATCCCGCCCTGCGCGTACCGCTCCTCGCCCTGGAGGCTGAGGTGGCAGCTCAGTACGCCGAGCCGGGCGCCCCCGATCCGTACCACCGCCGTCGCGAACCCCCGCTGGTGCAGCCCCGGCGTACGCGGCAGCAGTACGTCCTCCGTACGCTCCACCGTCACGCGCAGCGAGCACAGCAGCAGCGGCCCCGAAGCGGTGGCTCCGCCGCCGAGCACCACCAGGCCGCTGTGGGCGGCGAGCCACGCCGCGCGCTTGCGCCAGCGGAAGAACCTCGGGGCCTCCTGCACGAGGACGAGGTCGGGCTCACAGGCAGCGATCACCCGGGCCAGCGCCTCGCGGTCGTCGCGCATGGAGCGGATGTTGTAGCTGAGGACACGGATCACGGCCGAACCGTCCGGCTCGGTACGGGAAGCGGGCAGCGTGCTCGTCGCAGTCCTACTCGTCGCCATGCGGATCAAGATACGGAAATGCCCGCCGCGCCCCAAGAGGGCATGGCGGGCACTCCGCACGCGTACGGGCGTGCGGCGTCAGCCCTGGCGGGCCAGGTCCGCCGCCCCGACGAGGCCGGCCTTGCCGCCCAGCTGCGCCGCGAGCACCTGCGCGTGCGGACGCCACTGGCCGCCGATGAGCCAGCGCCGGAAGGACTTGCGGATCGGGTCGAGGACGAGTTCGCCCTCGTCCGAGACACCGCCGCCGACGATGAACGCCGACGGGTCGAAGAGCGAGGCCAGGTCGGCCAGGCCCGCGCCCGCCCAGCGGGCCAGCTCGCGGAAGGAGTCGACGGCCACCGGGCAGCCCTGCCGGGCGGCCTCGCTGACGTGCTTGCCCTCGATGCCCTCGACCGTGCCGTCGCCCAGGGCGAGGAGGATCCGGGCGTTCTCGGGGGTGGCGTTGGCGCGCTGCTTGGCGTACCTGACAAGGGCCCGCCCGGACGCGTACTGCTCCCAGCAGCCCTGGTTGCCGCAGCCGCACAGCAGGCCGTCGGGGACGACCCGGATGTGGCCGAACTCGGCGGCCACGCCGAAGCGTCCGCGGCGCAGCTTGTTGCCGATGATGATGCCGCCGCCGAGACCGGTGCCGAGGGTGATGCAGATGACATCCTCGTGGCCCTGGCCGGCGCCGAACTTGTACTCGCCCCAGGCCGCCGCGTTCGCGTCGTTCTCGACGACGACCGGCAGACCGACGCGCTGCTCGACCTTGTCCTTCAGCGGCTCGTGCCGCCAGTGGATGTTCGGCGCGAAGAGAACGGTGGCGCGCTTGTCGTCGACGTACCCGGCGGCGCCGATGCCGACCGCCTCGATCTGGTGGCCCTTGCCCGCCTCCGAGACGGCCGCGCAGATCGCGTCGACGATGCCTTCGGCAGTCGACGGAGTGGGCACCTTGTGGGTGTCGAGAATGGCGCCCTCTTCGTCGACCACGCCTGCCGCGATCTTCGTGCCGCCGATGTCGACGCCGATGGTGAGTCCCATGTGTCCCTCAGTTTTCGGTCGAGCCCCGCTAGGGGCAACCGTACCCGAGGCCCGGCTCAGTCCAGATCGATGTGGGTGCTCGACGAGGGGCCTTCGGGGCCGTCCTCACCGTCGACGCCGTCCTTCTTGCGCTCTTCCGGCTGTGACGGACCGCGGGTCCAACGGCCCTCCTGGCCCTGGACGGCGGAGCGGTAGGCGGCGAGCAGTTCGTTGCCGCCGCGGCCAAGTGGTCGAAGACCTCCGGGTTGCGCTCGATGACCGGCTCGACGGCGGACTTCGCCTGGCTGATGAACTGACTGACGGCGCCCTGCGCGGCCATGCCGGGCAGAGCCGACTGGAGGGAGGCGACCTTGTCGGCGACGGCGTCGACGAGCTTGCGCAGCTCCTCGGCGGCGGACCCCGGCTGCGCCCCGCCGTCCTGGGCGCGGCGACGGGCCCTCTCGGCGGCGAGATCCTCGGGCTCGCCTTCGCCCACGCGTCGGCGTCGGGGGCTCGGCGGGCTCGGGGGAGGAGGGAGCCCCTCCCATGCTCTTCGAGCCGTGGGGGAGCTCGGTGGCATCGCTCATGGCGGACTCCTGCGACAGGGGGCGGTTCGTACCGTACGTACGCCTCGTACCACTGACGTTACCCGAACGGCGGCAGGCGGTTCACTTGGTCCGCGGCCACAGCTGGGGGTCCGGCGTGAACCGCACCTTCAGCACGCCGCCCGTCAGGCCCGCGCCCGAGACGTCGCAGCGGCGCAGGGCGGAGGGCAGCGGCAGGATCCGGCGGAACGGGCCCGCGTCGAGGACGAGTTCGTCGCCCCGGCGGACCAAGCCGATCTCCTCCTTCACGGCGCCGGGCAGCGGCAGGTGCCATACGAGGACCCCGCCGTCGCGTCGTCGGGCGAGCCGGTCCTCCACGGGCCAGGGCTCGGCCGCGTCCCCGCGCCCCGGCTCCACCGCGAGGGCCCCGTCCCCGGCCAGTGCGTCCAGTCCGTCGAGACCGCGCGGGTCACGGCCGAGGTGACGCACCTCGCGGACCGGCGCCGCCCGCTGCCACACGTCGGACCACTCGGCCAGACACTTCTGCTGCTGGGCGGAGAGCGTCGCGAGCCAGGTGTCCGGGGAGTCCTGCGGCAGCGTCCGGTTCGCCGTGACCGCATCGACGCCGAGGCCGAAGAGGGCCAGTCCGGTACGGGCGGTGCGCAGTGCGTCGGCTCCGGCGGGCCCGGGCTCGGCGACCAGCCGTACGGTCGTGCCGGGATCGGCGAGCAGGGCCTGGACGGCGGCCAGCTCCCCGTCCCAGCGGGCGGCCGTCTCGTACAGCCACTGCGCGGGCATCGGGACACCGGCGAGCTGGGCGAGCATGGGCCGCAGCGCGCGGGCCGCCTGCCGCTCGGGCGGCAGCAGCCGGCGCAGGTAGCGGCGCAGCTGTTCGGGGAGTGCGAGGACGGCGAGGGCCGAGGGCAGCGGCGGCAGGTCGACCACCACCAGGTCGTACGCTCCCGAAAGGCCACCGGTGCCGTCGCCGGCACCGGACTCGGCGCAGGCGCGCAGGGCGCGCAGGAGGGCGAACTGCTCGCTGCCCGGGAGCTCGGTCAGTTCCTCGGCGGCCAGCCGGTTCGCGCCGAGCAGGTCGAGTATGGAGGCCGCCCGCTCCTGGAGCGCCAGGAGCTCTGCGCGGAAGTGGGCGCCGGAGTCGAGCCGGGCGGCCCAGAGCCCCGGGGCCGCCTCGACGGGCGCGGGGCCGGTCGCCGTGCCCAAGGCCGCGCCCAGGGTGTCCGTCGCGTCGGTGGAGTGGACGAGGACCTTTCCCCGGCCTCTCGGCCGCGTCCGGGAAGGGGAGGCCCCGTCCCCGCCGCGTGCCGCCGCGAGGGCGGTCGCCGCGGCGACCGTGGTGCGGCCCGCGCCGCCGGGGCCGGTGACGAGGACCGTACGCATGCAGGACATCAGCCCTTCGGCTGGCTCGGGTGGCTCTCGACGCGCTTCTTCAGACCGGCCAGGGCGCGGTCGATGATGACCTTCTCGGCCTTGCGCTTGATCATGCCGAGCATCGGGATCTTGACGTCGACGGTCAGCCGGTAGGTGACCTCGGTGCGGCCGCCGTCCAGCGGGGCCAGGCTGTACGAACCGTCGAGGGCGCGCAGCATCTGGGACTTGACCAGCGTCCAGCTGACCTCGTTGCCACCGGTCCAGGTGTACGCGAGGGTGTGGTCGTCCTTGATCGCGCCGGCGTCCAGGAGCAGGCGCACCCGCTCGGCGCGGCCCTCGGCGTCGGTGGCCAGGACCTCGGCCTCCTTCACCTCGCCGGTCCACTCGGGGTAGCGGGCGAAGTCGGCGATCACGCCCATCACGTCGGCCGGCGCCGCCTCGATCGTGATGCTCGAGCTGGTGTGTTCCGCCATCGCTGTGGCTCCTCCAGTGCGGTTCCGGTCAGGGGACAGGGGTTTCGGGAGCATGTCCGCGTGAAGGCTACCGCGATCGGCCGGGGGGCCCGTCACCGCTCCGGGCTCACCACTCCAGCGCCCAGGGGCGGCCGGTGGACGCGAAGTGACCGACGTTCACGCATTCCGTCGCGCCGACACGCATGCGCCGGGCCAGCGGCTGGTGGACGTGGCCGAAGAGCGCGTACCGGGGGCGGGTACGGCGGATCGCGTCGAGCAGGGCCCGGCTGCCGCGCTCGAACCGGCGGGCGACGGTGTCGTACACGAGCTCGGGGACCTCGGGCGGGATGTGCGAACACAGCACGTCCACCTCGCCCAGCGCCTCGACCTTGGCGGCGTACTCCTCGTCGCCGATCTCGTAGGGCGTGCGCATCGGCGTCCTGAGGCCGCCGCCGACGAAACCGAAGACGCGGCCGCCGATCTCGACGCGCTCGCCGTCGAGGACGGTGGTGCCGGGCCCGGCGTACTCGGGCCACAGCTGCGGCATGTCGACGTTGCCGTAGGTGGCGTACGTCGGGGTGGGGAACGCCGCGAAGAGTTCGGCGTACTGCCTCCGCACCGCCTTCTCGGTGGCGGCCGCCCGGTCGATGCCCTCCCACAGCCTGCGGCCGAGCTCGCGGGCCTCCTCGAAGCGGCGGGCGGTGCGCAGCTCGACGATCAGGTCCGCGTTCTCCCTGCCGAAGAGATCGGGGAAGATGCCGCGGGAGTGATCGGCATAGTCGAGGAAGAGCACCAGGTCACCGAGGCAGACGAGCGCGTCGGCGCCGTCTCCCGCCCTGGCCAGGTCCCTGGCGTTCCCGTGTACGTCGCTGACCACATGGACTCGCATGACGATCACCCTAGGATGCCCGCCCGGGACTGGGTAGAGGGGGTCGGACCTGCGGTTACTTCCGGGTTGCCGCCGGATTGGACTAGTCTGCGCGGAGCACCGCCGCGACGTGTGACGCAGCGAACATCTGGTCTTACCCCCCTATCGGGAACCGACTACTGATGGGTAACGTCCGGGCAGTCCAAATGTGCTCACCCCACTGAGCACCTGCCCGGTCTTGGACCGCAGTCGACGCGCACACCGACGTGGCGCCGGCGCCCGATGAGGAGCAGCAGTTTTGCGCGAGTTCAGCCTTCCGGCCCTGTACGAGGTCCCCTCGGACGGCAACCTGACAGATCTCATCCGCCGCAACGCCACGCAGCACCCAGAAGTGGCGGTCATGAGCCGCAAGGTCGGGGGCGCCTGGACCGATGTCAACGCCACCGAGTTCCTCGCCGAGGTCCGCGCCGCCGCCAAAGGCCTGATCGCGGCCGGCGTGCGGCCGGGAGACCGGGTCGCCCTGATGTCCCGCACCCGCTACGAGTGGGTGCAGCTGGACTTCGCGATCTGGAGCGCGGGCGCGGTGACCGTGCCGGTGTACGAGACCAGCTCCGCCGAGCAGGTGCAGTGGATCCTGGGCGACTCCGGCGCGGTGGCCGTGATCGTCGAGAGCGGCGGCGTGCCGCCGCCGTCGAGTCCGTACGCGACCGGCTGCCCGCCCTGGAGCACGTCTGGCAGATCGACGGGGGCGCCGTGGAGGACCTGTGCGCCTCGGGCGCCGGGGTCACGGACGAGACGGTCGACGAGCGCAGCGCGAGCGCCAAGGCGGACGACCCGGCCACGATCGTCTACACCTCCGGCACCACCGGCCGCCCCAAGGGCTGCGTGCTCACGCACCGCAGCTTCTTCGCGGAGTGCGGCAACGTCGTCGAGCGCCTGAAGCCGCTGTTCCGTACGGGCGAGTGCTCCGTACTGCTCTTCCTGCCGGCCGCGCACGTCTTCGGCCGGCTGGTCGAGGTGGCGTCGGTGATGGCGCCGATCAAGCTCGGCTGCGTACCGGACATCAAGAACCTCACCGACGAACTCGCCTCCTTCCGGCCGACGATGGTCCTCGGTGTGCCGCGCGTCTTCGAGAAGGTCTACAACTCGGCCCGCGCCAAGGCGCAGGCGGACGGCAAGGGCAAGATCTTCGACAAGGCCGCGGACACCGCGATCGCCTACAGCCGCGCGATCGGCACTCCGCAGGGCCCGTCCTTCGGCCTGAAGCTCAAGCACAAGGTCTTCGACAAGCTGGTCTACAGCAAGCTGCGCGCGGTGCTCGGCGGCCGCGGCGAGTACGCGATCTCCGGCGGCGCCCCGCTGGGCGAGCGCCTCGGCCACTTCTTCCGCGGCATCGGCTTCACCGTCCTCGAGGGGTACGGCCTGACGGAGTCGTGCGCGGCCACCGCCTTCAACCCGTGGAACCGGCAGAAGATCGGTACGGTCGGCCAGCCGCTGCCGGGTTCGGTCGTGCGGATAGCGGACGACGGCGAGGTACTGCTCCACGGCGAGCACCTCTTCTCCGGCTACTGGAACAACGAGAGCGCCACCGTCGAGGCGCTGACCGACGGCTGGTTCCACACCGGCGACATCGGCACGCTGGACGAGGACGGCTACCTCGCGATCACCGGCCGCAAGAAGGAGATCATCGTCACGGCGGGCGGCAAGAACGTCGCCCCCGCGGTGATCGAGGACCGCATCCGGGCGCACGCGCTGGTCGCGGAGTGCATGGTGGTGGGCGACGGGCGGCCGTTCGTGGGCGCGCTGGTCACCCTCGACGAGGAGTTCCTCGGCCGCTGGGCCGCCGAGAACGGCAAGCCGGCCGGTTCGACCGCGACGGTGCTGCGCGAGGACCCCGAGCTGCTCGCGGTCGTCCAGCAGGCGGTGAACGACGGCAACGCGGCGGTGTCGAAGGCCGAGTCGGTGCGCAAGTTCCGCGTGCTGGCGGCCCAGTTCACCGAAGAGGCCGGTCACATCACGCCGTCGCTCAAGCTGAAGCGCAACGTGGTGGCGAAGGACTTCGCCGACGAGATCGAGGCGCTCTACCGGGGCTGACGGACCGTCACGGTGTGACCTGGTCCGACAGCCGGACCGGTGCCCGCAGGCCCGCCGTCACCGCGCACCGCGCGCGGTGGCGGCGCAGCCATGTCACGGCAGCGCACCCGGCGACGAGCGCCACGAGGAGCGCCGCCACGACGGCGAGGCCGCCCCGCCCCGCGAAGACCGCACAGACGGTGCAGACGGCGGCCCACGACGCCCCGGCCAAGAGGCCCTCGCCGGTGGCGATCCGGTTCCCGCAGACGCGTCGTCCGTGGCCGCGCCGGCAGTAGTGCCCGCGGGGCGTCCCCGCTGTCACAGCAGCGCCTTGAGCTTCTCCGCGAGCAGGTCCCAGCGCCACTTCTCCTCGACCCACTCCCGGCCCCGCTCCCCCATCCGCCGCCGCAGCTGCGGTCCTGGTGCAGCTCGACGATCCGCTCCGCGGACTCCTCGGCCGCGGCCTCCGCGGGCCCGCCGCGCACCACCCAGCCCGTCTCCCCGTCCAGTACGGCGTCGGGCGCCCCGCCCGAATCGCCCGCCACCACCGGCAGTCCGGTGGCCGACGCCTCCAGGTAGACGATGCCGAGCCCTTCGACGTCGAGCCCGCCCCGGCGCGTACGGCACGGCATCGCGAAGACGTCGCCCGCGCCGAAGTGCGCCGGCAGCTCCGCCCACGGCACCGGCCCGGTGAAGCGCACCGAGTCGGCGACACCGGTCCCGGCAGCCAGCTTCCTCAGCTCCTTGGCGTACGGCCCGCCGCCCACGACCAGCAGCACCGCGTCGGGCACCTCGCGCAGGATCCGGGGCATCGCCAGGATCAGCGTGTCCTGACCCTTGCGCGGCACCAGGCGGGACACGCACACCACCACGGGCCGGCCGGCGAGCCCGAGCCGCTCGCGGACCGCGTCGCCGGCCGGAACCGGGGTGGAAGGTCTTCTCGTCGACGCCGGGCGGCAGCTGGACCATGCGTGCGGCGGCCTCGGGCGTGAGCGCGGCCGCGATCCGCGAGCGGGTGTACTCGCCGAGATAGGTGATCGTGTCCGTACCCTCGCCGATCCTGCGCAGCAGCTCCCGGGAGGCGGGCAGCTGGGCCCAGCCCGCCTCGTGGCCGTGCGTGGTGGCGACGATCCGCTCGGCTCCCGCCCTGCGCAGGGCGGGAGCCATCAGTCCGAGCGGCGCGGCCGCCCCGAACCACACGGACCCGCAGCCGTGTTCGCGCAGCAGCCCGGCCGCGCGCCGGGTGACGCGCGGCGTCGGCAGCAGCATCGTCGTCCGGTCGCGTACGACGGTGAACGGCTGCTCGGCGTCGAAGGCCGCGGTGGCCGCCGCGCCCTCGCTGCCGCGCTTCCAGTGGAGGCGTAGACGACGAGCTGCTCGGGGTCCAGGCGCAGCGCCATGTTGTGCAGGAACGCCTGGATGCCGCCGGGGCGGGGCGGGAAGTCGTTGGTCACGATCAAGGTCTTGTGCATCGCCGCCGACAGTACCGAACGGCCGGCCCGCCGGCGCGACAGGCCGGGCACCGCGCCCAGCGGAGCTTCTCCCCCGCCCGCCCCGCCCCGCCCCGGCTCCGCGCTTACGCGAGCCGCTCCCGCACGTACGCGCGCCACCGCACCGTGAAGTCCTCCGGAGTCGTGTCCAGCACCTCGTGCATCGCCTTCTCGACCGCGCCCTCGCGCCGCCCGTGCCCGCCGACCGCCCGGTAGAAGGCCGTCAGCCTCTCCTCGCCCCACTCCTGCGCGATCAGCGCACAGGCCAGCCAGCCGCCCTCGTACGAGCGCGCCAGCGTGTCGCGACCGCGCCCGAGCCGAAGCCGAACTCCTGGTCCGTCGGCAGTGCGGCGGGCAGGTCCTTCTTCCGCACGGCCCGCCCGAGCTCGGGGGCGGCCTCGCTCGCGGTGCGCCCGGTCTCCCGGTACGCCGCCCAGTCGGCGAAGCCCTCCGAGAGCCACATCGGGGTGGCGGCCGAGGTGTCGGCACGGGTGGCGACATGGGCGGCCTCGTGGGTGAGGACGATCTGCTGCCGCACGTCGAGCAGCGCGTACGCCTCGGGGTTGACGATCACCCGGTCCGCCGGCGCGCGCGAGCCGCCCGCTTCCCGGTGGTCACGGCCGCGATGCCCCGGTACCCGGCCGCCGGAGCGCCGAGCAGCGAACCCATGGAGTCGAGCGAGGGGGGCACCAGGACCACCAGGCGCCGCGCCCACCGGCCCGGCCAGGCCCGGTCCGCCGCCTGCACCGCGCGGTCGGCGGTGTCCGCCATGCGCGCAGCCGCTGCTCGTCCTGGTCGGCGCCGAGGACCAGGCTGCGTGCGCCGCGTACGACCGTGACCTCGCCCTGTTCCCAGAACTGGCGCCCGCCGCCGCTGCCCGGGTGCTCGGCGGCGACGTACCAGTGCCCGTCCCGCCGGACCAGGTCCAGCCGCTCGGCCGCCTTCACGGGCGCGTCGTCGTACCCGTCGAACCGGTAGCGCAGCTCGACCTCGGCGGTGGCGCGTCCCGCGCTCGTACGGTCGAGGCCGGTCAGCCGGTACTCCCAGGAGCGCAGCGGCACCTGCGCGAGGTTCGCGAACTCCCTGCGCTCCGCCGCCCGCAGGCTCGCCGCCGCCGGGTCGAGGGCGGCGAGATACGCGCTCTCGTCACGGTCGACGACGGCCGCCGCCCTGCGGTCCAGTGTCCGCCGGATGTCCTGGGCCACGGTGTCCGCCGGCTTCCCGGGGGCCGCGCACCCGGACGCGAGCAGGAGCGCGGCAAGGAGCGCGGCGGGGCCCGGCCCCGCCCACCGCTGCCACCGAGTCCCGCGCCGCCGTCCTGCCACCCGGCCGATCGTACGGGCCCCGGCGCGCGACCGGTTCAGACCCGGGTCACCGACGAGACGGGCATCATGCCGACCGGGTCGTAGCGCACCGGGGCGCCGGGGTAGGGCGCGTGCACCACCTGGCCGTTGCCCATGTACATCCCGATGTGGCTCGCGTCGTCGCGGTACGCCACGAGGTCGCCGGGCTGCGCCTGGTCGAGGGAGACCTGCCGCCCGGCGTACCGCTGCGCCTGCGAGGTGCGCGGCAGGGAGACGCCCGCCTGCGCGTACGACCACTGGGTCAGGCCCGAGCAGTCGAAGGCGGACGGGCCGTTGGCGCCCCAGATGTACGGCTTCCCCACGGCCTGCCGCGCGGCCGACACGGCCGCCGAGGCGCGCGACGAGGCGGGCGCTCCCGCCGCCTCGGCCGGCACGGCCGTGGGCGGCGTGCCGCTGCGGCCGGAACGGGACGCCCGGTCGTCGAACTCCTCGCGCTCGGCGGACGACAGCGAGTTGAGCAGCCGCCGCGCCTCGGCGAGTTTGCGCTCCACGGTGCGCTTGTGGCGGGCGACGGCGGCCCGGCTGCGCTCCAGCTCGCCGAGGCGCGCGGAGGTCTCCGCACGTTCCTGGCTCAGCTCGCGCTGCGCGGACGCAGTTCGGTCAGGGCGGCGGTCTGGCGGGCGCTGATGCGGCCGAGCGCCGCGCCTTGGAGAGGTAGCTGTCGGGGTTCTCGGTCAGCAGCAGGGCGAGTGCCGGGTCCATGCCGCCCTCCCGGTACTGTGCGCCCGCGATCGCACGAGCGCGCCCCGCATGCGGTTGATGCGCTCCTGGCCGCGCGCGGCCTCGTCCCGGGCCCGTTCGATCTGTTCGCGCAGCCGGTCCGCGCGCTCGTCGGCCTTGTTGAACCTCTCGGTGGCCTGCTCGGCCTGCTCGAAGAGCCGGTCGACCCGCGCCTGGGTGGCCGTGGTGGTGGCCGAGGAGGTGTCGTGGGGGTCGGCGCCGCCGGCGGGGCGGCGAACGCTGCCGCCGCCGTGGCCGCGGCAGCGGACAGAACTGTGACCCGGGCGCTCTGTGTGAGGCCGGACTGTGAAGGACGCCGATGGGTCGCCACAGGAAGCCGCACTCCCTTTCGCTGCGTGCAGCCCCCTGCCGCCCGGGCGGGCGGACCGATGGACCGGGGAGCTGCGCGTGCAGACAGTAGCGGTGCGATCACACAGTGACCAAGGGCCGCGCCGGGCACAGACAGTGACGCCCCGCCGGAGAACCAGGTCACCGGCGGGGCGGACAGTCAGCGGACGTTGCCGGAATTCGCCCGAACGGGCGGTGTGACGACGGCCTTCGGTGTCAGTCGGGCGCGCGTCGTCAGATACGCACGCCGAACTGGAAGGTGCCCAGGTACTCCATCGCCTCGTAGCGGACGTTGGTTCCCGGGTAAGGGGCGTGCAGCACCTGCCCGTTGCCGGCGTAGAGCCCCACGTGGGAGAGGTTGCTGAAGAACACCAGGTCGCCGGGCTTGAGCTCACCGCGGCCGATCTTGGTGCCGTCGTTGTGCTGCGTGTACGTGGTCCGGGTGATGGAGACACCGGCCTGGGCGTACGCCCACTGGGTCAGCCCGGAGCAGTCGTACGAGCTGGGGCCGGATCCGCCGGAGACGTACGGCTTGCCGATCTGGGTGGCGGGGCGGCGGCCAGTGCCGCGGCGCCGCGCCCGGAAGCGGCCTGTTCCTTGCCCAGCTCCACCCGGTCGCTGACCGCGCGGCTGGCGCGCTGCTCCTTCTCCCGCTCCTTCTCCCGCATCTGTTCCCGCTCCTCGGCGGTGAGCGTGTTGAGAAGGCGCTGCGCCTCGGCGAGCTTGCCCTGGAACTTCTTCTTCTTGTCGCCGAGTTCCTTGCGCACGTCCTCGAGGTCGGCGAGCTTGTCGGTCGCCTCGGCGCGCTGCTGCGCGAGGGCGCGCTGCTTCGCCTGGATCTTCTCCAGCGACTCGGCCTGCTTGGCGCTCAACTGGTCGATCGCGCCGGCCTTGTCGAGGTAGCTGTCCGGGTCGGTGGAGAGGAAGAGCTGCACGGAGGGGTCGATGCCGCCGGAGCGGTACTGCGCGCTGGCCACCGAACCGAGCTGGCCGCGCAGGTCGTTGAGGTCCTCCTGGCCGCGGGCGACCTTGTCCTGGAGGTTGTCGACCTCTTCCTTGAGCTTGTCCTGCCGCTCCTTGGACTGGTTGTACTTCTCCGTGGCCACCTCGGCCTCGTGGTACAGCTTGTCGACCTTGGCCTTGACTTCGCTCTTGGACGGCTTGGGGTCGGCCTGAGCGGTCTGGGACGTGAGAGCGACGGCTGCGGCTGCGGTCGCTGTGAGCACAGTCACACGAGTGCGGCTCGGCTGCTTGGGACGACGGTGGGACGCCACGAAGGCGAGCTCCTTCTTCCTCGAGCCGCCTACCGGGGCGGGGGACGTCGTCCCCGGCTCCACGATTCGGTTCCCCCGCGGAACTTGGACCGAATTGCATGGACTCGGCGGTACCTTCGCTGCCGCCCCGGGTGGGCGGTCAACCGTGCGAAGGTTCGAGGGCAGACCTTAGTGACCTTCTTGTGATCAGATCAAATCCCAAGGGCTAAAAACTCACCCCCTGGTCACATTATTTACTTACATCACACGCGCAGTAATGGCCACTTGACGTTACGTTTCCTCAATCCGGGCATTGCACCGAAGAGTTATTAGACGCGCGAAAGCCGCTTCAGCAGCAAGGCGGACGCGACCGGCCTGGCGCCCGCCTTCGCGACCCCGTCGGCCACTTCGCGGTCGGTGGAGGCCACCACCACGGGCCGCCCCGGCGGCTCCGCCCGTACGAGCTGCCTGATGAGCTCGTCGGCGGTCACCCCCGGCTTGCTGAACAGCACGCGGACGCCGCGCGGCGGCGCGAGCAGCACCGGCGCCACCAGTTCCGCCCCGTCGAAGACGCACGTCACCTCGGCGCCCGTCTGCGCCGCGAGCATCGACAGGCCGCCCAGGAGCCGCAACCGCTGCTTGTCCAGCGGCATCTGCGGATAGCCGGTCTTGGTGACGTTGTATCCGTCCACGACCAGATGGCACTGCGGCAGCTCCAGCAGCTGGTCGAGCAGCGCGGGGTCGGTCTCGGAGAGCGCCTGGCCGAGATGTCCTTGGGGGTCATGCGACCCGGTTCGACGGCCTCCACCGTGTCGGCGGGGTGCACGGACGCCGGCGGCAGGGCCAGTTCGCGGCGCAGCCCCTGGGCGGCGTCCAGCACCGTGTCGAGCAGCAGGCCGCACCCGCATGTCCTCCATGCTGCGGCCCTCGCGCACCGCCCTGCGGCTCGACTCGACGGCCGCCTCCGCTCGCCGACGCCGGGTCCTGAGCCGCCGTGCTCGCTCTCGGCGGCGGCGACCTGGGCGGCGGCCTCGGTCCTGAGCGCCTCGGTCTCGGCGTTCGTACGGCGCAGGGCGGCCTCGCCGCGCTTCACGTCGCTCAGCGCGCTGCGCAGTTTGCGGTGGAGCACGTCGGCTTCCTTGCGGGCGGCCTCCAGCTCCGTGCGGAGCCGCTCGGTCTCGCTCTTCGTGTGCTCGAGCGCCTGCGCGAGCTCCTCGCGCAGCCGCTCCAGCTCGCGCCGGGCGGCCTCGTCGGCACGCTCGGCGTCCGCCCGCAGGGCCTCCTCACCCGCGGCCGCCACCAGCTTGACCCAGCCGACGCGACCGCAGCACGTACGCCGCGGCCGCCACGTCGGCGGGGTCGGCGGCGGCCGGGGGGGCACCGGACTCCAGCTCGCGGGCGAGCTCGGGCTGCGCCTCGCGCAGCCGCTCGCCGATGACGCTGGCGGAAGACCGGGTCCCCCTCCAGGGCCGCGGCCATCGCGTTGCCCGCGAACTTGGCGCGCCGGGTCGGGGTGAAGCGGGCGTACTGCCTCAGCTGGGTCGGGAGTTCGGCGACGGTGAGCCCGCCGAAGGCGTCCGAGACCAGCGCGACGACCTTGTGCCGTACGCCTTCGAGCAGCGGGCGGTCGAGCACCTCCGCGGCGTCCCCGGCCGAATCGGCCGGTTCAGCGCCGCTTGCATGCTCCACAATCCGTCACCCCACTACTTCTCGGCCGGTCCTCTCAGGAGCCGGCACCCGGCCTGTCCACCAGTTCGATCTGGTCCACCGCGTTGCACCAGCGGCAGCGCACGGACTCGATGGTCTCACTGACCACCTCGCGTTCCTCGACCTTCGGCTCTCCGGCCAGGTCGAGGTGGACGTACTCGACCACCTTGGACGAGCGGGTCACATCGAAACGCGTGAGGTTGCCGCACAGGGCGCAGCGCCACCGGGTCTCGGCAGTCGGCAGGGGAACCGTGGTCATCGTGCGTCCTCTTTCTTCGTGCCTACTGCCCGTAACCCTACGGCCTCACGGGTACCCCATGCGGCGGACAGTCCACCGTGCGGGACGGGGCCCGGCGAGGCGGTCCGCCCCGCCCGGTCCCGTTACGGGATGATCCGGGCATGATCAGTTGGCGGAAAGCGGCCCGGGGGCCCGTGGTGACGTACGGCGCCATCGGCCTCTGCTGCCTGGTCTTCGCCCTCGGCCCCCTCTCGGGGCTCAATCCGTCCTACGGCACCGACGACATGCTCCTCGCCGCGCAGAGCGCGTACTTCGAGCGCTGGGGGGTGATCCCGAGCGAACTGCTGAGCGGCACCCCGGCCGCGCTGGTCACTCCGCTCACCGCCCTGTTCGTGCACGGCAACTGGCTCCACCTGCTGGGCAACATGCTCTTCCTGTACGTCTTCGGGGTGATGACCGAGGAACGGATGGGCCGCATCCAGTTCATCCTGTTCTCCGTGGGCTGCGGCTACCTCGCCCTGCTCACGTACGCCCTCGCCCACGCCGGTTCCGACGAGACGCTGGTGGGAGCTTCGGGAACGATCTCGGCGGTGCTCGGCGCGTTCCTCTTCCTCTTTCCCAGCGCCCGCGTCACCAGTCTGTTCCCCTTCCTCCTCTTCCTGCCGCTGCGCTTCCCCGCCTGGATCGTCCTGATCTTCTGGTTCGTCCTGCAGTGGCTGGCGGCGCGGAGCGCGGACCCGGGCCCCGGAGTGGCATATCTCGCACATGTGGCGGGGTTCTGCGCGGGCTTCCTCTACACCTGGGGGCGTTACCGGCGTACGGATAGAGTGAAGACCTCAGCGTCGGCCACCCAGGGAGAAAGCCAACCGTGATCACCGCGATCGTGCTCATCAAGACCAGCGTGGACCGGATCCCCGAGATCGCGGAGTCGATCGCCGCGCTGGACAGCGTCAGCGAGGTCTTCTCCGTCACCGGTACGTACGACCTGATCGCCATGGTCCGCGTCGCCAGGCACGACGACCTGGCGGACGTCATTCCCGGCCGGATCAGCAAGATCCCCGGCGTCGAGGGCACCGACACGCATGTCGCGTTCCGCACGTACTCGCAGCACGACCTGGAAGCGGCCTTCGCGATCGGGCTCGACGCGTAACGCCTCCGGCTTCCCGGCGCGCGCATGAAGGATTCTTCATCCCGGCCTCATCCGGGCTCCACGCGTCCCCACCACGATGGCGTCCATGGCTTTCTCCCACCGGTTGGCGACGCTCGCGGCCGTCGTCGCGATCCCGCTCGGCATCGCCGCGACCAGCTACGCCCTGACCGACAGCCCCGAGCCGCCGAAGGTGCCGTCCAAGGTCGAGCTGGTGAGCACCACTCCGGACACCCGGCCGTCCTCGCCCCGTACGACTCCGGGCACCACACCCGGTGCCACTCCCAGCACCACTCCGAGCGACGCGGTCGTCCCGGGCCCCACGGCCACGAACGACGACGCCGACGACGACTCGGACGCCGACGACGATCCCGGTGAAAAGGACTGAATCGCGCAGGATCTCCGCGCGGGTCCGCATCCTGCTGTGGCTGCTGGCGGTGATGGCGGTGGCGCTGGGCGCCGTGGCGACCACCACCCGCTCGATCCTGCTGCGGGACCTCGACCACCGGATCGGCCGGCTGCTCACCCAGGAGACCCGTGAGTTCGCGAACTTCGTGGACCAGGGGGTCGACCCGGCCACCGGCGGCCGCTTCGGCGAACCGCGCAGGCTGCTCGAGGTCTTCCTGCAACGCCAGTACTCCGACCCGGACGAGGAACTGCTCGGCCTCACCCGGTCGCCGAACCCCGTGCCGGACGTGCTGCGCCAGCCCCGTGACATCCCGGTCGGCACCCCCCTGCACCGGGACCGGGCCTCGCTCGCCGAGATCTTCGCCTCCGACGCGTCCTCGGGCACCCTGCGCAGGCCGCAGGGCGAGGTCCGCTGGGCCAAGGTCGAGATCGCCCCGGCCGGCTCCGCTCCGCCCGCCGCCTTCGTCGTCGCCTTCCACGCGGAGAACGAGCGGGCCATCGCGGAGGAGGCGTTCCGTACGCTGCTGGCCATCTCGGGGGTGGCGCTGCTGATGACCACCGGCATCGGCTGGGCGGTCGCGGGCCGCATCCTCGCCCCCGTACGGGTCGTGCGTACGACAGCGGCGCAGCTCACCGAGCAGGACCTCACCCGGCGCATCCCCGTCCAGGGGCGGGACGACATCGCGGCGCTCGCCGAGACCTTCAACGCCATGCTCGACCGGCTGGAGCGGGCGTTCGCCGCGCAGCGGGAGTTCGTCGACGACGCCGGCCACGAGCTGCGCACGCCCATCACGATCGTGCGCGGCCACCTGGAGCTGATGGGCGACGACCCGGCCGAACGCGAGGAGACCGTACGTCTGGTCACCGACGAGCTCGACCGGATGAGCCGTATCGTCGAGGACCTGCTGCTGCTCGCCAAGGCGGAGCGCCCCGACTTCGTGACGCCGGAGCCGGTGCAGCTGGCCGAGCTGACGGCGGACGTCTACGTGAAGGCGCGCACCCTGGGCGACCGCGCGTGGGTACTGGACGCGGTCGCCGACCGGGAGGCACACCTCGATCCGCAGCGCATCACGCAGGCGATGGTGCAGCTCGCGCAGAACGCCGTGCAGCACACCGTGCCGGGGCAGCGGGTGCACATCGGCTCGCGGGCCTGCGAGGGCCGGGCCGAGCTGTACGTGGCCGACAGCGGGCCGGGCGTACAGGAGCAGGACACCGAAGTGATCTTCGAACGTTTCCGGCGCGGGACGGCGCGGCGCGGGGCGCGCGGGACCGGCGCGGGGCTCGGCCTGTCCATCGTCAAGGCGATCGCCGAGGGGCACCGGGGCCGTGTCGAGCTGCGCCCCACCGAGGGTGGCGGGGCCACCTTCGTACTCGTCATCGGACTGGAGGACCAATGAGCAGGATTCTCATCGTCGAGGACGAGGAGCGCATCGCCTCCTTCGTGGAGAAGGGCCTGCGCTCCAACGGCTTCACGACGACGGTCGCCTCCGACGGTGAGACGGCGTACGACTATGCCTGCACCGGCGGCTTCGACCTGGTCGTCCTCGACATCGGGCTCCCCGGCAAGGACGGCTTCACGGTGCTGCGCGAGATGCGCGAGGCCCGGGTGAGCGTGCCGGTGATCGTCCTGACGGCGCGCGATTCCGTACGGGACACGGTGGCCGGCCTCGAAGGCGGCGCCGACGACTGGATGACCAAACCCTTCCGCTTCGAGGAGCTGCTCGCCCGGGTCCGGCTGCGGCTGCGCACGGCGGCGCGGGCGCCGGAGGTCACGGTGCTGCGCAGTGGCGAGCTGTCACTGGACCTGCGGACGCGCAGGGCGCGGTCGGGTGAGCGGACGGTGGACCTGACGGCGCGTGAGTTCGTGCTGCTGGAGCTGTTCCTCCGCCACCCGGACCAGGTCCTGTCGCGCGAGCAGATCCTCTCCCACGTGTGGGGCTACGACTTCGACCCCGGCTCGAACATCGTGGACGTGTACGTCCGGGCCCTGCGCAAGAAGCTGGGCGCGGAGCGCGTCGAGACGGTGCGCGGCATGGGCTACCGCCTTCCCACGGGGCAGGAGGCCGGCCGCAGAGGGTGAAGTTCCCTTCACGTACGGCTCATTGGCGGCTCACCCGGACCTCCGAGACTTCTCGGTGTGACCCTGACCCCGCTGAAGCCGTGGCAGTACGCGACGCTCTGCACCGCGCTGACCCTGTGCGCACTGCTCACCGTCCCCGGCGTGTCCCCCGGCCTGTCCGGTGACGCCCGTCTGACCCTCGCCGTCTTCGCCCTGGCGACCTGCGCCTGGATCGCCACCCCCGTGGACGACACCTACATCGCCCTCGGCGCCGGTCTCGCCCTCACCGCGACCGGTGTGATCAGCAGCGAGACCCTCTTCGGAACCCTGGGCGACGAGACCGTATGGCTGCTGATCTGCGCGTTCGTGCTGGCGGCGGCCGTGGCGCGGACCGGTCTCGCGGGCCGGGCCGCGGCGTTCCTGGTGAGCGGCGCCCGTACCGTACGCCAGCTCACGCACCTCACCACCGCGGCCCTGGTCGTCACCGCGTTCGCCGTGCCCGCCACCTCCGGCCGCGCGGCCCTCGCCCTGCCCGTCTTCCTCGCCCTCGCCAAGGTCCTCGCGGACCACCGCCGCCTGGTCGTCATGCTGGCCCTGCTCTTCCCCACGGTGATCCTGCTGTCCGCGGTCGCCACCCTGATCGGCGCCGGCGCCCACCTGATCACCGTCTCCGTTCTCTGGGAGGCGACCGGCGAGCGCATCGGCTTCACCCAGTGGCTGCTGCTCGGGCTGCCGCTCGCCGCCGTGTCGTCCCATCTGGCCGCGGAGGCGGTGCTGTTGACGACCACGCGCCGCACGGACCGCTGCGGTCCGGTCCGCATCACCGCCGAGCAGATCCAGGAGCACAGCGAGAAGCCGGTCACCGGCACGCTCGGCCCCGCCGAGACCCGGTGCGCGGCACTGCTCGCCACGGTGGTGGTGCTGTGGTGCAGCGAGCCGCTGCACCAGGTGCCGCCCGCCGTCGTCGCCCTCATCGGCGCGGTCGTCGCGGTCGTCCCCCGCACTCGGCACCGTGCGCCTCAAGGACGCCCTCGCAACCGTGCCGTGGTCACTGCTGCTCTTCATGGCGGCCACGATGGCGATGGGCGTCGCCCTCGCCGACTCGGGCGCGGCCCGCTGGCTGGTGTCGGGGCTGCCGGTGAGCGTTCCGCCGTGGCTCTTCCTGGCCGCCGTGATCACGGTCAGTACGGCCGCCCACCTGGTCCTCCAGTCCCGTTCGGCCCGCTCCAGCGTGCTGGTGCCGCTGGTGGTCGCGGCCGCGGCCGGCTCCGGCGTCAACCCGGTCGCGGCGCCCTCGCGTCGACCGCGGCGGCCGGCTTCTGCCACACCCTGCCCGCGTCCGCGAAGCCGGTGACGCTCTTCTCCGACCTCCCGGGCACCCCGACGTACACCTCGCGCGACCTGCTGCGGCTGTCGGCGGTGCTCGCCCCGCTGACGGCGGCCGTGGTGCTGGCGTTCGCCCTCGCCGTCTGGCCGCTGTTCGGCGTCCCCGTCCTCACCGAAGGAAGTTGAAGCCATGTCTCTCGCCCTCACCCGTTTCGCCGTGGCGCCCAGCGGCTTCAAGGAGTCGCTGTCCGCCCAGTCGGCCGCCGAGGCCATCGCCGCCGGGGTGCGCCGTGTCGTCCCCCACGCGGACATCGACCTGATCCCCCTGGTCGACGGCGGCGAGGGCACCGCCCGTGCGCTCGCCGCGGCCACCGGCGGCCGCCTCGTGGCGCTGTCCGCCACCGGGCCCGTCGGTCAGCCCGTCGGCACCCACTTCGCGCTGCTCGGTGACGAGGAGCGCGGTCGTCGAGATGGCGGCCGTGGCCGGCCTGTCCCTGGTCCCGCGCTCCCTGCGCGACCCCGGCGCGACGACGACGTACGGTGTCGGCGAACTGATCCGCGCCGCGCTCGGCCGGGGCGTGCGCCGCATCCTCGTCGGCTGCGGCGACTCCGGTACGTCGGACGGAGGCGCCGGCGCGCTCCAGGCCCTCGGCGCCCGCCTGCTGGACGCGGACGGCCGCGAACTGGCGCCCGGCGGAAGGGAGCTGAACCGGATCCACGACATCGACGCGACCGGACTCGACCCGCGCCTGGGGGACGTCGAGATCCTGGTCGCCTGCAACCCGTACAACCTCCTGTGCGGTCCCCGCGGCGTGGCCCGCGTCTTCGGCCCGCAGAAGGGCGCGACCCCGCCCCAGGTGGAAGAGCTCGCGGCCGCCCTCGACCAGTGGGCGTACGTCCTGGAACGCACCCTCGCCCCCACCGGGACCGACCTGCGCTTCGGCGCGGGCACCGGCGCGTCCGGCGGCCTGGGCGCCGGGCTCGCCGCGCTCGGCGCCCGGCTGCTCCCCCGCTTCGACGTTCTGCTGGACCACATCGACCTGGACGCCCGCGCTCGCCCGCGCCGACCTGGTCGTCACCGCCGAGGGCGCCCTGGACCAGCAGACGCCGTGCGGCAAGATCCCGGCCGAAGTGGCCCGCCGCGCCAAGCTGTCGGGACGCCCGGTGCTCGCGCTGGCGGGCACGATCGGGGAGGGCGCCCACGAGGTGCGCGGCGGCGGCGTCGACGCGCACAGCTCGATCCTGCCCGCGCCGATGTCACTGACCGAAGCGCTCGGGCGCGGCGGCGAGTTCCTCACCGACGCGACCGAGCGGGCGCTGCGGATGGTCCTGATGGGAGCCCGGGCCGTTCAGACCGCCGGGACGCAGCGGCCTTCCTCGGTGCGGTAGTTCCACTTCGCGCCGTCCTCGACGAGTTCCCTGACGGCGCGCAGGAACCGCTCCACGTGCTCGTCGGGCGTACCGGCACCGAAGCTCACGCGGATCGCGTTCAGCGAGCGCTCGCCCGGCTCGGCCTCCGGCGCGCCGCACTCGCCCGGGTCCTGCGGGTCGCTGCCGAGCAGGGTCCGGACCAGCGGGTGGGCGCAGAACAGGCCGTCGCGTACGCCGATTCCGTACTCGGCGGAGAGCGCGGCCGCGAAGTGCGAGCTGTTCCAGCCCTCGACGACGAAGGAGATGACGCCGACGCGCGGTGCGTCGTCCCCGAAGAGGGAGAGCACCCTGACCGCGCCGACCTCGGCCAGCCCCTCCAGGACCTTCGTCACCAGCGCCTGCTCGCGCTCGACGAGGGAGTCGAAGCCGGCCTCGGTGAGCGCCTTGCAGGCGGAGGCGATCGAGTACACGCCGATGACGTTGGGCGAACCGGCCTCGTGGCGGGCGGCCGTGGTGTGCCACTCGACGTCCACGCCGCCGTCGGCGCGGCGGGCGACCTTGCGCGAGGCGCCGCCGCCCGCGAGGTACGGCTCGGCGCTCTGCAGCCAGTCGGCGCGGCCCGCGAGTACGCCGGAGCCGAACGGCGCGTACAGCTTGTGGCCGGAGAACGCGACCCAGTCGACGTCCAGTTCGGCGATGTCCAGCGGGTGGTGGGGCGCGAGCTGCGCGGCGTCGAGGACGATCCGCGCACCGTGGGCGTGGGCGGCGGCGGCGAGCTCCTTCACCGGCCACAGCTCACCGGTGACGTTCGAGGCGCCGGTGACGCACACCAGGGCGGGGCCGATGGGACCTCCCCTGCTCGAGTCCGTTCGAGAGCTTGGGGAAGGGTCACGGTCGGCCAACGCCCGCTCCAGGGTCTCGACGGCCTGGGCCGGAGTCCGGGGCGCGTTCAGGAAGTTGACCTCCGCGTCGCGCCAGGGCAGCAGCGAGGCGTGGTGCTCGGTCTCGAAGACGAACACCTGGCAGCCGGCGGGAAGGGCCGCGGCGAGCAGGTTGAGCGAGTCGGTCGTGGAGCGGGTGAAGACGACCTGGTCGCTGTCGCGGCAGCCGAGGAACTCCGCGACGGTGGCGCGGCTGCTCTCGAAGAGATCCGTCGACAGCTGCGAGAGGTAGCCGGCGCCGCGGTGCACGCTGCCGTAGTACGGGGCGTACGCCGCCACGTCGTCCCACACGCGCTGGAGGGCCGGGGCGCTCGCCGCGTAGTCGAGGGCGGCGTAGGTGACCTCACCACCCGTCACGAGCGGCACGAGGACATCTCGCCCGAGAACGGGCAGGGGCGTACAAACGGTCTGATCGGCGGCAGCGGTGGAGACAGACATGGCGAACTCCCGAAACAGGCAGGCGAATTCCCCGCGCCGGCGGATACGCGGCAGCGCTGGAGAAGGAAGAGAAAAGGGGTGTGCGAAGAAGGGGCGAAAGGCCCTATCGCATTCGCTTGCTCACAAGAGGCTCCCTGAGGACCAGGACCCCAAGGTTTCGAGGGGTCCGCGCTTGCCGTGGACCTTTCTGTCCACGACCTGGTCTTCACCCGGGGCACCCCGCCACGGACGGAGGGTTGCCGGACAGCAAGCCGGGGCCAAAACGCTGTCACTCATGACCTGTCAAGCATCCTGCCACACGATCAAGAAGACGCAAGGCGTAGTCCACTGTTTGAGACCAAAAAGGTCTGGACTGCGCCTTGCGTCCCGCACCGGTCGCTCAGCTGTTGCTGGCAGCCACCCAGCGCTCCAGCGCCGCACGGGCCGCTCCCGAGTCGATCGACTCCGCCGCCCTGGCGATCCCCGCCGCGATCTGCTCGTCGAGGGACGCGTCGCTCGGGTCGAGGGCGACCAGCGCCGCCGCCGTGTTGAGCAGCACGGCCTCCCGCACGGGGCCGGTCTCCCCGGCCAGCAGCCGCCTCGCGACATCCGCGTTGTACGACGCGTCCGCGCCCCGCAGCGCCTCCACGGGCACGATCTCCAGGCCCACGTCGCGCGGGTCGAAGGACTGCTCCCGGACCGCCCCGTCCCGTACGACCCACACGCGCGAGGTCGCGGTGGTGGTCAGTTCGTCGAGGCCGTCGTCGCCCCGGAAGACCAGCGCGGAATTCCCCCGTTCGGCGAGCACACCCGCCACGATGGGGGCCATCCGGGCGTCGGCGACACCGACCGCCTGCGCCTTCACCTGCGCCGGGTTCGTCAGCGGGCCGAGGATGTTGAACGTCGTCGGCGCGCCCAGCTCCTTGCGCGCCTTCGCGACGTACCGCAGGGCCGGGTGGAACTTCACCGCGAAGCAGAAGGTGATGCCCGCTTCCTCCGCGACCTCGGCGACACGCTTCGGCGTCAGCTCCAGGTTGACGCCGAGCTTCTCCAGCACGTCCGAGGCCCCGCTCGCGGACGAGGAGGCCCGGTTGCCGTGCTTGACGACCTTGGCCCCGGTGCCCGCGACGACGATCGCCGACATCGTGGAGATGTTGACCGTCTTGGCCAGGTCGCCGCCGGTACCGACGATGTCGACCGTACGGCCGGGCACCACGATGGTGTTGGCGTGCGCGTACATGGCCCGCACCAGACCGGTGACCTCGCCGACCGTCTCGCCCTTGGCACGCAGCGCCACCGCGAAACCGGCGATCTGGGCGTCGGTCGCCTCGCCGCTCATGATGCGGTCCATGGCCCAGGCGGTGTCGTCCGCGGACAGGTTCTCGCCGCGCAGCAGGGGATTCAGCACGCCCGGCCAGGAGCCGGCCGCCACGCTGTCGCCGCCAACCGGGGTCACAACGTTCATGGTCCGCTCCAGGGTCCACAGCCAGTAAGAGTGCCTCCTACCCTATCCAGCCCGGGGGACAGCGAAGAGCCCCGTCCGACGCATGGACGGGGCTCCTGCTGTGGCGACCTGTGTCAGGCCGGTCTGGCCGAAGACCAGGGGGATCAGTGGTGGCCGTGGCCGCTGGTGATCTCCTTGTACTCCTCGGCGGTCGGCTTGGGGACCTGGTTGCCCTCGCCGTAGTAGCCCTTGCTGAGCTTGGCCCGGAGCTTCTGGCCACGGGTCACCTTGCGCTCGACACCGTTCTCGTCGACCGACGGACCGACCTCGGCCGGCGTGTACTGCTCGTGCGCCGTGAGGCTGTACAGCTGGTCCTGGCTGAGCGGCTCGTGGATCTCGACGAACTCGCCGTGCGGCAGCCGCTTGATGATGCCGGACTCACGTCCGTGCAGCACCTTGTCCGCGTCGCGTCGCTGCAGACCCATGCAGATCCGCTTGGTGACGATGAACGCCACGACCGGGCCGACGAAGAAGGCGATCCGGACGAACCAGGTGATCGCGTTCAGCGACATGTGGAAGTGGGTGGCGAAGATGTCGTTGCCGCCGCCCAGCAGCATGACCATGTAGCCGGTGACCCAGGCGACGCCGAGAGCGGTCCGGGTCGGCGCGTTGCGCGGCCGGTCCAGGAGGTGGTGCTCCCGCTTGTCGCCGGTGATCCACGACTCGATGAACGGGTAGACCGCGATCGCGACGAGCATGAGACCGAAGACCACCAGCGGGATGAACACACCCAGGACCAGCGTGTGGCCCCACAGGTTGATCTCCCAGCCCGGCATCACACGGATGAGACCCTCGGCGAAGCCCATGTACCAGTCGGGCTGGGCGCCGGTGGACACCTGGTCCGGACGGTACGGACCGAGGGCCCACACCGGGTTGATGGTGAACATGCCCGCGATGGCCGCGATGACACCGAAGACCAGGAAGAAGAAGCCTCCGGCCTTGGCCATGTAGACCGGCAGCAGCGGCATGCCGACGACGTTCTTGTTCGTCCGGCCGGGGCCGGGGAACTGCGTGTGCTTGTGGTAGAAGACCAGGATCAGGTGCGCCACCACGAGGCCGAGCATGATGCCCGGCAGCAGCAGGATGTGGATCGAGTAGAACCGGGCCACCATGTCGTGGCCGGGGAACTCGCCGCCGAACAGGAACATCGAGATGTACGTGCCGACGACGGGCGTCGCCAGGATCGCGCCCTGCGTGAAGCGGACACCGGTGCCGGAGAGCAGGTCGTCCGGGAGCGAGTAACCGGTGAAACCGGTGAACATGCCCAGGACGAACAGCAGGAAGCCGAACAGCCAGTTGATCTCACGCGGCTTGCGGAACGCGCCCGTGAAGAAGACGCGCATCATGTGCACGAACATGCCGGCGATGAAGATGACGGCGGCCCAGTGGTGGATCTGCCGGATGAGCAGACCGCCGCGGACGTCGAAGCTGATCTCCAGGGTCGAGGCGTACGCCTCGGTCATCCGGATGCCGTGCATCGGCACGTACGAGCCGTGGTACACGATCTCGTTCATGCTCGGGTGGAAGAACAGCGTCAGGTACACACCCGTGAGGATGATGATGATGAAGCTGTAGAGGCAGATCTCACCCAGCATGAAGGACCAGTGGTCCGGGAAGATCTTCCGCATGTTGGCCTTGGCCAGCGAGTAGATCCCCAGCCGGCCGTCGGCCCAGTCGGCCACCCGCTCACCTGCGGGGGCCTTCCGGTTGCCCGGCGCGTCGCGCCCGGTGACTGTGTTGCGGTCGTGGTGCTCATCCGCGCTCCCAGAATGCAGGGCCGACGGGCTCGGGGAAGTCGCCGAGCGCCTCGAGGAAGCCCTCGTTGTTCACGCCGATCCGCAGCTGCGGAAGGGCGTGACCGGCCGGGCCGAAGATGACGCGGGCGCCGTCGGAGAGGTCGAAGGTGGACTGGTGGCACGGGCAGAGGACGTGGTGGGTCTGCTGCTCGTACAGGGAGATCGGGCAGCCCACGTGGGTGCAGATCTTGGAGAAGGCCACGATGCCCTCGTGCGACCACTCCAGCTCGTGCTTGTCCTTGATGTCCTCCGGCTGGATCCGGACGATCATCAAGGCATCCTTGGCGATCTTGTTGTTGAACTCGTGGTCGTCCTCCTCCAGGCCCTCGGGCTTGGCGAAGGTGAGCGAACCGACGACGACGTCCTCGGGACGCAGCGGCTCGTTCGTGTTCATGTTGATGAGCTGCTTGCCCTTGTCCCACGACGTGTGGAACAGCTTCTTCTCGGGCAGCGGGCCCAGCTCGCGCAGCAGCACCACACCGGAGAGCGGCACCATGGCCAGCGCGCCGAACATCGTGTTGCGGATCAGCGGGCGCCGGCCGATCACGGACTCCCGGGCACCGTCCGCGAAGTCGGCCATGACCTTGGCCTTGACCTCGGGCGTGGCCTCGATCGCGTGCCGGTCGTCGGCGACCTCGTGGTCGGACATCAGGGTGCGGGCCCAGTGGACCGCGCCCGCGCCGATGCAGAAGAGCGCGATGCCCAGCGTCAGACCGAGCGACAGGTTCGTCGCGCTGACGTGACCCAGCGGCCAGACGTACACGAGCTTGTCGACGGGGAACGCCACGAAGGAGGCGATGAAGCCGATCGTGGCCAGCATCGACAGCGTGAACAGGAGGGCGACCGTGCGCTCGGAACGCTTGGCGGCCCGCTCGTCGATGTCCTGGATGCGCGGCTTGTGGGGCGGCAGCCCCGGGTCCGCGAACGGATCCTCCGCCACGGCCACCGCGCCGTGCGCGGTGTCCTGCTCGCTCGGCAGGTTCTTCTCTGGAATCTCTTGGCTACTCATGACTTCTTGGCCTTAGCGGTGTGGGCCGCGACCCAGACGGCGACGGCGATCAGCGAACCCAGGCCGAAGATCCACCCGAACAGGCCCTCGCTGACGGGGCCGAGGCCGCCCAGCGCGAAGCCACCGGGGGTCGGAGTCTCCTCGCCGTTCACCGTCTTGATGTACGCGATGATGTCCTTCTTCTCCTGCTCCGGCATCGTCGTGTCGGGGAAGGAGGGCATGTTCTGCGGGCCGGTCTGCATGGCCTCGTAGATGTGCTTCGGGCTCACGCCTTCAAGGCTCGGGGCGTACTTGCCGTTCGTCAGGGCACCGCCCTCACCCGTGAAGTTGTGGCACTGGGCGCAGTTGGTGCGGAACAGCTCGCCACCCTTGGCGATGTCCGCGCCCTCAGGGTTGTACTGCTCCTCGGTCGGCGTGATCGGGCCGGCGCCGAGGGAAGCGACGTACGCCGCGAGCTGGTCGATCTCGGCCTGCGAGTAGACCTTCCTCTTCTCCGGCACCTGGGGGCCGGGCTGCTGCGCCGGCATACGGCCGGTGCCGACCTGGAAGTCCACTGCGGCCGATCCGACGCCCACGAGGGGCGGACCGTCGGAGGTGCCCTGACCGCCGGTGCCGTGGCAGCTGGAGCAGCCGACGGCGTACAGCTTCTTGCCCTCGTCGATGGCGAGGGACTGGGCGGTTTCATCGGCCTGTGCCTTGCTCGCGGGTGCGAACGCGGCGTACAGCCCCCCGGTGGCCGCCAGCGCGAGGAGTAGGACGACGACCGCCGCCAGCGGATGGCGTCGTCGTGCGGAGAGCTTTTTCACGGATTACCCCGGTGTCAGGATCTTCTGCGTCGATGGTGCTGGATATGAGGCGGGTACGGACCCGACCTACTTGATCATGTAGATCGTGGCGAAGAGGCCGATCCAGACGACATCGACGAAGTGCCAGTAGTAGGACACGACGATGGCGGCGGTTGCCTGCTCGTGGGTGAATCTCTTGGCCGCGTATGTACGGCCGAGGACCAGCAGGAAGGCGATGAGTCCGCCCGTCACATGCAGTCCGTGGAAGCCGGTGGTCAGGTAGAACACCGAGCCGTACGGGTCGGACGAGAGCGAGAGGCCCTCGTGCTTGACCAGCTCGGTGTACTCGAAGACCTGGCCTCCGATGAAGATCGCACCCATCGCGAACGTGAGAATGAACCACGCCCGGAGCTTCTTCACGTCGCCCCGCTCCGCGGCGAAGACGCCGAGCTGACAGGTGAGGGAAGAGAGCACCAGGATGGTGGTGTTCGTCGCCGAGAACGGGAAGTTCAGCGAAGACGCCATTTCCTTCCAGTGGTCGGGACCCGTCACCGATCGCAGGGTGAAGTACATCGCGAAGAGGGCCGCGAAGAACATCAGCTCGGAACTCAGCCAGATGATGGTTCCGACGCTGGTGAGGTTCGGTCGATTGACCGACGGGTGCGCGTGCCCGGTATCTACTGTCGTTGCTGTCGCCACGACCGACATTATGTCGGTCGCTTATCCCGCCCTCACTCCCGGGGGTGCCATTCGGTGTGTCCGTGCTCCCGGAAGGCTCTGCGACCTGACCCGAACGGCTCATCGAAGGGGTGTCCGAACCCCTGCTGACAAGGTGTCGGACGGAGTAGCATCCGCGCATCGGTTCCTGATCCAACACCGAGCCTTCGAGGGCTTTCAGATGCATGGAGGAACAATGACCGCCACGGTCCTGGTCTACAGCGACGACGCGAACACCCGCGAACAGGTGCGGCTGGCAGCGGGTCGCAGGCCTGCGCCGGACGTGCCGCCGGTCGAGTTCCTGGAGTGCGCCACGCTGCCGGCCGTCCTCACGGCACTGGACAGGGGCGGTGTCGACGTCTGCGTGCTGGACGGCGAGGCCACGCCCGCGGGCGGCATGGGCGTATGCCGGCAGATCAAGGACGAGATCTTCAACTGCCCGCCCGTGCTGCTGCTGATCGGCCGCCCCCAGGACTCCTGGCTGGCCACCTGGAGCCGCGCGGAGAGCGCGGTGACGCTTCCGGTCGACCCCGTGGAGTTCTCGGGCGCCCTGGCCGCCCTGCTGCGCGGCCGGCACGCGGTCGAGGCGTGACACCCCGCGGGCCCCGTCAGACCTCCGGCCGCAGTCTGGCCGCGTCGACGGGGCTTCCGCCGTCCGAGGCGCCGGTCAGCAGGGCGCTTCCCTTGCGCCACTTGTCCCAGGACAGGTTCCAGTCGCCGAAGCCGTTGCCGAAGGGGTCCATCATGTCGCCGGCGCTGTTGACGACCTTGACGATGTCGCCCTGGCGGACGGTCTCGTAGAACCACTCGGCGTCGCCGGTGCTCATGCCGGTGCAGCCGTGGCTGACGTTGGCGGACCCCTGCGAGCCGACGGACCAGGGCGCGGCATGGACGTACTCGCCGCTCCAGGTGACCCGCGTGGCGTAGTAGACGGGCAGGTCGTACGAGTCGGCCGTGCCCTCCGGGATGCCGACGGTCGTACCGCGCATCCGTACGAAGTACTCCTTGCCCAGCACGACCTTGACCCCGTTGCGGGTGGAGAAGCCGGGCTTGCCGGTGGTCACCGGAATGGTGTTGATCACTTTGCCGTTGCGCTTCACCGTCATCCGGTAGGAGCCGGCGTCCGTGATGGCTTCGAGCCGGTCACCGGTGGTGAACTGCACCTGCTTGGAGGGGCCGCCGTAGAGCCTGTCGGCGACCTTGATGCCCTCGAGGGTGCTGCGCACCCTGACGGTGGCGTTGGCCGGCCAGTACTCCTTCGGGCGGAAGTGCAGGTTCTCGCTGTCCACCCAGTGCCAGGCGCCCTCCACCGCGGGCGTCGAGCCGACCTTCAGCGCGCGCTCGACGACCGCTCTGGCCTCCTCCCCCTTGACGGGGGCGCTGAGCTTGGCGGTGACCGGCTGGCCGACGCCGTACTTGCCCGGTTCGGGACCGAAGGTGACGGTCAGGCGCTTCTTGGCCGGGGCCTGCGCGGTCTCGAAGGAGAGCGTCCGCAGGCCGGGGGCGCCGTCCGAGTCCTCGGTGCTGACCCTGACCGTGTAGCGCGCCCCCGCGGCCAGGGGGGCGGTGCTGTGCCAGCGCGCCCCGTCGGCGGAGAGTTCGCCCGCCAGATAGCGCCCTGCGGCGTCGGACGCCGTGACATCCGTGATCCGGCCGTCCTTGTCCCTGGCGGTGATCTCCAGGGGCTTCTCGGGATCGGCCTTCGCCGTGCCCTCCCCGGCGTTGAAGGAGACCTGGTCCGCCGCGTCGTACGGCGCTGCGGAGAGCGGATGGCCGTCGCTGGACCCGTCGCACGCCGTCCCGGCAGCCGCGAGGGACGCGATCAGCAGAGAGCAGCTCAGGACCGTCCGGAATCGGGGTGCTTGGCTCATGATCACACATTAAGAACATTCATCACATTCAGCGAGCCCAGCGATGCAAACGAGGGGCCCGGCCACCTGAACTGCAGGTGAGCGGGCCCCTCGGGGGATGCTGCAAATGCCACGGGCTACTGCGAATGCCGGGCCTGCCGCGGGCTACTGGTTCTGGTTCTCACCGCGGTAGTACTCGAAGACCCAGCCGAAGAGGCCGATCAGGAGCAGCGGCAGGGAGAAGTACAGCAGCCACCAGCCGATGGCGACGGCCAGGAAGGCGAAGGCGCCACCGATGGCCAGCGAGAGCGGCTGCCAGCTGTGCGGGGCGAAGAACCCCACTTCACCGGCCTCGTCCGCCACGTCGGCCTCTTTGTTGTCCTGAGCCATGGCATCGACACGCTTGGCCGTGAAGGCCAGGTAGTAGCCGATCATGATGCTCAGGCCGAAGGCCAGGAAGAGCGCCGTGGTTCCGGCGGGCTCCTTCGACCACAAGCCATAGACGATCGCCATGGCGAGGATGAAGGCTGACAGCCAGAGGAACATCTTGCCCTGGATCTTCACTTGCCGACCTCCTTGCCGCCGAACAGCGCGGTGTCCTTCTGTCCGTGGTTCTCGAGCTGCTCGAGAGCGGCGATCTCAGGGTGGTGCAGGTCGAACGCCGGGGATTCGGAACGGATCCGCGGCAGCGTGATGAAGTTGTGCCGCGGGGGCGGGCAGGACGTCGCCCACTCCAGCGAACGGCCGTAACCCCAGGGGTCGTCGACCTCGATCTTCTTGCCGTACTTCGCGGTCTTCCAGACGTTGTAGAAGAACGGAAGCATGGACAGGCCCAGCAGGAACGAGGCGATCGTCGAGATCGTGTTCAGCAGGGTGAAGCCGTCGGCGGCGAGGTAGTCCGCGTAACGTCGCGGCATGCCCTCGGCACCGAGCCAGTGCTGCACCAGGAACGTGCCGTGGAAGCCCACGAACAGCGTCCAGAAGGTGATCTTGCCCAGGCGCTCGTCCAGCATCTTGCCCGTGAACTTCGGCCACCAGAAGTGGAATCCGGAGAACATCGCGAAGACCACGGTGCCGAAGATGACGTAGTGGAAGTGCGCGACGACGAAGTACGAGTCGGAGACGTGGAAGTCCATCGGGGGCGAGGCCAGGATGACGCCGGTCAGACCACCGAAGGTGAAGGTGATCAGGAAGCCGACGGCCCAGAGCATCGGGGTCTCGAAGGACAGCGAGCCCTTCCACATGGTGCCGATCCAGTTGAAGAACTTCACACCGGTCGGTACCGCGATCAGGAAGGTCATGAACGAGAAGAACGGCAACAGCACGCCGCCCGTGACGTACATGTGGTGGGCCCACACCGTGACCGAGAGGCCGGCGATCGCGATCGTCGCACCGATAAGACCGATGTAACCGAACATCGGCTTGCGGCTGAAGACCGGAATCACTTCGGAAATGATTCCGAAGAACGGCAGCGCGATGATGTAGACCTCTGGGTGACCGAAGAACCAGAAGAGGTGCTGCCACAGGAGCGATCCGCCATTTGCGGCGTCGAAGATGTGCGCACCGAATTTACGGTCCGCCTCCAGCGCGAAGAGCGCGGCGGCCAGCACCGGGAAGGCGAGCAGGACCAGCACACCGGTCAGCAGCACGTTCCAGGTGAAGATCGGCATACGGAACATCGTCATGCCGGGTGCGCGCATGCAGATGATCGTGGTGATGAAGTTGACCGAACCGAGGATCGTGCCGAAGCCGGAGAAGGCCAGACCCATGATCCACATGTCGGCGCCGACACCCGGCGAACGGACCGCGTCCGACAGCGGGGCGTAGGCGAACCAGCCGAAGTCGGCGGCGCCCTGCGGGGTGAGGAAGCCGGCCACCGCGATGATCGAGCCGAAGAGGTACAGCCAGTACGCGAACATGTTCAGCCGCGGGAACGCCACGTCGGGCGCGCCGATCTGCAGCGGCATGATCCAGTTCGCGAATCCGGCGAACAGCGGCGTCGCGAACATCAGCAGCATGATCGTGCCGTGCATCGTGAACGCCTGGTTGAACTGCTCGTTCGACATGATCTGCGTGCCGGGACGGGCCAGTTCGGCGCGCATGAAGAGCGCCATGAGTCCGCCGACGCAGAAGAACACGAACGACGTGATCAGGTAGAGCGAGCCGATGGTCTTGTGGTCAGTGGTGGTCAGCCACTTCACCACCAGGTTTCCCGGCTCCTTGCGCCGTACCGGCAGCTCGTTCTGGTGAGACACCTCGTCGGCCGCTGCGCCACCGTGAGGTTCGTTGAGGATGGTCACAGTTTGCTCGCTCCCGCGTTCCTGGCCGTGTCGAGCTGCGCGATACCGGACGGGATGTAGCCGGTCTGCCCCTTCTCCGCCAGCTCCTTGAGGTGCTGCTGGTAGCGCTCCGGGGAGACCACCTTGACGTTGAAGAGCATCCGGGAGTGATCGACGCCGCACAGCTCGGCGCACTTGCCCATGAAGGTGCCCTCACGGGTGGGGGTCACCTCGAAGACGTTGGTGTAACCGGGGATGACGTCCTGCTTCATCAGGAACGGCACCACCCAGAAGGAGTGGATGACGTCGCGGGAGGTCAGGACGAACCGGACCTTCTCTCCCTTGGGCAGCCACAGGGTCGGGCCCGGATTGCCGTTCTGGGGGTTTCGCTCGCCCGGCGTGCCGACCGCGTGGACGCCTTCGGCCCCCGCGGGGAACTGCTTGGCGTACCGGTCGGGGATGGAACCGAGCTCCTTGGCGGGCTTGGCTCCCGTGGCGGCGTCGCCGTCCACGTCCTCCACGTAGTTGAAGCCCCAGCTCCACTGGAAGCCGACCACGTTGATGGTGTGGGCCGGCTTGTCCTCGAGCGCGAGGAGCTTCGACTCGTCGCGCGCGGTGAAGTAGAAGAGGACCGAGACGATGATGAGCGGGACCACGGTGTACAGCGCCTCGATGGGCATGTTGTACCGGGTCTGCGGAGGTACTTCGACCTTGGTGCGGCTACGCCGGTGGAAGAAGACGCTCCACAGGATCAGTCCCCACACCAGGACGCCCGTGATGAGCGCTGCCGCCCACGAGCCCTGCCAGAGGGAGAGAATCCTGGGAGCCTCTTCGGTGACCGGGGTAGGCATCCCGAGGCGGGGGAAGTCCTCCCATGTGTACGAGCAACCAGAGGCGGTCGCCAGGACCACGCCCGCGGTCAGCACCTGGAGCAGCTTCCGCCGCATCGGGCGCCGCGACGAGCGGTCGGAGCCGTTGGGACTCACGTAGCGCCTTCCCGAGAGTCTCGCCCGCGCGGTGGGTCGCGGCCGTCTCGCTGGTCGGTCGCCGGCCCTGACGCGGGCAGGGGTTTGGATGTTTATGCGGACCAAACCCTACTGGACGCTATTTGGGGCCGCGCGGGGAGGGTGCCCAACGCGCCGTACCCCTCCCCGAAGGGATGGCTTCTCGGTGGAATCACGGCCTCCGCCCGTCTCCTGACGGCCATTTCCCTGGTGGCGGGGCACCGGCCCGCCGCAACGGCGATTAGCGTGGCGGCGTGCCCTACTTCGACGCCGCGTCCTCCGCCCCCCTGCATCCCGTCGCCCGGCAGGCCCTGCTGGCCTCGCTCGACGAGGGGTGGGCCGACCCTGCCCGTCTCTACCGCGAGGGGCGGCGCGCCAGGCTGCTGCTGGACGCGGCCCGCGAGGCGGCGGCGGAGGCCGTGGGGTGCCGCCCGGACGAGCTCGTGTTCACCTCTTCCGGCACCCGCGCGGTGCACTCCGGGATCTCCGGCGCACTCGCCGCGCGCCGGCGTGTCGGCCGCCACCTGGTCGTCTCCGCCGTCGAGCACTCCTCCGTGCTCCATTCGGCCGCCGAGCACGAGGGCGGGGGCGGCACGACGACGGAGGTCCCGGTGGACCGGACGGGCCGGGTGGCCCCCGGGGCGTACGCGCGGGCGCTGCGCGAGGACACGGCGCTGGCGTGCCTGCAGACCGCCAACCACGAGGTCGGCACCGAACAGCCGGTGGCCGAAATCGCACAGGAGTGCCGGGCGGTGGGTGTGCCGCTGCTGGTGGACGCGGCGCAGTCGCTGGGGTGGGGTCCGGTGGAGGGGGACTGGTCGCTGCTGACCGCGAGCGCCCACAAGTGGGGCGGCCCCGCGGGGGTCGGGCTGCTGGCCGTACGCAAGGGGGTGCGGTTCGCCCCCCAAGGGCCAGCCGACGAGCGGGAGTCCGGGCGGGCGGCCGGTTTCGAGAACCTGCCGGCCATCGTGGCGGCGGCCGCCTCGCTGCGGGCCGTACGGACGGAGGCGGCCGGCGAGGCGGCGCGGCTGCGGACACTGGTGGAGCGGATCCGGGCCCGGGTGCCCGAGCTCGTACCGGACGTGGAGGTGGTCGGCGATCCGGTGCGGCGACTGCCGCACCTGGTCACCTTCTCGTGCCTGTACGTCGACGGGGAGACGCTGCTGCACGAGCTGGACCGGGCAGGTTTTTCCGTATCGTCCGGTTCGTCCTGTACGAGCAGCACGCTCACGCCCAGTCACGTGCTGCGGGCGATGGGGGTGCTGACGGAGGGCAACGTCCGGGTCTCGCTCCCGCCGGGGACCCAGGCGCAGGACGTGGACCGCTTCCTGGAGGTGCTGCCGGGTGCGGTGGCGGGGGTGCGGGAGCGGCTGGGCGCGCCGGTCGCGCCGCCTGCCGCCGAACAGTCCGGCGCGCCGTCGCTCGTCGTGGACTCGCTCGGCAAGCGGTGCCCGGTCCCGGTGATCGAGCTGGCCAAGGTGATCGGCGACGTGCCGGTCGGGGGGACGGTGACGGTGCTGTCGGACGACGAGGCGGCGCGGCTGGACATTCCGGCGTGGTGCGGGATGCGGGGGCAGGAGTACGTGGGCGAGCGGGCGGCGGAGCGGGGCGCGGCGTACGTGGTGCGGCGGCTCGCCTGAGGGGTGCGGACGGGCGGGCCTGCGGCGCTTTCCGCCGTCCGCCCCTCCCCCTGTGGCCCTTCGCGGCTCCGGTGTCCGGGGACTCCGCCCCGGACACCGGGCGCCGGGCGGCTGGTCCTCCCGTCCGTCCGGCGCCCTGGGAGACCCCGGAGGGCGTCCCGGGTCAGGACAGGTGCGCCCGGACCTCTTCCGCCGCCTCGTCGCCGTACGCCTTCGTGAAGCGGTCCATGAAGTTGGCGCGGCGCAGCGTGTACTCCTGGGTGCCGAGGGTCTCGATGACCAGGGTCGCCAGCATGCAGCCGACCTGCGCGGCGCGTTCGAGGCCGACGCCCCAGGCGAGGCCGGACAGGAATCCGGCGCGGAAGGCGTCGCCGACACCGGTCGGGTCGACCTTGCTCTCCTCCTCCGGGCATCCGACGAGCACCGGCTCCTCGCCGACGCGCTCGATGCGGACACCGCGGGAGCCGAGGGTGGTGATGCGGTGGCCGACCCTGCCGAGGATCTCGGCGTCGGTCCAGCCGGTCTTGGACTCGATGAGCCCCTTCTCGTACTCGTTGGAGAAGAGGTAGGTCGCGCCGTCGAGCAGCGTGCGGATGTCGTCGCCGGACATGCGGGCGATCTGCTGGGAGAAGTCCGCGGCGAACGGGATGGAGCGGGTCTTGCACTCCTCCGTGTGGCGGAGCATCGCCTCGGGGTCGTCCGCGCCGATCAGTACCAGGTCGAGGCCGCCGACGCGCTCGGCGACCGCCTGGAGCTCGATCTGGCGGGCCTCGCTCATGGCGCCCGTGTAGAAGGAGCCGATCTGGTTGTGGTCGGCGTCGGTGGTGCACACGAAGCGGGCGGTGTGCAGGACCTCGGAGATGCGCACCGAGCCGGTGTCCACTCCGTGCCGGTCGAGCCAGGCGCGGTACTCGTCGAAGTCCGAGCCGGCGGCGCCGACCAGGATCGGGTTGCCGCCGAGCTGGCCCATGCCGAAGCAGATGTTCGGGCCGACTCCGCCCCGGCGTACGTCGAGGTTGTCGACGAGGAAGGACAGCGAGACCGTGTGCAGCTGGTCCGCGACCAGCTGGTCGGCGAAGCGGCCGGGGAAGGTCATGAGGTGGTCGGTGGCGATGGAGCCGGTGACTGCGATACGCACGGCGAGGACGCTCCTGCGGGCGAGGGGTGAGGACAGTTCACGCTACCCGGTCGTAGCCCTCTCGCACTAAGCGGCAAAACTACCCAATAGTAGGGCTTTTTTCCGTTGCCCGAGGTGCCTACGGTGCCCATGTCAGGGTCCGTGGACGTGCGGCCCCGAGAGCTACGGGAGTGTCCCGCATGCACAAGCACAGCGTCATGGTGTCCGTCCGGGCCGAGCAGGACGGCGGCCTGGAGGAACTGCGCGGGGTCTGCGCCCGGATGGTCCCGCACTGGGCGGTGCCCGCGGCTCCCGCGCCGGCTCCCGTGCCGGCCTCCCTGATCCACGGGATCTCCGTGCCGCCCGCCTCGGCACGGCTGGTGGGCGGGATGTCCGAATACGGCGGTTGAGCCCTCCTCCTGCGGCATACGGGGGAACCGCGCGCTCCCCCGTTCCGTCCCACCGGTGTCCCCCGTAAAAGGGATACGACATACGACACAGGACGGCCGAACAGCCGAAGGAGCGATGCGGTGAGCACCGAGCGACCGGAAGAGGACGCAGTCAGCGCCCGCGGGCGGCGTTCCCCATTGGTCGCCGCCTCAGTGGCCGCGGCGGTGCTGCTGGCCGGGGGCGGCGCGGCGTACTGGGCGTCGACCGCACCGGGCGGCAGCGGCACCGGGAGCGGCGTGGCGGCGGGCGACGGCACGCCGCGCGCTGAACCTCGACGGCCGTGGGGGCGGCGCTCCGGGCATCGCGTCCGGTGAGCCCGATCCGAACGGCGGGGTGACCTACCGCGCGGCGGGGAAGCTGCCGAAGGGGCCCGGTTCCGCCCCTGTGTACCGGGCGTCGGGCACGGTCACCGAGGCCGAGGTGGCGCGACTGGCCGAGGCGCTCGGCCTACCGGGCAAGCCGCGCGTGGAGGGCCCGGCCTGGAAGGCCGGCGTCACCAAGGACGGCTCGGGGCCGGTGCTCCAGGTCAACAGGCAGGCGCCGGGCACCTGGACCTTCGCACAGTACGGCCGGGGCGGCAGCGACAACTGCGCCAAGCGCGAGAAGTGTTCCGACACCTCCTACGCGCCCGGCGGCCAGGAGTCCGCGGTGAGCGAGAAAGCCGCGAAGGAGGCGGCGGCGCCGGTGCTGAAGGCGGTGGGCCAGGGCGACGCCGAGCTGGACGCACGCCAGCTGATGGGCGCGGTGCGGGTGGTGAACGCCGACCCGAAGGTGGGCGGGCTGCCGACGTACGGCTGGGCGACCGGGCTCCAGATCGGCCCCGACGGCCGGCTGGTGGGGGGCAGCGGGCAGTTGAAGAGCCTGACGAAGGGCGCCGAGTACCCGGTGATCAGCGCGGGTGAGGTGCTGGAGCAGCTGAACAGGGCCGGTGAGGGCGCCGGCAAGACCGGCATCGGCGGCTGTGCCACGCCCGTCCCCCACGGGGCCGAGGACCGTGCGGCCGGCGCCGGACCGCGGCGCGTGCGAGACGGACGGCGGGCAGCCGCCGGCCGCGCCGGAGCCCGTGACCGTGGGCAGGGCGGTCTTCGGGCTGGCGGCGCAGTACGTCGACGGACGGCAGGCGCTCGTACCCTCGTGGCTCTTCGAGGTGAAGCCGGGAGGCGGCGCGCAGCCCTTCACCGTCACGCACCCCGCGGTCGACCCGGACTACCTGGCCGAGCCGCCCGCGGCGCCGTCGCCGCGCGAGAGCGCTCCGCCGGCTCCGCCCGAGAGCGGAGAGCCCTCGGCGCCTGCGCGGCACGTCGAGTCGTACAGCGCCGACGGGCGCGAGCTGACCCTGCACTTCTGGGGCGGGGTGTGCAGCGACTACGGCGCGAAGGCGAGCGAGGAGGGCAAAGTGGTGAAGGTGAGGATCACCGAGACCAGTCCGGATCCGGGGAGGGCCTGCATCATGATCGCCAAGGAGCTGACGGAGACCGTGACGCTCGACAAGCCGCTGGACGGCCGGAAGGTCGTGGACGCGCGGAGCGGCGAGACGGTGCCGCGCGCTTAGGCCCGTACGCCGCAGAGCGCAAAGAAGGCGGCCGTCCCGGTCCGGGGCGGCCGCCTTCTCTCACGCGCGGTTCAGATCGCGGTTCAGATTTAGCTGAACGAGTCACCGCAGGCGCAGGAGCCCGTGGCGTTCGGGTTGTCGATCGTGAAGCCCTGCTTCTCGATGGTGTCGACGAAGTCGATGGAGGCGCCGCCCAGGTACGGGGCGCTCATGCGGTCGGTGACGACCTTGACGCCGTCGAAGTCCTTGACGACGTCACCGTCGAGCGAGCGCTCGTCGAAGAAGAGCTGGTACCGCAGACCGGAGCAGCCACCGGGCTGCACGGCGACGCGCAGCGCCAGGTCGTCCCGGCCTTCCTGGTCCAGCAGGGCCTTGACCTTGGCCGCGGCGGCGTCGGACAGGAGAATGCCGTCGCTCACGGTGGTCTTGTCGTCCTGAACGGACATCTACATCTCTCCCGGGTTGTACGGACTGCTTGCCGACGATTGCAACCGGCGCGGCCGCGGATTCATTCCGGGCCTGAGCGCTTGTCTTCTCCATTCATGCTCGCACACACCGTTCCGCGGGGGCACGGGGCCGGAGCCGACGGCAATTCGTCACATCGACGACATCGGCATCGTCAAAGTGACATGAAGCGGTTATGATAGATAACGTCAAATCGACGAAAAGCGTGTTCGCAGACAAGAAAGGGTGCGTGCCGTGACCACCGCCCAGCCACTGGACGTCCAGCCGACGCCGCTCGCCCTCCTGCTGCTCGGCCGCGAGGCGACGCCAGGAGCGAGCGCGGCGTGGACTGCCCCGGCGACCTGCCCTCGCCCTCGGACCCGGACCTGGTGGAGCGCGCCCGCGCGGCCAAGGAAAAGCTCGGGGACAAGGTCTTCGTCCTCGGCCACCACTACCAGCGTGACGAGGTCATCCAGTTCGCCGATGTCACCGGGGACTCCTTCAAGCTGGCCAAGGACGCGGCCGCCAGGCCGGAGGCCGAGTACATCGTCTTCTGCGGCGTGCACTTCATGGCCGAGTCCGCGGACATCCTGACCTCCGACGACCAGAAGGTCGTACTCCCCGACCTGGCGGCGGGCTGCTCGATGGCCGACATGGCCACCGCCGAGCAGGTCGCCGAGTGCTGGGACGTGCTGACCGAGGCGGGGGTGGCCGAGCAGGTCGTGCCCGTGTCGTACATGAACTCCTCCGCCGACATCAAGGCGTTCACCGGCAAGCACGGCGGGACGATCTGTACGTCGTCGAACGCCAAGCGGGCGCTGGACTGGGCCTTCGAGCAGGGCGACAAGGTGCTCTTCCTTCCCGACCAGCACCTGGGGCGCAACACCGCGGTGCGGGACATGGGAATGTCGCTGGACGACTGCGTCCTGTACAACCCGCACAAGCCGGGCGGCGGCCTGACCGCCGAGGAGCTGCGGAACGCGAAGATGATCCTGTGGCGCGGGCACTGCTCGGTGCACGGGCGCTTCTCGGTCGAGTCCGTCAACGACGTGCGCGAGCGCATCCCGGGCGTCAACGTCCTCGTGCACCCCGAGTGCAAGCACGAGGTGGTGGCGGCCGCCGACTACGTCGGCTCGACGGAGTACATCATCAAGATGCTGGAGGCGGCTCCGGCCGGCTCCAAGTGGGCCATCGGCACCGAGCTGAACCTGGTGCAGCGGCTCGCCAACCGGTTCGCCCCGGAGGGCAAGGAAGTCGTCTTCCTCGACAAGACGGTCTGCTTCTGCTCGACCATGAACCGCATCGACCTGCCGCACCTGGTGTGGGCGCTGGAGTCGCTGGCCGAGGGCAACCTCGTCAACCGCATCGAGGTCGAGCGCGAGACCGAGCAGTTCGCGAAGCTCGCGCTGGAGCGGATGCTGGCGCTGCCGTAGCCGCGCCTCCCGCTTCTCGTAACGCAGGTAAGGGGCACCCCGCATCGCGGGGTGCCCCTTACCTGCGTTACCGGGTGCGGGGCTGCGGCTTACCTGCAAGCGTGGGAAGCGATGAGTTCTGCAGCGTCCCGGCGTCTACCACTGCACAAGGCCATCAGCACCCCGGAAGGGTGAGGAACATGCAGTACATGATCCAGATGAACGTGCCCGCCGACGAGTGGGACGGCATGATGTCGTCGTTCTCCAAGGACGACATGCTGGCGATGTTCGCGCACATGGACGCGCTCAACCAGGAGATCGGCGCGGCGGGCGAGCTGGTGGAGGCCCGTGGTCTCGGCGGGCCCGCGATGGTCAAGACGGTACGGGCGATGGACGACGGCCGGGCGAAGGTGACCGACGGACCGGCGGAGCCCGGGCGCATCCTGGCCGGCTACTGGGTGGTCGACGTCAAGAACGAGGAACGGGCCCTGGAGATCGCCGCGCGGGCCTCGGCCTGTCCCGGCCCCGGCGGAAAGCCCGGGAACGATCCGGTCGAGGTGCACGCCGTCCCGGAGGGGCCGCCCGAGGTGCCGGAGCCCTGAGCGGACCCGGCCGGGCCCGGAACGCGGTGAGCCCCGGCCCCCTGGAGAAGGGGGCCGGGGCTCACCGCCGTGCCGTACCGTACGCCGGTCAGATCTTCGCCGGCTCCGGCTCCTGCTCCGGCGACCCGGAGCCGGACGGCGCCGGGTCGCCCGCCTTCGCCGCCGCGTGGCCGCCTTCTTCCCGGCCCGGCGCTCCTTGCGGAGCTCCACCATCGCGTACAGCGTCGGCACCAGCAGCAGTGTCAGCAGCGTCGACGTGATCAGACCGCCGATCACCACGATCGCCAGCGGTTTCGAGATGAAACCGCCCTCGCCGGTGATGCCCAGTGCCATCGGCAGCAGCGCGAAGATCGTCGCGAGTGCCGTCATCAGGATCGGGCGCAGACGGTGACGCCCGCCCTCCAGGACCGCCTCGACGACTCCTAGGCCCTGGGCCCGGTACTGGTTGATCAGGTCGATCAGCACGATCGCGTTGGTGACCACGATGCCGATCAGCATCAGCATGCCGATCATCGCCGGAACGCCCATCGGCGTACCGGTGAGGAGCAGCAGGCCGAGCGCGCCGGTCGCCGCGAACGGGATGGACACCAGCAGGATCAGCGGCTGGACGAGCGAGCGGAACGTCGCCACCAGCAGCATGAAGACGATCGCGACGGCCGCCAGCATGGCCAGGCCGAGCTGGGCGAACGCCTCGTTCTGGTCGGAGGAGACGCCGCCGATCTCGACGCTCGCGCCCTCCGGCAGCTTCTTCTTGAGCTCGGTGATCTCCGTCTGGAGCGCGGCGGTCACCGCGCCCGTGTTGTCGGCGGTCGGCTTGGCCGTGATCGTCGCGGCGCGGGCGCCGTCGATCCGGGTCTGCGAGACCGGCCCCGCGACCAGCTTCACGTCGGCGATGTCACCGAGCTTCACCTGGCCGAGGTTCAGCTTCTTCAGCTCGTCCATCGTGGTGGCCGGCCTGGCCGACTTCACGACGACATCGCGCTCGGTGTCGTCCAGGATCGCCTTGCCCGAGGTGGTGCCGCGCACCGCCTGGGTGACGGCGGCGCCGAGCGTGGCCTGGTTGAAGCCCGCGGCGGCCGCCTTGTCGTTGGCCTTGACGGAGATCCGGGGCACGCTCTGGGCCAGGTCGCTCTGGACGTCCGTGACGTCGTCGAGGGTCGCGACCGCGTCCCGCACCTGCTCGGACGCCTTCTTCAGCACATCGCCGTCACCGGCCTTGACCACGACGCTCAGGTCCTGGCTGCCGAAGCCGCCGCCCGCGCCGATCGTGGTCTCGCCGATGCCGTCGAGCTTGCCCAGTTCCTCGTCGATCCGGTCCTGGGTGGCCTCGAAGTCGGAGGCGTCCTCGAGCGTCAGCTGGTACGTCGCCTGGTTGGCGCCCGTGCCTCCGCCGAAGGCGGCCGCGAAGCCCGAGGAGCCGACCGTGACCTGGTAGTCCTTGATCGTGTCGATGGAGTCGAGCGCCTTCTCGACCTTCAGCGCGGCCCGGTCGGCGGCGGCCAGGCTGGTGCCCGGCTCCAGCTCCTGGGTGACGGACAGGGTGTCCTGCTCGCCCTGGTCGAGGAAGTTGGTCTTCAGCAGCGGCGCCATGGCGAACGTACCGAGAAGGACGACGATCGCGATGGCCAGGCTGGTGAGGCGGCGGCGGGTCGCGAAGCGCAGGACCGGGACGTACATCCGCTGGAGCGGGCTGCGCCGCTCCTTCTCCTCCGCCTTGCGGCGCAGCTCCGCCGGGTCGACGCCCTCGGAGCCCTTGGGCGCGCGCAGGAACCAGTACGAGAAGACCGGCACCACGGTGAGGGACACCAGCAGCGAAGCGAGCAGGGCGGCCGTGACGGTGAGGGAGAACGAGCCGAACAGCTGGCCCACCATGCCGCCGACCAGGCCGATCGGCAGGAAGACCGCGACGGTGGTCAGCGTGGACGCGGTGACCGCACCGGCCACCTCCTTGACCGCGGTGATGATCGCCGAGTGGCGCTCCTCGCCGTACGCCAGGTGACGCTTGATGTTCTCCAGGACCACGATCGAGTCGTCGACGACGCGGCCGATCGCGATGGTCAGCGCGCCGAGCGTGAGGACGTTGAGCGACAGGTCGCGGGTCCACAGCACGATCAGCGCGAGGACGACCGACAGCGGGATGGAGATGGCCGTGACGAGCGTCGAACGGATCGACGCCAGGAAGACCAGGATGACGATCACGGCGAAGACCAGACCGAGGGCGCCCTCGGTGGTCAGGCCGGAGATCGACTTGGAGACGGCCGGGCCCTGGTCGAAGACGACCGCGATCTCGCTGTCCGCGCCGATGCTCGCGCGCAGGTCGGGGAGGAGGTCCGTGACCGCGTCGGAGATGGCGACGGCGCTGCCGTCCTGGTCCATGGTGATGGCCAGGGACAGGCTGGGCTTGCCGTTGGTACGGGTGATGGAGACCGCGGTGGCGGGCTGCTCCTTGACGGTGGCGACGTCACCGAGGCGTACCGGCTTCGGCGGCTTGCCCCCCTGGCCGGCGGGTGCGCCGGTGGCGGCAGCGGTGACGCGCAGGTCCTCGATCTGCTTCAGCGACGTGTAGCCGCCGCCGACCTGGACCGTACGGCTCTTGCCGTCCTCGGCGAAGGAACCGCCCGGGACGGTGGCGCCGCCCGCCTGGAGGGCCTGGCTGAGCGCGGAGACGTTGAGGCCGGCCGCCGCGAGCTTCTTGTCGTCGGGGGTGACGGCGACCTGGAGCTCCCGTACACCGTCGATGCCGACCTGGCTCACACCGTCGATGTCCTCCAGGCGGGGGACGACGGTGTTCTCCAGCCGGTCGGCGAGCGCCTGCTGGTCCTGGGCCGAGGTGACGGCGAGCAGGACGGTCGGTATGTCGTCCGTCGAGCCGGCCACGACCTGCGGGTCGACGTCGGCGGGCAGCTGGGCGCGGGAGCGGTTCACGGCCTGCTGGACGTCGGCGACGAGCTGTTTGGTGTCGTTGTCGTAGTCGAACTGGGCCATGATCACGGCGTTGCCCTCGCTCGCCGTGGAGGTGACGCCGGTGATGCCGTCGACTGCCTTGATGGTGTTCTCGAGCGGTTCGACGACCTGCTTCTCGACCACGTCGGGGGACGCACCCTGATAGGGCGCCAGCACGGAGACCATCGGGAACTCGATGGTGGGCAGCAGCTGCTGCTTGAGCTGCGGTATCGCGATGGCGCCGAAGACGATCGCGATGATCGACATCAGACCGATCAGCGCCCGCTGAGCGAGGCTGAATCTGGACAGCCAGGACATGGGTGGGTCTCTCTTCTGTGGCGTGCGAGGCAGGCGGACACGGTGGTCCGCTTATACGATCAGCCATGCGAAGAGGGCGATCCGTCGCTCCCAGGTGCCTTTCTTGTGCCGCGCATACCGCAGCTGGAGTACGCGTCCCTACACCTTCACTCCACCCTCGGCCGCACAAGGCCCGATTCGTACGCGATTACCACCAGTTGGGCCCTGTCGCGGGCGCCGAGCTTCGCCATCGCCCTGTTCACATGGGTCTTGACGGTGAGCGGGCTGACGACCAGCCGCTCGGCGATCTCGTCGTTGGAGTGGCCGCCCGCGACCTGGACGAGGACCTCGCGCTCGCGCACGGTCAGCGCCGAGAGCCGTTCGGCGCGGGCCGCGGTGGCCTCGTCGTCCTCCGCCGTGCCGCCCTGGGCGAGGAACTTGGCGATCAGGCCCTTCGTGGCGACGGGCGAGAGCAGGGCCTCACCGGCCGCGGCGATACGGATGGCGTTGAGCAGCTCGTCCGGCTCCGCCCCCTTGCCGAGGAAGCCGGAGGCACCGGCGCGCAGGGACTGCACGACGTACTCGTCGACCTCGAAGGTCGTCAGCATGACGACGCGCACCGCGGACAGCTCCGGGTCCTCACTGATCATGCGCGTGGCGGCGAGGCCGTCCGTACCGGGCATGCGGATGTCCATCAGGACGACGTCGGCGCGCAGGGCGCGGGCGAGTTCGACGGCCCGGGCGCCGTCCGCGGCCTCGCCGACGACCTCCATGTCGGGCTCGGAGTCCACCAGGACCCGGAAGGCGCTGCGCAGGAGCGCCTGGTCGTCGGCGAGCAGGACGCGGATGGTCGTGGCCGTCGTCATCTGTCTTCCCCCGTACCGGTACGCGCCTTGAACGGCAGGATCGCATGCACGCGGAACCCGCCGCCGTAGCGGGGGCCCGCGGTCAGGGTCCCGCCGAGGGCGTGACGCACTCGCGCATCCCGGTGAAGCCGTGGCCGCCGCCGGCTCCGGGGCCCTCCGCCCCCGCCGTCCCCGCGCCGTTGTCGATCACCGTGACTTCGGCGGACGGGCCGACGCGGACCACACTCACCTCGGCCCTGGCGTGCGGGCCCGCGTGCTTCTGGACGTTGGTCAGGGACTCCTGGATGATCCGGTACGCCGCGAGGTCGACGGCGGCGGGGAGAGGGGCGGCCGCCTCGTTGTCCGGCCTGGCCACCTCCACCGGGAGACCCGCGTGGCGGAAGGTCTCCAGGAGCTGGTCGAGGCGGCGGCGAGGCCGGGGGCGGGTTCGGTCGGGGCCTCGGGGTCGCCGGACTGGCGGAGCAGGCCGACGGTGGCGCGCAGCTCGTTCAGCGCGGAGCGGCTGGCGTCCCGTACGTGCGCGAGGGCTTCCTTGGCCTGGTCGGGGCGCTTGTCCATGACGTGGGCCGCGACGCCCGCCTGGACGTTGACGAGAGCGATGTGGTGGGCGACGACGTCGTGGAGGTCGCGGGCGATGCGCAGACGCTCCTCCGCGACACGGCGGCGGGCCTCCTCCTCCCGGGTGCGCTCGGCACGTTCGGCGCGTTCACGGATGGCGTCGACGAAGGCGCGGCGGCTGCGTACGGCGTCTCCGGCGGTCGCCCCGATACCGGTCCAGGCGAAGATCCCCAGGTTCTCCTGGGAGTACCAGGGGCCGGAACCGAAGCACATCGCGGCGGCCGTCAGGCCGGTCATCGTCAGCAGGCCCACGCGCCAGGTGGTGGGGCGGTCCGTGCGGGACGCGACGGTGTAGAGCGCGATGACGGCGCTCATCGCGACGGGCGCCGGCGGGTCGCCCGCGACGAGCTCGACGAGCGTGACCACGCCCGTGAAGGCGAGTACGGCCATGGGTCTGCGGCGCCGCAGGACGAGGGCGGCGGAGCCGATCACCATCAGGACGATGCTGCGGGCTCCGGGGACCCGGGTGCCGAAGGTCGGCCCGTTGGGGCCGCCGTGCGGGTCGGCGAAGGCCCCGGCCACGATCATCACCAGCGCGGCGAGCGCCAGGGCGGCGTCGAGCGCGAGAGGGTGTGCGCGGAGCCAGCACCGGGACCGGGCGTAACCCGTACCGAGGGCAGTCATGGCGCAACGGTACGGCGTGCGGGGAGGGGCGCGGGGCCGCTCCCCGCCCGGTCAGCCGGGGATCAGGCCGTCGTCGGTCAGCATCTCGCGGACCTCGTCCAGCGTCGCGTCCTGCGACGGGAGGATCAGTTCCGAAGGTTCCAGGGACTCGTCCGGCAACGGCTCCCCGAGGCGGCGTACCGCTTCGAGGAGCGCACCGAGCGTGCGCCGGAAGCCGGACTCGTCCCCGCTCTCCATTTCGGCGAGCAGTTCGTCGTCCAGCTTGTTCAGCTCGGCGAAGTGGCTGTCGGCCAGCTTCACCTGCCCCTCCCCCATGATCCGTACGATCACGACGTTCTCCCTTGGTGGAGTGAGGGCGGCCTACTGCTTGTCGAAGTTGTGCCGGGGCTGCGACTGCTGCGTCCCGTCCTGCGCGCCGCCTTCGAGCGCCTGCTGCTGCGCCGTCGGACCGCCCGCCAGCTCGGCCTTCATGCGCTGCAGCTCCAGCTCCACATCCGTACCACCGGAGATGCGGTCCAGCTCGGCGGCGATGTCGTCCTTCGCCATCCCGGACGGGTCGTCCAGGGCGCCGGAGGCCAGCAGCTCGTCGATCGCGCCGGCCCGTGCCTGGAGCTGCGCGGTCTTGTCCTCGGCCCGCTGGATCGCCAGGCCGACGTCGCCCATCTCCTCGGAGATGCCGGAGAAGGCCTCGCCGATCCGGGTCTGCGCCTGCGCGGCGGTGTAGGTGGCCTTGATGGTCTCCTTCTTCGTGCGGAAGGCGTCGACCTTGGCCTGGAGGCGCTGCGCGGCGAGCGTCAGCTTCTCCTCCTCGCCCTGGAGCGTCCGGTGCTGCGTCTCCAGGTCGGTGACCTGCTGCTGCAGCGCGGCACGGCGGGACAGCGCCTCGCGGGCGAGGTCCTCCCGGCCGAGCGCGAGCGCCTTGCGCCCCTGGTCCTCCAGCTTGGAGGACTGGCCCTGCAACTGGTTCAGCTGCAGTTCGAGGCGCTTGCGCGACGTCGCCACATCGGCGACACCGCGGCGTACCTTCTGCAGCAGCTCCAGCTGCTTCTGATACGAGTAATCGAGGGTCTCGCGCGGATCCTCGGCCCGGTCAAGGGCCTTGTTTGCCTTCGCGCGGAAGATCATCCCCATACGCTTCATGACACCGCTCATGGGCTTCGCGCGCCCCCTTCTGACGGACTACGGACTCCGGCTCCAGCACTTGAACCCACATTACGGGCCCTGCATCCATTACCGCACTGTTCGCGGGCCGATGCGCTCCTCCTCCAGGACGACTACGGCCCGCCGGGCTCCAGCCCAGGGAGTAGGTGACAGCCGGGGAAACCGACCGTTGCGGGATCGTTCCCCTCAGGGCTGTGGTCCATGCCCGGCACCCCGTACCCTTGGGTTTTGTGTTCCGTAGCCGTTCCTCCAAGGAAGAGAAGGCCCCCACCGACAAGGTGCAGGTGGACCTCTCCAAGCAGCCCCGTGATCCGCAGGCCCCGAAGGGCCGCCCCACCCCGAAGCGCGCTGTCGCACAGTCGCAGCGCCGCAGCGTGGCGGCGACCCCGGCGAACCGCAAGGAGGCGATGAAGCGTCAGCGCGAAGCCCGCCGTGCGGACCTGGCAAGGCAGCGGGAGGCACTGGCGAGCGGAGACGAGCGCTACCTGCCGGCCCGTGACAAGGGCCCCGTCCGCCGTTTCGTGCGCGACTTCGTCGACTCCCGCTTCTGCGTGGCCGAGTTCTTCCTGCCGCTCGCGGTGGTGATCCTCGTCCTCAGCATGATCCGCATCAGCAACATCCAGAACATCGCGCTGCTGCTGTGGCTCGGTGTGATCGTGATGATCGTGATCGACTCGATCGGCCTGGTCATCCGGCTCAAGAAGCAGCTGAACGAGCGCTTCCCGAACGAGCCGAAGCGCGGCGCCGTGGCCTACGGCCTGATGCGTACGCTCCAGATGCGCCGCCTGCGTCTGCCGAAGCCCCAGGTCAAGCGCGGGGAACGGCCCTGAGCGCGGACGCAGCGGACATCACGGGCACGTCCCGGCCCCAGGGCGCGGCGGCCGGCTCGCCGAAGGGCGCCGGCGCCTTGCGCGACACCGTCAGCCAGGAACTGGTCGCCCGCCGGCTCGACGAGCAGATATCGGCCCGCTTCCCGGTGGGCCGGCGGCTCGCCGTGCTCGACGTCGGCATGGGCCGGGGCGCGCAGGCCCTGCGCCTGGCCCGGGCCGTCACAAGGTGACCGGCCTGGAGTCCGACCGGGACATGCTGGCGGCGGCGCGCGAGGCGCTCGCCGGTGAGCCCGAGGGCATCCGCGAGCGGGTGCACCTGATCGAGGGCGACGGCACGGAGACCGGGGTCCACTTCCTGCCCGGCAGTTTCGACGTGGTGCTGTGCCACGGCGTGCTGATGCACGTCCAGGAGCCCGACGCCATGGTCGCGGGCCTGGCGAGGATGCTGGCGCCCGGCGGACTGCTGTCGCTGCTCGTACGGAACGCCGATGCGCTCGCGATGCGGCCCGGCCTCGCCGGGGACTGGGCGGGGGCGCTCGCCGCCTTCGGCTCGGACACGTACACCAACCGGCTCGGCCTGCCGGTCCGCGCCGACCGGCTCGGCGCGCTGAGGGCGACCCTCGCCGGGATCGCCGCCCCGCTGCACGCCTGGTACGGCGTGCGGGTCTTCACCGACCACGTCGAGGGCGACGGGGCGGAGCTCTCCCCGGAGGAGCTGGAGCGGGTACTGGCCCTGGAGGACCGGGCCGGGCGCACCGACCCCTACCGGCAGGTCGCGGCGCTGCTGCACCTGTGCGGCGTACGCGGCTGAGAAGCCCGGCGGCCCTCTGATGGACCCGCTCCACGGGCCTGGGATTTCCGCAAAAGGGACACTCCAGGCATGGATGGATCACGTAACCCCAGCCGTGCGCGCCGTCGGATCCTGCTGCCCCTGACCGCCGGAGCCTGCGCGGTCGCGCTGCTGGGTCTGAGTGGTTGTTCCGCCCCGGACACGGCGCCCGACTCTCCGGCGTCCACCGCGGACGCGGGAGCGCCGGTGGCGCCCGGGGCGCGGGAGGACCTGCAGAACGACTACCAAGAGGTGATCCGGGAAGTGCTGCCCTCGGTCGTGCAGATCGAAGCGTCCGGCAGTCTGGGGTCGCGTCGTCTACGACGGCAAGGGGCACGTCGTCACCAACGCCCATGTGGTCGGCCCGGAGAGGAACTTCAAGGTCACGGCGGCCACCGGCGGTACCACGCTCGGCGCGAGGCTGGTCGCCGCCTACCCCGAGCAGGACCTCGCCGTCATCAAGCTCGACCGTCTTCCCGACGGGCTGAGGGCCGCGAGGTTCGCGGATTCCTCCGGGGTCGAGGTGGGGCAGATCGTACTGGCAATGGGGAGTCCGCTGGGGCTTTCCAGCAGCGTCACGCAGGGCATCGTCTCCGCGGTCGGCAGGACCGTGAGCGAGCCGCGTTCGGGCGGCGGGACGGGCGCGACCATCGCGAACATGGTGCAGACCTCGGCCGCGATCAATCCGGGCAACAGCGGGGGCGCGCTGGTCGACCTCGACAGCAGGGTCGTCGGCATCCCGACGCTCGCGGCGACCGACCCGGCCCTGGGCGGCAGCGCGGCGCCGGGGATCGGGTTCGCGATCCCGTCCTCGCTGGTGAAAACGGTCGCGACCAGATCATCAGGGACGGCAGGGTCACCGACTCGGGGCGGGCGGCCCTGGAGATCACGGCCCGTACGGTCGTGAACAGCACCTTCGAACCGGCCGGCGTCGCCGTCGTCTCGGCCGAGCCGGACGGCGCGGCGGCGCAGGCGGGCCTGGAGGCCGGGGACGTCATCACCGCGGTCGGCTCCACCACGATCACCACGCTCACCTCGCTGGCGGAGGCGCTGGCCCCGCACAAGCCGGGCGACCGGGTGCGGGAGCGCTACCTGCGCGACGGCGAGAAGCGCACGGCGGACGTCACCCTCGGCGAGACCTAGGGCGCGTCCGGCATGCCCCGGCCGCAGGGCGGGCCCGGTGCGAGCCCACCCTGCGGCCGGGAACACGTGGCCGGCCGTCACGTCCGCACACCGCCGAGCCGTCGGGCCGTCGGGCCGTCAGACCTCTTCGGCGTGCAGGCTCATCGGGCCGTAGATCTTCGTGCCGTCGTCGAAGAGCACCACCTGGTCGGCGCCGCCCTCGACCAGGTCCTTCCAGACCTCGCCGATCCACGACTCCGCGTCGCCCTGCGTGGTGAACTCCTCCGGCACCACCGCCGGCTGGACCTCCGTACCGTCGGCCTTCTCGAACCGCCACGTCCACGCCATGTTCGCCTCCCGGTTCCCGCCCGTGCTTTTGTCCAGCACAGCCTGCCCCGCAGAGTAGCCGGGGTATCCGGGCGCGCGTCACCGGCGGGGACGCGGGAGGATCATCCTCGTGGAACTGACTCTCCTCGGCACGGGGCCCCGGCAGGCCTGCCCCGCCCCGAATGCCCCTGCGCCTCGATGCGCCACCGCCCGCGGCGGCCTGGCGCGGGCGGCGACCGCACTGCTCGTGGACGACGCGCTGCTGCTCGACCTGCGACGGGGGGCGGCGCTGGCAGCCGCCCGCGCCGGCACTCGCTCACCGGCGTACGGCAGGTGCTGCTGACGCATCCGCACGACGGCCCTCCGATGGAGCTGCCGGCCGGACTGCCGGCGGCCGGGCGGGTGCCGGACGGGCGGGAGCTGACGATGATCAGCGGGCACCGGGTGCGGGCCGTCCCGATGGACGCGCCCGGCACGGGGTACGAGGTGACCTCGCCGGACGGCGAGGTGCTGCTGTACCTGCCGCCGGGCGGCGCTCCCGCCGGGGTGGCAGCGGGCGGCCGTACGTACGACATGGTCGTCGCCGACATCACGGGCCGGCCCGACGCGCTGGCGCGGCTGCGGGCGGCCGGAGCCGTCGGTGCGGCCACGGACGTCGTCGCCGTACACCTCGACCACGACGTGCCGCCGGGCCCCGAGCTGGAGCGGCGGCTCGCGGCGGCGGGTGCGCGGGCCGTGCCGGACGGGACGACCGTGGTCGTCGGCGAGTACCACGCGGTACCGGATGTGCGCGCGACGCTGGTGCTGGGCGGGGCGCGGTCGGGCAAGTCGGTGGAGGCCGAGCGGCGCCTGGAGACCTTCCCCGAGGTGGTGTACGTCGCCACCGAGCGCACCCGGGGCGGTGACGAGGAGTGGGCGGAGCGGGTGGGACTGCACCGGGAGCGCAGGCCGGGTGCGTGGCACACCGAGGAGACGTGCGAGCTGGCGCCGCTGCTGGCCGGCGGTCGCGGCCGCCGCTGCTGATCGACTGCCTGGCGCTGTGGCTGACCGACGCGATGGACCGGGTCGGGGCGTGGGACGACGCGAAGTGGGCGGCGGACGGGCAGCGGGCGCTGCGGGAGCGGGTGGCGGAGCTGGTGGAGGCGGTACGGGCCACGCGGCGGACGGTGGTGGCGGTGAGCAACGAGGTGGGGTCGGGCGTGGTGCCGGCCACGGTCAGCGGGCGCCGGTTCCGGGACGAACTGGGGCGGCTGAACGCGGCGTTCGCCGGGGAGTGCGAGCAGGTCCTGCTGGTGGTGGCGGGGCAGGCGACGGTGGTGGCGCGGGTGAGTGCGGCCTTCCGGGGTCCCGCTCCGGGCCCCGCCCTTCGAGCGCCGGAGGGGCTGGAGCCGCCCGGTGGCGCACCCGGCCCGGCCGCGTCGCCCGCCCGGAGCCCGAGGGCACGGGCGGGCCCGCGGGGCGCCCGAACCGCTGACGGGTCGTCAGTGACGGTGCCGGTACTGTTCGGCGAATGAGCTCGCTTAACCTCGACGACTTTTCCGACCTGATCGAGCGCCCGGACGGTGGCGTGCGGCGCGACGCCGAAGAGCGCCGGGAGCGGCTGATCGTGCCGCCCGGCGCACTCGGCCGGCTCGACGAGCTGGGTGAGTGGCTGTCGGCCGCGCAGGCGTCCGTACGGGTCAAGCCCGTGGAGCGGGCCCGCGTGGTCCTCTTCGCCGGTGACCACGGCGTGGCGGAACTGGGCGTGTCGGCCCGTCCCGCGGGGAGCGCCCACCGGCTCGTGCGCGCCGTGCTGGACGGCGAGAGCCCCGTCGCCGTGCTGGCCCGCCGCACGGGCGCGTCGGTGCGGATCGTCGACGCCGGACTCGACTGCGATCCGGAGCTGCTCCCCGAAGACGTCGTACGCCACCGGGTGCGGCGCGGCAGCGGGCGCATCGACGTCGAGGACGCGCTCACCGTGGAGGAGGCCGAGCAGGCCGTACGCCTGGGCATGGCGATCGCCGACGAGGAGGCCGACTCCGGGACCGATCTGGTCGTACTCGGTGACCTGAGCGTCGGCGGCACGACCGCCGCCGCCACCCTGATCGCCGCCCTGTGCGGCACGGACGCCTCCGTGGTCACCGGGCGCGGCGGCGTCCACATCGACGACCTGGCGTGGATGCGCAAGTGCGCGGCCATCCGGGACGCGCTGCGCCGGGCACGGCCGGTCCTCGGCGACCAGCTGGAGCTGCTGGCGACCGTGGGCGAGCGCCGACCTCGCCGCGGCGACCGGTTTCCTGCTCCAGTGCGCGGTGCGGCGTACGCCGGTGATCCTCGACGGCGTGGTGTCCGCGGCCTGCGCCCTGGTCGGCCAGCGCGCCGCTTTCCGGGCGCCGGACTGGTGGCTCGCGGGCCAGGTGAGCGGTGAGCCGGGCCAGGCGAAGGCGCTGGACCGGATGGCGCTCACCCCTCTGCTCGATCAGGGCGTCACCGTGGGGGAAGGCGCCGGGGCCCTGCTCGCGCTCCCCCTCGTGCAGGCCGCCGCCGCTCTCGCGGCGGAGCTGCCCGAGCGGACACCGGACGACGAGGCGCCGGACGGCAGGGCGACGGACGACAAGGCCACGGACGACGGGGCGACGACCGGCGTGGCGGCCGACGGGACCGGCGGCGCGACGGGCTGACCTCGTGTGCGGCATGTGCGGCCGACGGTCACACATGCCGCCCTCTCCGCACTGCGGCGGCCCATGTCACCGCGTTTCGTGACAGAAGTCCGCTCGGCCGCCGAAGGGAAGGACCGGCGCGCCCCGGGTGCTCACTTCTCGTCACGGCGCGGCGTCCGGTCCGGGGCCCCGCCGATGAGGTCCTGGACCTTCCGCCCGGGCCCCGACCAGCGGCGGTCGTGCGCCACAGACGCAGCGCGGCTCTGGCGCGGGCCCTGGGGCGGCGACGGTAGAGGCGCCTGGCCCACGGGGAGCCGGGTCTGGCCAGCCGGATCGCGCCGACGAGCGCGACGACGGGCACGACCGTGCCGAAGAGCGCGGTGAGGACCTTGCCCTTGCTGAGCGCGATCAGCGCCAGGGAGAAGTTGAAGAGCACGTTCAGGACGAGTGCGGCGCGGCTCTCCCGCTCGTCCGGCGACAGTTCGTCCACCCCGAAGGGCACGGATCCGATGAGGACCAGCCCCACCACGGCGGCGGTCACGACCACGACCTCCACGCTCCGCCGGCCCTGTTCGCTCCAGTACACGTCGTCGAGATGGAGGACGAGCGCGAACTCGTCGAGGACCAGCCCCGCGCCCGTCCCGAAGATCACCGCGCAGATCGCCGAGCTGACGCCGTGCGCGCCGGTGGCCACCGCCCCGAAGCCGCCGATCGTCATCAGGATCACGCCGGGGACCACGTGGTGGATGTGCAGACCGCCGGGTGAGACGTTCCGGAAGGGCCGCGGCCCGCCCGGATCATCCGGGTGACGGTGCGGGTGACCGTGAACGTGAGGACGAAGGAGAGCAGGGCCAGCAGCAGCGGGAGCTTTCCCGGTTCGAGGATGTTCCGGTACCACCAGTGACCCATGCCACTCGGTCCCCTCTAGGTGATTTTGCGCCTTATGCGCAACTTACCGGCCTCCCCCGGCGACTAGCGTGCGCGCCGTGACCTCTCTCCTCAGCGACGGCATACGTTTCGCCTTCGGCACGCTCACCGTGCTTCCCGTACGCGTGACCCGGTGGGACCGCGAAGCGGCCCGCGCCGGGATGCTGTGCGCCCCCCTCGCGGGGCTCGTCGTGGGCCTGTGCGCGGCGGCGGCCGGCGGCGCACTCCTGCTGCTCGGCTCGGGGCCGCTGCTCGCCGCCGTGGCGGGTACGGCCGTGCCCGCGTCCTCACCCGGGGCCTGCACCTCGACGGTCTCGCCGACACGGCCGACGGCCTGGGCAGCGGCAAACCCGCCGACGAGGCGCCTGCGCGTCATGAAGCAGTCGGACATCGGCCCCTTCGGCGTGATCACGCTGCTGTTCGTGCTGCTGGCCCAGGTCGCGGCACTCTTCGAGCTGTACGCCGCCGGGTGGGCGCACGGTGCGGCCGGGGCCGCCGTACCGGCCGTCGCCGCCCGCCTCGCCCTGACCCTCGCCTCCCGCGCGGGCGTCCCGCCGGCCCGCCCCGAAGGGCTGGGCGCGGCGGTCGCGGGGACGGTTCCGGCAGGTGCCACGACGGCCGCCGCGCTCCTGGTGTCCGTCGCCTGCGCGGGTGCCGCGGGCGCGCTCCTCGGTCCGTACGCCGCCCTGCACCACGCGGCCGCCGTCCTGGTCGCGCTCGCCGCCGCGCACCTGCTGCTGCGCCACTGCGTGCGCCGCTTCGGCGGGGTCACGGGCGACGTCTTCGGCGGCGTCGCGGAGACCGCGGCGACGGCCGCCCTGGTGGTCCTGGTGCTGAAGTGACAGGAGAACGCCCGCGCCGCACAAGGCAGTTGACGCGCTGTCACTGCAAGGTGCACGCTCTTCCCCCACGGCTGTCGGGGGAGACAGAAGATGCCCGAGTTTCCTGGCTGGGACCACAGCAGCGAATTCACCGAGGCCTACCGCAAGGCGGTGCGCAGCCGGTCGCGGCTGTCGAAGCGCGGACCCAAGCACCCGCCCATCGTGCTGCGCACCGGCGCGGAGGAGGCCCAGCAGGCCCTGGAGGCCCTGGAGCTGGGCCTCCAGCGCTCGTCGAGGGCGCGGGGCACCGTACCGTGCACGCCGTACGCCCATGTCGACTGGCGCGGCGGCTCCAGGGCTGAGCTGATCGCCAGGATCGCCGAGGAGCTGAAGAAGAACGCTCCCGACGAGGCGGGCAGGGTGCGGCTGCCCGCGTACGACCTGCTCCAGTGCGTCGCCGACCAGCCGGGCGGGGACCGACGCGCAGCTGGCGGACCGGGTGTTCGCCCGGCACCGGGGCCGCGCCACCGCGGTGCTGCCGGCCAGGGACGACACGGGCCCCACGGTCAACGCGGGATTCATGACCGTCCCGCTCCGCTCCGTCTGGTCGGTGGCGGAGCGCGTCCGCCTCATGCTCTGGGAACGCCGCTGGGAGTGGCGTCTCGCGCGGCGCAGGCGCTACCGCCTGCTGTGGCCGGAGAACTACCGCGGCAAGCGCACGTACGCCGCGGCGCTCGACGAGTTCCTCCGGACGTGGGAGGCGGCCGCCCGGCCCGGCAGCGGCCCCCGGGACGCCGACCGGTGGGACGGGCTGCTCCTCGCCGCCCTGATGACCGATCTGTACGGCCACGCGCGCCAGGGCCTGCTCCACCCCGGCCGCAGACGCCGCCGCCCCGCGCCACGCGCTGCTGCTCACCGGTGCGCGGACCGGGGCCGGCGGCGACGGGGGCAGCACGGCCGTGGCGGGTTTCGTCCGGCTGTACGGCGCCCAGCAGCGGCCGAGTCCCAACGCCGCCACGGTGGTGGTGGCCGGCGCTGCGGACACGCACGCCGCGCGCCGACGGCGGCACGCTGGAGGAGGCCGCGCGCCGGCTCGACCCCGCGAAGGGGACGGTCCCGACGCCCTACGAGGTGCGGCTCGCCCGCCCGGAGCCGGGCAGCCGCGGCGTCACGGTGCCGCCGGTGTGGACGCCGTGGGTGCGGCTGCGGCCCGGCAGGGAGCTGGCCCTCGAAGCGGGGGCGCTCGCCGTCACCCTCTGGCTCACCGGACAGCTCGCCTTCGTCCCGTACCTCGACAGCCCCTTCACCGACACCTACACGCGGTGCCTCACCGGAACGGACTACGTGCGGCAGTCCGAGGCGGCCGGGCCCGCGCTCCCCGCCCAGTACGCCGACGCGCTCGAGATGATCGCGGAGCAGAACAGGGTCGCGCGGACCGAGGGCGAGCCGGAGCGGACCGTGACCATCGCCCACGTCCGCGCCTCGATGGCGCCGAACGCGGCCGAGCGGCGGTCCGGCGCGGCCATCCCCGAACTGCGCGGGCTGGCCCTGGCCCAGCAGGCACTGCACGGGCTGGCGCCCGCCAACGACAACGGGATCTGGGTGCGGATCAAGACGTACGACGCCGGGGTGCAGTTCAAGAACGCCCGCAAGGTGGCGACGGAGATCATCCGCGAGGCGGAGAAGGACCAGCACCTCATCGGCGTCACCGGATTCACCGAGAGCCGGACGGAAACGGTCGAGGCGCTGCGCATGCTGAATTCCGCCCGGATTCCCATCGTGAGCTCCACGGCCACGGCGAAAGCCATGGAGGTCGGGCGTTATTACCACGGCGCCGCGCCCAACAACAAACGGGAGGCGCGGGTCGTGGCGGAGTTCGCGAAGAGGGCCAACACGGTACGTACGGGGGAGGATTCCTGCGCGCCCGCGGAGAGCGTCGCCGTGGTGACCGACCCGACCGATGTGTACAGCGACGAGCTGGGCAAGGAGTTCGCCAAGGACTTCCGCTCCGCGGAGAGCCGCATCGGCTACATACCCGGCGGGAACAGCGGAGTCGTCGTACCGAACGAGCCCGACCTCGACATGAAGTTCAGCATGTCCGAGGTGGCGGAGGCGGTGTGCAGCAGGGTCGCGGGAAAGAAGAAGACGCTGGTCTACTGGACCTCGCGGGTGAGGGAATTCGACAATTTCCTGGAGACGTACCAGAGCCTGAGCAAGTGCGCCAACAAGGACCTCACGGTGATGGGCGGAAACGAGCTCACCAATGCGGCGCTCTCCGGCGGATTCGTGGGGAAGTCGTGGCTGCACCTCTATCACACGGCCCATATGCTGCCCGCCGGTCATCCGGACCGCAGTGCGACGGCGAAGGCGTTCAACGACGCGTACACCGAGAAATTCACGGAATCCGACCTGTGGCTGAACGACGGGCACGCCGCGCTCGCCCACGACGCGGTCCAGGTGCTCGCCCAGGCCACGAGTCAGGCGAACGCGGCGGGCGTGGAGCTGACGCGCCCCAATGTCCAGCAGATCGTCAACAGCGGTTCGTTCGACCTGGAGGGGGCCAGCGGCCGCCTGCGGTTCGCGGCGGGCTCGCTGCAGCGCCCGCTCAACAAGCTGCTGACCGTCCTGCACCACGGGGAGGACGGTTCGGCGCCGGTGCTGATGTGCGGGGACTCCGGGAAGAACATCGACGCGGGGAAGGAGTGGCAGCAGGGCGGTACGTCGTACGACTGCCCGCAGGACGAGTAGGCGCGGTCACGCGCAGGGTTCGCGCCACACCCCCAGGTCGTACTTCTTCAGCATCGAGCTGAGCCCCAGCTCGCGCGCCCCGGGGCAGAAGTCGCGCGTCGCCAGCTCGTACTCCACGTGGAAGACCGCCTTGCCGGCCGTGACGAACGGGGTGAGCTCCGCGCACTCGTCGTACTCGGCGCACTGCTCGTTGACCGCGAAGTCGAAGTCGCCCACCAGCTCCGGGATCTGGTCGAGGTCGTTCTTGAGACCGACGGCAAGACCCCGGTCGTGGGCGAGGCGGGCGATCAGGCGGTTGTAGCGCAGCTGGTCGGCGGCGGTCAGCGGGAAGCCGGTGCGGTTGCGGTAGCCGTCCATGTTGTCGGGCTCGACCGCGTCGAAGCCCTTCTCCCGGCACAGGTCCATGCGGCGGGCCATCAGGGGTTCCAGGACGTCGGTACGGCGGATGTCGAGCCAGCGCTCGCCCTTCCAGCCGTTGCCCCGGCCCAGTACGGACTTCGGGAACTCGCCGGCGTCCGGCCTGAAGTCCTCCCACGCGCCGGTCGAGAGGTAGCAGATGACCTTGCGGCCCCGGCGGTGCAGATCGGCCACGGCGGAGGCGGGGTGGTCGAAGCCGTCGATGTCGTACACCGCCGCGTCGACGGCCGGGTCGAGCTTGCCGCTGAGCTGCCACTGCCAGGTGAGCCCGGGCTCCGGCTGCCAGCGCGCGGCCTCCGGCTCGCGGTCGTCCGGTGCGGGGGTGCCGCGCCCGTGCAGCGGCGAGGAGCAGCAGCTCCAGCAGGAGGGGCAGTGCGCTCCGGGACCTCACCGGGCCGCCTCCAGGGCGTGCGGCAGGGCCCCCCACGGGTGCGGCGGGCCGCCCGGTACGGCGCAGCCGGTCCCGGCGGTGAACGCGCGGCGCGGGCGGCGCGGCGTACACGAGGTGGCAGAACCGGCCGGGCGCGTGCGCCGCCGTCCAGGGCGGGGCGTCCGGGGCGCCGCGGTACGTGTCCCAGGCGCCCTCGAACGTGACGAGGAACGTCGGTAGTCCGAGGTAGCCGGGGTCGGGGTGGACGCCGTGGTTGAGCACGAGGGTGGCCGCGCCGGCCGCCCGCGCGGCGACCGCGAGGCGCCGGTAGTGGGGCAGCGCGTCCGGCTCCGACGCCACCTGGTCCAGGAAGGCGCCGTCCGCGCCGTACCAGTCGCGGTGGCGCAGCAGGTCCTGGACCACCGCGGCGTGCGGGCGCCGGGCGTAGTCCGTGTCGGTGTACCCGAGGACGCGTACGCCCGCCGCGCGCAGCCGCGACGACACGGTGGCGAAGGCCGGGTCGGGCGCGGCGCCGGAGCCGCTGTCGGGGTTGAGGACGACGCCGTACAGACGGGGGGCGGCGCGGATCAGGGCCTCCCAGGCGTCCGGGCGTTCGGCGGGGTGCTCGTAGAAGGGCACGAGCAGGTTCTTCACGTGGCCATCCTCAATGACGGTGGGCCGTCGCGCGACCGAGCCGTACGCAGACCAGGGCGGTCAGGACGGCGGACGCGACGCCGGGGACGGCGGGCGCGGCGGGGCCGGTGGCGGCGAGGTCCGCGAAGAGCGCCGCCGTCTGGAGGAGCGCGGCCGCGCCGCAGACGGTCGCGGCGACGGTCACCGCGCCGGACGACTGGAGCAGCAGCCCCGTCCACAGCATGACACCGGTGAGCAGCAGGCCGGACGCGCGGGTCGCGTCGGGTACGGGCGCGCCGAGCCACAGCAGGGTCGTCGCGGCGAGGAGGGCGAGCAGCACGGCGAGGTACCCGCCGAGGCACTGGGCGAGGGCGAGGGTGGCGGCGCGCCGGAAGGCGCGGGGCGTGGTGCTTGCCCGCAGTCCGGCGTCGCACCGGCGCCGGAACCGGTACAGGAGCCACTCGGCGGGCCCCATGCTGAGTGTGAGCGCGACGGCGCCGGGGGCGGCGACGATGCCGGAGACGCCTCCGGCGAGCAGGTTCTGGAGCACGGCGTGCAGCTCGAGCACGCCGGTCGCGAGCCCGAAGACGCCGTACGGCAGCGACCGCAGCAGCGACGGCCCGGCGGGGCTCTTCCTTTTTTCCCCGCGCCGCACCCCGCGCCGGCGGGCCCTCAGCACCTGGCGGGCCGCCAGGGCCAGG
>RHMC01000396.1 GCA_003719395.1 Streptomyces altiplanensis
GTGGGGGCGGGGTGCGGAGCCGCCACGGGTGCGGGCACGGTGGGGCGGGGCGCGGGTGGACCGGCGGGCTCCTCCGTCACCGCGACCGCCGTCATCGTGGCCGCCGGCGCCGCGGACCGGGGGTCGAGCAGGCCGGGGACGCCGGCGTCGATGTCCGGGTCGGCGATCATCAGGATCACCTCGGAGACCGGCGAAGGCGGCGTGTCCGCCCGCTGGCAGAGGTAGATCGGCACGTTGACGGGCCGGAACTTGTTCTTGAAACGGAAGTTGCCCTCGCCGAACACGCCGATCGAGCTCAGCTCCTGGAGCCCCTGCGCCACCTCCGGCGACGCGTTCGGTGAGTCGGTCAGCTTGACGCCGAAGCTGGCGCCGAAGCTGAACAGCTGCGCGCCCTCCGCGCGCAGCCGCCGGAGGATCTCGACGATCGCGTACTCGAGCCCGCCGCGCGGCGCGTCGGCGGGGTAGAACTCGAGGTCCAGGAGATGGCCGGGTTCCGACGGGATCCTGGTGACGATCACCGCACTCGCGAGCTCGCCGTTCACGCGGGTGAGGAACATCCGGTGCCGCGCGTCCAGCCGGCCGTTCGCCAACTCCTCACGCACCACCGCCACATAGGGGTTGACCATCTGCTTCTGCTCGCCCCAGCGCACGATCATGTCGATGATCTCGCGGTCGGTCGCCGGGTCGGAGCCCACCGTGTACTCGTCGGTGGTGACGCGTCCGGAGCGTTCGAACCGGGCCACGAGGTTGCGCAGCCTGCTCATCCGGCCGCCGGAGAGGCTGAATCCGGCAAGGTCCTCCAGCCGCTGGACCGCGCCGAACGGGGTGGCGGTCAGGGGCGTGCCGCCCGCCTCCGTCAAAGGCAGCAGGGAAAGGAAGTTGGGCCGCAGACCGTGCTTCTCCGCATAGGCCAGCCACTCCGCGGCAAGGGGGGCGAAGTCCGCCTCGGCGCCCGCATAGCTCCAGGCGAACAGGTGGTCGTCGCGCCGGGAGAAGTTGAAGTAGGCGCGGCGGTCCGCTCCGACGAACGCCAGCGGGGCGATGTCCCGTCCGGCGAGGCCGCCCTCCTTGGCGTGTTCCCGGTCTATCCCGGCCAGCAGCCGGGCCACGTCGGGAAGGTCTGCCAGTTCGCGCTTGCGCACGATGAGGGGGCCGGCGGCGTCGCGCGCGGTCGCCGGGGGTGAGGGGTCGGCGGGTGAGGCGGGGAGCACGACGTGGCCCGTTCCGGACACCGGGGCGCCGAGCGACAGGACCTCGGCCAGGAGGTCCGCCGCGCGGCCGGCGCCGTATGCCTTCTCCAGGTGGGCGGCAAGAGCCGCAACGGTCGGGTGATCGAAGAACAGGGTCTTGCGGAGGGAGCCGAACCGGCGCTCCAGCACACTGACGGTACGCAGCATGTCGAATGAGGTGACGCCGTTGTCGGCGAAGCTCCTGCGCGGGTCGAACGGCCGCCCGGTGACCGCTTCGACGAGCCGGCCCAGCGAGTCCTCGGCGCCGGCCGTCACCTCGGCGCCGCCGCGATCGCCACGGCGGCGGAAGCGGGGCGCGTCGGCCGGGGGCGGGCGCGTCAGCCAGGGCGGAGGCGGGCGCCGGGGC
>RHMC01000397.1 GCA_003719395.1 Streptomyces altiplanensis
GGGGGGGTACCTCTATGTCTTCCGTCAAGGCACTCCTGTCGGGTTTGGGGTGGTTCGGGGTTGTTGAGGTTATGCGGCGAGCTCGACGTCTTTCGGTGTCCGGGATTCGTAGAAGGTGCCGTCGCGGAGCATGGCGAACAGGACGCTGATGCGTTGACGGGCCAGGCGGAGGAGGGCCTGGGTGTGGGTCTTGCCGCGTGCTCGCTGGCGGTCGTAGTAGGTGCGGGAGGCGGCGTCGGCGTTCATGCAGGCGAAGGCGGAGAGGAACATGGCCCGTTTGAGCTGGCGGTTGCCGCCCCGTGGTGCGTGTTCGCCGTGGATCGAGGTGCCGGACGACTTCGTGGTGGGGGCGAGGCCGGCGTAGGAGGCGAGATGGGCGGCGGTGGGGAAGCTGGTGCCGTCGCCGACGGTGACCAGCAGGACGGCGGGTGTGACGCCGACGCCGGGCATCGACGTCAGGACCGGGGAAAGAGGGTGAGCCTCCAGCAGAGTGTTGATCTGGGCTTCCATGGCCCGGCGCTGGGTGTGGACGGCAGCCAGGGACGCGGCCAGGGAGGGGATGACGATGTCGAGGGTGCCGGTGCCGGGGACGGTGACGGTCTGTTCGTCGAGTGCGGTAAAGACGTCGTCGATCAGCCGCTGGGCCATGCGGGGGGCTTTCGGGCGGATCAGCTCCACGAGTCTGCGGCGGCCGGCCTTGCGCAGGGCGGATGGGGAGCCGTAGCGCTCCAGCAGCCAGGTCACGGCGGGGTGGTCCAGACGCGGGCCGAGGACGCGTTCCAGGCTGGGGTGGAACTGGGTGAGCAGGCCGCGTATCCGGTTGGAGGTGCGGGTGGCCTCGGCCGCGAGGTCCTGGTCGAAGCCCACCAGGACGGTGAGTTCGGCGGTGATCTCGTCGGTCAGTTCCAGGGAGCGCAGGGTGTGGGGCATGGTGCGGGCCGCGTCCGCGATCACCGCGGCGTCCTTCGCGTCGGTCTTGGCCTCGCCCGGGTAGAGGTCGGCGATCCGGCGCATGGCCAGTCCGGGCAGGTAGGCCACCTGGCAGCCCGCGTCGCGGGCGACGGTCAGCGGCAGAGCGCCGATCGAGGCGGGCTGGTCGACGATCACCAGGACGGTGCCGAACTTGTCGCGCAGCTTGTCGAAGACGACCCGCAGCTTCGGCTCGCTGTTGGGCAGCGGCTTGTCGAAGACCTTCTTCCCGGCCGGGTGAGTCCGTGGCCGTGGTGGGCACTCTTGCCGACGTCCAGGCCGAGGAACACGCCCACGTCTTCGGTGTCGAACATCGCACCCTTCCCAAGGGTTTGGCGGTGCTGGCCTCGGCATTGGTGTCGTGCGCGCGCATCCACGTTATGCAGACCTGCCGCCCGCGAACATGTCCGGCATTGCGCCGGGCCGGGCGGTGGCCGGACCTCTCATCAGCGTCTCCGACGGCACCTTCCGGGCCCGTGACACCACCCCCCAGGTCATGCCTTCGACAGGGGGCAACAGTCATGCCGGGCCCGGAGGCCAGCGGTCCCGTTGCAGGACCGCGAAAAAGATAACGGGG
>RHMC01000398.1 GCA_003719395.1 Streptomyces altiplanensis
CTAGCGGTGGTTTGTTAATCCGGGGAGTAGAGGTCAAGCGGGTGGCCTGCGCTGACCGCGTTGATCAGTGCTTGGAGTTCGGGTGGTGGTGGCTCGTTGGTCCAGGCCCGCCAGCAGCGGTGGAGGCTGCTCCATGGGGTGAGCCAGGCCCGGACGGCGCGGATCGCTCGGGGCCAGCTGGCCGGGTGGGGCTGTTGAGGTCTGCCAGGGCCCCCTCTCGGGCCGGCCTGGTTCCTCGGGCGGTTCGGGTGGGGCTGTTCCGGGCGAAATCGCGGGTGGTGGTGGGTCGAACCAGGTGTCCCAGCAGAACGAGAACGCGCAGGTGACCAGGGTCTGGTGGCGGCGGATGGCTGTGTCGGAGCGGACCTGGAAGTCAGCCCAGCCGAGTTCGTCCTTAACCTGTTTGTAGCTCTGCTCGATCCAGTGGCGGATGCCGTAGATCCGTACGACTTCGTGGAGGTCGGCGGCCGGTTCGGGGCTTTCGCTCTCCCGCGGGCTGCCGGGGCGGGGAAGATCGGTGGCCAGGTACCAGGTGGTCTGCGCGGGCAGCGTGGCCGGGTCGGTGGTGGCCACGACCAGGCGGACGTTTCCATCGGGACCCCACCAGCCGAGACGGGCGTCGGCAGCCCACCATGTCTCGGTGTGCCCGTCGCGGAAGGTCCGCTCGACCGGGGTCCAGTCGCCGGAATGTTCTGGATCCGTCCAGGCCAGGGCGCGGGCGGCATGGACGGGAGTGTAGGCGTCCTTGCCGTAGGCCCAGGTGCCGTGGCTCGGCTTGAGGGCCATGACGAACGGCATTCCCGCCGCGTCGAGTTGTCGACGGAAGCCGTCCTGGTCGCCGTAGCCGCAGTCGGCGGCCACGGCCCAAAACGCCACCCCGGCCGCTTTGGCGGTGCGGGCCAGGTCGGCGGCGATCTGCAGTTTCGTGCGAAATTCGGGGTCGCTCTTGCCCTCGGGGAGGCGGTGGGCCGGGGTGTAGGGCTGGGCGTGCAGCGGGTAGTAGAGGTTCTCGTCGGCCCAGCAGGTCGTCACGGTGACGATGCCGTTGTCGGTCTTGCCCAGCCGGCCCAGCCACTGCCGGCCGACGTGCGCGGTCGCCTTCCCGTCCTTGCGGTCACCGGAGTCGTCGATCACCAGCACCCCGCCCGAGTGCGGTGCGGTCGCGGGATCGGCCAGGAGGAGTTCCACCCGGCGGGCGTTGACCTGCTCGTGGTCCCACGTCGACTCCGAGAGGAAGAACTGCAGCCGCTGCACCGAAGGGTGCTGGGCGCCGACCACGGGCTCGGTGCCTGCGAGGCAGGTCAGCGTCTTGTTGCGGTCCCGCGGCAGCAGCAGCCCAGCGAGATATTCACGGAACCCCCGGCGCTGTGCCAGCGTAGAGAAGAGATCATCGAAGCGTGCGGCGTAGGCTTCCAGCGGGCCCGGAGCGGGCGGACACGGCAGACGACGGGTCATCACAGCCCCCAGGCAGCAAGGCGACGTTCCTGCTACCGGCCTACTACGACGCTGACCCGCCG
>RHMC01000399.1 GCA_003719395.1 Streptomyces altiplanensis
CACCGGCACATCACACTCGCCATGCTCGCCCTGGCCTTCCTGACCGCCCTCGCCGCCGGCCAGGCTCCCAGCCGGCCCAACGATCCTCGCCATCGCGCCCACAGCCTCGATCCAATGCTCTTGACCGTCCCGGAGATACGTCACCTGTTCGCCGCCGCTGTCGGCCCCCCGGATCTGTCAGCGGCCAGGCTGCTGCACTGGTCCACCTGGCGCAGACGCCACCAGGCAACAGCCCGGCACAGCCACTACCGGCGACGAGCCTGCTGAATAGATCGCGAAACCAGACTGGAGTATTAGGTCCTGTATCGAGTCTTGATCATTGGGTGGCTCGGGTGAGGTCCTTGATCCAGATCATGGAGGCGCGGAGGCGGAGTCCGGCCAGGTAGCTCTCCGGGGTCTTGTCATAGCGGGTAGCGATCCCGCGCCATGCCTTGAACTTGTTGATCAGACGCTCGACGGTGTTGCGCTCCTTGTAGAGCTCGGCGTCGTGGGCAACGGGCCGGCCACCGTGTCGGCCCTTCTTCTTCCGGTTGGCGGCCTGGTCCTTCTTCTCCGGGATGACCGCCTTGATCCTGCGTGTACGCAGGTGGGCACGGTTGCCGCGGGAGGAGTACGCCTTGTCCCCGGTGACCGCGTCCGGTCGGGTGCGGGGACGCCCGACGGGTCCGCGCACGCGCACTTTGGCGAGCACAGGGATGAACTGCGGGCTGTCCGCCGCCTGGCCGGCTGTCAGGATCAGGGCCAAGGGCCGACAGCGACGGTCGCCAGCCAGGTGGATCTTGCTGGTCTGTCCGCCTCACGAGCGCCCGAGCAGAGCAGCTTTCAAGCGGAGCTTGCGCCGCCGTCGGACCCGCCGCCGTTCGGTCCGCCCGGGATCGCGGACGTCACCCTGCCCGTCTTGTTCCTCCGTGCCGCCCCCTTTTGCCGGGCCGCCTCCGCCTCGACGACGGCCTTCTCCAACGCGTCCAGAACACTTTCCTCCAAGCGCATCCCGGCCGCGTCGTGGTGGGCCCGGACCGTCGTGGAATCCACGCTGACCAACGAAAGGTCCACCCTGCCCCGCTCAGCCGCCTCGGCGATCATCCCCTCCAGCAGGGCCTCGAAGACTCCGGCGTCCCGCCACTGCCGAAACCGGTTGTGCACGGTGGACCAGGCACCGAACAGGTCCGGCATCTCCCGCCACTGCGCTCCCGAGCGGAACTTCCAGATCACGCCCTCGAACTGCTGCCGCAGCCGCTGGGGATACGGGCCGTACTCACCGACCGGCAGATACGGCTCGATGAAACTCCACTCTTCGTCCGTCAGTTGCGCACGCGTCACGTGCCCTGGACTACCGGTTCCACCCTCAGGGCGAGGGCAGAACCGGCAAATTGATCACGACTCGATACAGGCCCTAAGCCCCCAACCGGTTCACCGGCCGAGGACGGTAAAACCCGCCCGCGCTCGAGTCG
>RHMC01000400.1 GCA_003719395.1 Streptomyces altiplanensis
CTAGTGTGCTGCGCCAGAAATCTTGAGGGTTACTTGATACCTTATTTTCATGGTGCATCGAGGCCCTGCTGCGGTGGAGATTGTTCTTTCCGAGGACGAGCGTGTCGAGCTTGTGCGCCGGGCGGGGCTGCCGGACCGGCGCACGGCCGAGCGGGCCCGGATCATCCTGGCGTGTGCTGAGGGGATGTCGAACGCGGGTGTGGCACAGGCTGTTGGCGCCGGGGTGAAGACGGTCCGCAAGTGGCGCGGGAAGTTCGCCACTGAGCGGCTGGCGGGGCTTGAGGACGAGGGTCCTATCGCCGGCCGAAGGCTGAGCTGGTGTTGACCGAGGGTGAGCGGGCCCAGCTGGTGCGCTGGGCGAGGCGGGCGAAGTCTGCCCAGTACCTCGCGCTGCGGGCGAAGATCGTGCTGCGGTGCGCCGAAGGCGTGATGAACAAGCAGGTGGCAGCCGATCTGGGGGTGGACCAGTCGACGGTGGATCGCTGGCGGGCCCGTTTCGTGGTTGATCGCCTCGACGGTCTGCAGGACGAACCTCGCGCCGGCCGGCCGCCCTCGATCCTGCTCGGCCAGGTCGAAGACGTCATCGTCGCGACCCTGGAATCCACGCCGGGCAAGGACACCCACTGGTCGCGGGCGTCGATGGCCAAGCGTACGGGCCTGTCGAAATCGACCATCGGACGGATCTGGAAGCGGTTCGACCTCAAGCCGCACCTGCAGGACTCCTTCAAACTCTCCACCGACCCGCAGTTCGTCGCCAAGGTCGTTGACGTCGTCGGCCTCTACCATCACCCGCCCGAGAAGGCGGTGGTGCTGTGCGTGGACGAGAAGTCCCAGATCCAGGCACTGGACCGCTCACAGCCGGTATTGCCGATGATGCCGGGCATGCCCGAACGCCGCACCCACGACTACCTGCGGCATGGCATCACCAGCCTCTTCGCGGCCTTCAACATCGCCGACGGCACCGTCATATCCGCGCTGCACCGTCGCCACCGGGCGATCGAGTTCAGGAAGTTCCTGGTAACGATCGACAAGGCGGTACCCGCCGGGCTGGATGTCCACCTGGTCTGTGACAACTACGCCACGCACAACACCGCCGAGATCAAGACGTGGCTGGGCAAGCACCCCCGCTTCCACGTCCACTTCACCCCGACCGGCTCATCCTGGATGAACCAAGTCGAGCGGTGGTTCGGCCTGTTGACCGACAAGCTCATCCGCAGGGGCGTCCACACCTCCGTGAAGGCCCTGGAAGACGACATCGCCGCGTGGATCGACACCTGGAACGACAACCCACGGCCCTTCACCTGGACCAAGACCGCCGACGAGATCCTCAACTCCCTCGCCGACTACCTCACCAAGGTCCGAGTCGGCAACCAGAAAACAGAGAATAACTAACCTTTGGGATTTCTGGCGCAGCACACTAG
>RHMC01000401.1 GCA_003719395.1 Streptomyces altiplanensis
AGGAATAACGACCACGACGACACACCGTCACGCCAAACGCAGTTGCAGTACTAGGCCGCCTAAGCAGCGCGCCTTGGCTCCGGCCCGGGTTCCGTCCGCGCCCCACGCCCGGGTTCCGCGCCGGGCCCTGCACCGACATCGTCCCCGGAGCGCGATCCGGGGAGGCGTCCGACACGGTTTTCCGCTCCGGCAGTGACACCAGGACCAACCCGAGCAGCAGCAGGCCCGCACCGCCCGCAGCAGCTGCCCCGGGCCGCTCGCCCAGCACCAGCACTCCCAGCACCGTCGCGACCAGCGGCTCGGTCAGGCTCAGCGTCCCCGTCGTCGCGGCGCTGAGCCGCCCCACACCCCGCGTGAACAACAGATACCCGAGCGCCGTCGTCCCCAGGCCGAGCCAGGCGATCAGCGCCACCGAGCGGCCCGTGACCAGCTCCTCCGGGGCCACCAGCACGTACGGGGAGACCAACAGCCCCGCGCACAGCACGCTCACCGGAGCCGCCGCCCCGAGGTCGGCGCCCCGCGCGCCCAGCTGCTTCGACGCGGCGATGTAGACGCCGAAGCTCGCCCCGGCCACCACTCCAAACAGGACACCCGGCAGGTCCACCCGCGCCTCACTGCCCGGCAACAGCAGCAACGAGATCCCGGGCACCGCGCACCCCGTTCCCCACAACCAGCGCGAGGTCAGCCGCTCGCCCGAGAGCAGCCGGGCGCACAGGCCGCCGACCACGGGCACCGTCCCGAAGGCGACGGCGGTGGCCAGCGCCGCACCCGAGCGCTCGACCGACTGGAGGAAGCACACCTGGAACGCGGCCGTGACCAGCACGCTGAGCGCGAGCCAGGGTCCCACCCCGGGCAGCCGCAGTGTGCGTAAACCCGCCGGACGCACCGTCAGCAGGCTCAGCACCACACCTCCGAGTAACATCCGGCAAGCCCCCAGCGACACAGGATGTGTGCCGGTGTTCGCCCAGAGTTGCGCCGGCCCCACGGTCCCCCACAGCACAGCAGCCGCCAGCACCGACGCCACCGCTCCCATCAAAACCCCCTACGCCGCTTCCATTACTGCTCGGGAACCGAACGTATCGGGGCGAGAGCGACCAGACCTATTGGGCGAAACCCCGACGATCCGGCTCCTGGAGCGGCCGGATCCGTTCCTTCGTACCAACGCCGGGGACCGCCCCCTCACCCTCGGGCTGCGCGGACGCCACCGCCGTCCCGGCCCGGACGAATAGATCGGTCAGGGGCGGGAGGGGCCGCAGGCGCAGGGCATCGTCCACGGCCGAATCGGGCGTCACGACCACCGGTAAAGCTTCCCCTTGATGTGGGACGCCTGGAGACTGGCACGTGAGGTTCCAGAGGAATTACTGACTTCAGCTCGACAGGGTGAATCTTTGTGAAGTCCCTGATGGGTCTGGG
>RHMC01000402.1 GCA_003719395.1 Streptomyces altiplanensis
GGTCATGTCCCTTCTGGTGGTGTAGGCGATCAGTTGTCTGATGCGGCTGGTAGGACGGTCGGGGTGTCGGTGTAGAGGGCGTCCATGCTCTCGTTGGAGAGGTAGCGGCGGGGGAAGGCGATCCATTCGTCGTGGAGTTCGGCGAGGACCGCGGTGGCGAGGCGGAGGACGGCGGTCGGGTTCGGGAAGACCTGGACGACGTCGGTGCGGCGTTTGATTTCCCGGTTCAGTCGTTCCAGCGGGTTCGTGGACTGGATCTTCTTCCAGTGCTGGTGGGGGAAGTCCGCGAACGCGGTCAGGTCCTCCTTGGCCTCCAGCAGCATCTCTCTGACCTTGGGGAACTGCCGGCCGAGCATGTCGGCGACGGTGTCGAGCTGGGTGCGGACCGCGTCCGCGGTGGGCTGGGCGAAGACGGTGCGGATCGTGGCGGCGGCCATCTCCGCCGAGCCTTTCGGGATCACGGCGAAAACGTTGCGGACGAAGTGGACCCGGCAGCGCTGCCAGGCGGCGCCGAGCATGACCTTGCGGATCGCTTTGACCAGGCCGCTGTGACTGTCGGAGATGACCAGCCGGACGCCGGTCAGCCCGCGTTCGCGCAAGGAACGCAGGAACTGGGACCAGAACACTTCGGTCTCGCTGTCGCCGACCATGACGCCGACGACCTCGCGGCCGCCGTCCTGGGTGACGCCGGTGGCGATGACGATTGCCTGGGAGACGATGCGGTGGTCGATGCGGGCCTTGACGTAGGTGGCGTCGAGGAACAGGTAGGGGAAGCGGATGTGGTCCAGCGGGCGGGTCCGGAAGGCGTCGAGCTGTTCGTCCAGGTCCGCGCAGATTCGGGAGACCTCGCTCTTGGATATTCCGGTGTCGGAGCCGAGGGCTTTGACGAGGTCGTCGACGGAGCGGGTGGAGACGCCGTGGACGTATGCCTCCATGATGACTGCGTAGAGAGCCTGGTCGATGCGCCGCCGGCGTTCCAGCAGGCTGGGGAAGAAGCTTCCGGCCCGCAGTTTCGGGATGGCGAGTTCGAGGTCGCCGGCCTGCGTGGTCACCGTTTTCTCCCGGTGCCCGTTGCGCCAGGTCGTGCGGGTGCCGGCGTGTTCGCCCCACTCGGCTCCGATCTTTGTGGTGGCCTCGGCCTCGATCAGTTCCTGCAGCAGCCGCTCGGCGACCTCGCGGACGAGTTCAAGACCATCGGCCGAACGTAGTGACTCAAGCAGGCGAAGTAGGTCATGCTGGGACAAGGCCACCGTGCACCCCCTGGGGTCGAACTGCCCGTTCACTCCGGACAGTTGCACGGTGGCCTGCCAGTTGAGCAGGGAGCAGACACCGGCAGACGGTGCACCCGAGGGAGCAGAACCCGCGCACTCAGCCGCGAAGATCCTCTACACCACACAGCGGGACGCCATC
>RHMC01000403.1 GCA_003719395.1 Streptomyces altiplanensis
GGGGCGCCGTAGGGCGAGTCCCCGGAGGAAGACCCTCCGCCGGGCGGGGGCGGCGTCGACGGCGGCGGGTCTTGGGGCGGCTTCTTGCGGAACGGGTCGTCCTCGGGCGGCTGACCGGGCCGGCGGCTGCTCGTTGCTCATGACCGCAGTCGACCGCGCCCGCCCGCCGCCCGCATCCGGTCGGGTGCCGTTCGGGGGACCCGGCTGCCCCTAGTCCCCCGCCACGAACGTACGCGCCGCCTTGTCGTGCCAGCACTGCCGCCACGGGCGGTCGAACAGGCACCACGCCACGTTGACGACCCCGACCGCGAGGACGCCGAGCACGCCGTACACGAGCCAGCGTCGCAGCGCGGCGCCGAACGTCGGAGGCTCGTGCGCCTCGATGTCCCGCACGTGGATCCGGCACAGCTTCTTGCCGAGCGTACGGCCCCACTTGGTGGTCGGCAGCGTCTCGTACACCACTCCGAGGAGGAGGAACGCGCCGAGCACGATGCCGAGGTAACCGGCGGTCGTGCCGTCGAGCAGCCATACGGTCACGGTCTCGCCGGAGAGCTTCGCCGCCTCGATCTTCTCGTCGATGTGCGCGAGCGCGGCGGACACGAGGGGTACGGCGACGGCGCCGACCGCGGCACCGAGGACGACCGTGTCGATCAGCCGCGCCGCCAGCCGCTTGGCGAGGCCGGCGGGCCTGGCCGCGGCCTGGGCCTGGGCGGCCTGCAGGAACGGGTCGCTGACCGGCGGCTTCCAGGGCACGACGGGCGGTGCGCCCGCCTCGTCCTGGTCCGGCTGTGCGAGCTGGTGCACCTGCTGCGCCCACGAGGCGGCCCCGCCGCCGGCCCCGGAAGCGACGGGAGTCCCGACGGGAGCCCCCGCACCGGCCTGCAGCCCCTGCGCCCGGCCGGGCTGCCCCGGCCCGGGAGCCTGGACCGGCACGCCGGCCTGCCCCGGAACCTGCGCCTGACCGGGGGCCTGGGGCCGGCCCGGAGCCTGAGGCCGTGTCTGGCCCGGAACCTGGCGCTGTCCCGCGCCCGGAGTCATGGTCCTCATGGCCATCGTGCCGTCGGTCCGGGCCGTCCGGGGGGACTCCGTCCCGTCCCGGCGCACGGCGCGGATGGTGACGGTGCCGTCGGCGGGAGGCGGCGTACGGACGCCGGGGAGCGCGCCCCCGCTGGGGTCGGCGCCCTGCGGGGTGCCGCTGCCGGGGGCCGGTCTCCCGGTCTCCCCGCCGCCGGCCCGGACCGGATCCGCCCCCGCCGGCGGGGCGCTCCGGCGCGGAGCCGCCCGTACGACGGAGGTCGACCCCGCCGCCTCCGCGGCGCGGGTCACCCGAGCGCCGCGGAAGCGGCCGGTGTCACCGGGGGCGGAGGCACCGCCGGAGCCGTCCGCGCCGCCGGGAGCGGGCGCACC
>RHMC01000404.1 GCA_003719395.1 Streptomyces altiplanensis
ACGGCGGGGTGTTCGGTGAGTTTCGCCTCGATCTCCCCGAGCTCGATGCGGAATCCACGGATCTTGACCTGCTCGTCGTTACGGCCCAGATACTCCAGCGTGCCGTCCGGAGACCACCGCGCCAGATCACCCGTCCGGTACATCCGCGCACCCGCGACACCACAGAACGGATCATCCAGGAAACGCTCCGCACTCAGCTCCGGACGATTCAGATAACCCCGCGCGACACCCGCACCACCCACATACAGCTCACCCACAGCACCGACCGGAGCCGGCTGACCGAAACGATCCAGAACATACGTCCGCAGATCAGGAATACGCCGGCCGATCGGACTCACCGACCGCTCCACATCCCCCTCACCCAACAACCGGTACGTCACATGCACCGTCGTCTCAGTGATCCCGTACATGTTCACCAGCTCGGTACCACGGTTCACCGAACGACCCATCCACGGCCGCAACGACGCCACATCCAGCGCCTCACCACCGAACACCACCACACGCAACCGATGCGCCGCCGCATCCTCACCCTGCGCCGCGATCAACTGCCGAAACGCACTCGGCGTCTGATTCAGCACCGTCACACCCGACGCACACAACAACTCATAGAACTCACCAGGACTACGCGTCACCGCCTGCGGAACCACCACCAGACGCCCACCGTGCAACAGAGCGCCCCACATCTCCCACACCGAAAAATCAAACGCGAACGAATGGAACAACGCCCACACATCCCGCTCACCAAAACGGAACCACTCATCCGTCGCAGTGAACAACCGCGCCACATTCCGATGCTCAACCATCACACCCTTCGGCACCCCCGTCGAACCCGACGTATAAATCACATACGCCAAAGACGACGACGACACACCCGGCACCACAACATCAGAAGAATCAAGCCCCGCCCACAGACCCGCATCCCCCCGCACATCCACCACCGGAACCGACGAAACACCAAACCCCTCAGGCAAAGGACCGTCCGTCAGCACCACACACGGCGCACTGTCCTCCAACTGATACCGCACACGCTCCACCGGCGACGACGGATCCAACGGCACATACGCACCACCCGCCTTCAAAACCGCCAGAACACACACCACAATCAACTCACTACGCGGCAGACACAGAGCCACCAGAACATCCGGCCCCACACCCAGCCCACGCAAATACCGCGCCAGACGATTCGCCCGCTCGTTCAACTCCCCATACGAAACAAAAACGACCCTCACACTCCAACGCCACCGCACCAGGAGACCGCGCCACAACCTCCTCGAACCACTCATGAACACAACGCCCCACCACACCAGAACCAGAAACCGTGCCGGAACCCGTGCCGGAACCCGTGCCGGAAACAACACCCGGAACAGAATTCCACTCGACGAGGAC
>RHMC01000405.1 GCA_003719395.1 Streptomyces altiplanensis
CGGCCGCTGAGGCCGGTGGCGGGGGGCCGATGGCAGGGGCCGGTCCGACCCCGGCGGGCGCCGTCGGCAGGCGCGGTGGGTGGCCGTGCCATCCGCGGCCGGTCTGTCTGGCAGCCGACAGGCCGTCGGCCGCCCGGTGCTGCTCGGCAAGGGCTCGCTGCCGCTGCCGGGCCGCTCCACCAGGGGCAGAGGGCGGCCGCACCTGCGGTGCGGGCCGGGAGGGGGCGAGGGGCCCAGGTCGTGTCCGTCAGTCAGGGGCGCGTGTCGCTCTTGGGCTCGGGGTGTCGCTTCTCGGCCCGCTGCTTGAGGTTGTGCAGCCAGTGGTCCAGCGAGGTGTCCAGTGCCTCCTGGAGATAGGCGGTGTTGGCGGTGACGGGGTCGCCGGTCCAGGATTCCTCGGTGTGGACATGGACGCCCTCCTTGGCCTGGGTGAAGGTCCACACGTGGACGGCGGTGATGCCCTGGGCGGGCCCGCCCCAGACGATGCGGCGCTTGGGCTGCACCTGCTGGACCGTCGAGGTGATGTTCGCCAGGCCCTCGGTGGACCACACCCATGAGGAACCCGGACGCAGCGGTCCCGGGGCCTGCCTGACCGAGGAACTGACACCCGGCTGCCAGGCGGGCCAGTCCTCGACGTCCGTCTGGATCCGCCACACGCGGTCCAGTGGCGCGTGGATGACGATGTCGTCCCGGGAGATCACCGGGGCCTTTTCGTCGATCCCGACCGGCGCGGGGACTCCGCTCCCGAGGGCCAGGGGCAGTGCGGCAAGGAGGGCGGTGGCGAAGGCAGGCATGAGGGTTCCTCCAAGAAATTGAGAGCTGACGCCGACATGAACGACCAACAGTGTGGTTAATCACTCACCATTCGGTCGGCGCGCATGTGAGGGGATCCCGCACGAAGCAGGTCCCAAAAAGCCCGAGCTTCACCGAAGGGGTGACCAGTCGCCCCCTCTCGACGTGTGAGTAGTCAACCACTCTCACCTATTCGACGTCAACCACCCCCTGCCGGTACGGCCACAGCCGCTCGAGTCGCCATCACCGCGACCCGAGGACGGAGAGCTGCCGCAGCCACCGGGGGCGGCGAGGTCGCAGACCCGGCCGAGGACGCGGCCACGACGCCGCTCCGGCGGGCGTAACGCAGGACGCGCCGGGGCGGCCTCCAGGGCGAGGCCGCCCCGGAGGCGCCGGCCACGGGGGCGGCGGGAGTCGCGACGCCTGGCCCGGCGAACCGGCCGGACAGCGCGGCCACCATGCACACCACGCCGCCCAACAGGGGAAACGACCACGAAGACCCTACGCACCCGATCGGGCTTCGGTGCCGCCGGAGCCGGACTCGGGCCTGCCACCGAGGGGGAGCCCCCTCCCCCCATCCCCCGACC
>RHMC01000040.1 GCA_003719395.1 Streptomyces altiplanensis
AGCCTGTCCGGCGATCGAGGACACGCCCGAAGGCGTCCGCGGTCGTCAGCCCGCGGTGACGCTGCCCCGCAGCGCCCCGTCCGGCCCCGCCACCAGCACCGGCGTCCCGGGGCCGCCCAGGTCCCGCACCGCCGCCCGGTCCTCCGCCGAGGCCGTGTCCGCTTCGGTCACGACCGCCGCCGCCTCCAGCGACTTCGCGCCGCTCGCCGACGCCATCGCGACCGCGGTACGCAGCGCGCTGAGCTTGAGGGAGTCCAGCTCGACGGTCCCGGCGACGTACGTACGCCCCGTCTCGTCCCGTACGGCCGCCCCCTCCGGCACCCCGTTGCGGGCACGCGCGCTCCGCGCCAGCGTGATGATCTTGCGGTCCTCGGCGTCGAGCTCGGCGCTCGGAGTGGTCTCAGTCATGCCCAGAGCATAGGGAGCGGACCCCGGTCATCCCGCGACCGGGTACATCGACCCGCGCCTCCCCTCCGGCGAGGCCAGCCACTCCAGTTTCGCCGCCGTGTCCGCCTCCGGGAGCGGCGTGTGCAGCACGATCGCCAGGTCGGGGCGGGCCGGGACCCGCAGCTGGGTCGACTCCATGACCAGCGTGCCGACGACGGGGTGCTCCATCTCCTTGCGGACCTGGCCGCCGGGCGCGATGTCACGCCGCTGCCACAGTTCGGCGAACTCCGGGGAGAGTTCCTTCACCTCCTCGACGACCGCGCGGAACCCCTCGTCGTCGGGGCGGTCCGAGCAGGCCGCCCGGTACTGGGCGACGACATGGGCCGCGTTCTGCTGCCAGCTCTTCGCCCTCGCGCGGTAGAGGGGGTCGGTGAAGAAGGCGACCAGACAGTTCTGGGTGATCCCGGGCCGCATGCCGAGGACCGCCCCGGCCGCGTCGTTGTACATGACCGCGTTCCAGTACGCGTCCATGATGTGCGCGGGGTACGGCAGCCACGTGTCGATCAGCCGGTGCAGCCCCTCGCACATGTCGGCGTAGCGCGGATCGACCTCCGGCGCGGGCGGGTTGAGCCCGGCCAGGACGTACAGATGACGGCGCTCCACGCTGCTCAGCCGCAGCACCCGCCCCACCGAGTCGAGCACCTGCGGCGAGACGGTGATGTCCCTGCCCTGCTCCAGCCACTGGTACCAGGAGACGCCGACGCCCGCGAGCACCGCGACCTCCTCACGGCGCAGTCCGGGCGTGCGCCGCCGCGCTCCGCCGTCCGGAAGTCCCGCTTCCGCGGGGCTGATCCGGGCGCGCCTGCTCATGAGGAACTCGCGCAGTTCGCCGAGGCGGTGGGTTTTGAGATCGACCGGTGCGCTCACGTACTCCCCCTGTTCCGCTGCCTGGTGGTGGCACCAACAGGATAAGTTCCCGCTCCCCACGGCCATTTCGGCCACCGCAGGGTGTGGACCATGGCAATCGACACCTCCACCCCCACCCCGGCCACCACCGGTGCGACGCGCCTCCCCGGCTCCCCGGACGCGCCAAGCTGATTCTTTTCGTGCTGTGCGCCGCCCAGTTCATGGTGGCCCTCGACTTCTCCGTGCTCAATGTGGCGCTGCCCGTCCTCGGCGAGGACCTCGGTATGAGCCGGTCCGCGCTCCAGTGGGCGGTCACCGCCTTCGCCCTGCCCTCCGGCGGATTCCTGCTGCTCTTCGGCCGGACAGCCGACCTGTTCGGGCGCCGGAAGCTGTTCCTGACCGGTCTGGCCGTCTTCGGCGCCGCCTCGTTGCTCGCGACCTTCGCCTGGGACCCGGCGTCCTTCCTCGCCGGGCGGGCGCTCCAGGGGCTCGGCGCGGCCGCGATCGTGCCGACCGGCATGTCGCTGCTGACCACGACCTTCCCCGAGGGCCCGCAGCGCGACCGGGCGCTGGGCATCAGCGGCACGCTGCTCTCGCTCGGCTTCACCGTCGGCATGGTGCTCGGCGGCGTCATGACCGACACCCTGGGCTGGCGCTCCACGATGGGCCTGCTGGCCGTCGGCGCCGTGCTCGTGCTCGTACTCGCGCCCGGTCTGCTGTCGGAGTCCCGCCACCCCGAGCGCCGCGCCTCGACGTCCCCGGCGCCGTCACCGTCACCGGCGGTCTGCTCGCCCTGATCTACGCCCTGACGACGGCGGCCGAGCGCGGCTTCGGCGGCGCCGACGTCCTCGTCGCGCTGGCCGCGGGCGTCGCCCTGCTCGCCGCCTTCGTGTACGTCGAGTCCCTCGCCGCGCGCCGCTGGTCTCGCTGCCGATGCTGCGGCGCCGGACCGTCGCCTGGGGCAATCTGGGCGGGCTGGTCACCTTCTCGATGATGAGCACGGTCGTCTTCGTGCTGACCCTCTACCTCCAGGAAGTGCTGGAGCTCTCCGCCTTCCTGACCGGTCTGGTCTTCGGCGTCCAGGGCGTGCTGTCCGCCGTCGCCGGTACGTACGCCCCCCGGCTCATCGGCCGGATCGGCGCCCGCCGCACCCTGGTCGGCTCGCTGCTCGGCCAGGGCCTGCTCACCGGCGCGCTGCTGGGCATCGGCGCCGGGTCCGGCGCGCTGCTGGCGACCGCCGCCGTCTCGCTGGCCTCCATGTGCCACCTGGGCGCGATCATCTCGTACGGGCTGATCGTGACGTCCGGGGTGCCGGACGAGGAGCAGGGCCTGGCGACCGGCCTGGTCACCACGACCCAGCAGGTCGGCCTCACGATCGGCATTCCGCTGCTCGGTGTGCTGGCCACGACGCAGGGCGCGCTCTTCGGCGGTGTACGCACCGTGCTCGCCGTGGACGCGGCGGTCGTGCTGGTGGCGGCGGTGGCGGTGGGTGTGGGGCTGCGGAGGCGGAAGTAGGGGCTCAGGCCCGGTCGAGCCGCAGGCGCTCCGCCTTCGGGAGGCCGGCCACCACCAGGTCGTACGAGTCCTCGATCAGCTCCCGGACCATGCGGTCCGGGAGCTTCCCGTCGACGGTGACCGTGTTCCAGTGGCGCTTGTTCATGTGCCACCCGGGGACGATCTCCTCGTGCTCCTCGCGGAGCCTCAGGGCGATCTCCGGGTCGCACTTGAGGTTGACCGTGAGCGGTTCGGCGTCCAGCGCGCCGAGCGCGAAGAGCTTCCCCAGGACCTTGAAGACGGAGGTCTCGGGGCCGAAGGGGAATTCCTCGGCCACCCCGTCGAAGTCCAGACAGAACGCCCTGAGCTCCTGCGGCGTCATGCCGCCTCCTTCTTCTCCTCAGGCTCCACCAGCACCGTGACGATCTTGTTGCGGCGGCCGGCCGGGGACTCGGCGGTCAGGCGCAGCGCGCGCCCGTCGGGCAGGTCCACCGTCACGGACGCGCCCGCGATCGGCACCCGGCCGAGCGCCTTGGCGAGCAGCCCGCCGACCGTCTCCACGTCCTCGTCGTCGAACTGGTCGAAGCCGAAGAGCTCGCCGAGGTCACCGATGTCGAGCCGGGCGGTCACCCGGTAGCAGCCGTCGTCCAGCTCCTCGACGGGCGGCAGTTCGCGGTCGTACTCGTCGGTGATCTCGCCGACGATCTCCTCGAGGATGTCCTCGATGGTGACGATGCCGGCCGTGCCGCCGTACTCGTCGATGACGACGGCGACGTGGTTGCGCTCCTGCTGCATCTCGCGCAGCAGGTCGCCCGCGTTCTTCGTGTCGGGGACGAAGACGGCGGGGCGCATCGCGGTGGAGACCAGCTCGGACTCGGAGTCGCGGTTGATGTGGGTCTTCCTGACCAGGTCCTTGAGGTAGACGATGCCGACGATGTCGTCCTCGTTCTCGCCGGTCACCGGTATGCGGGAGAAACCGGAGCGCAGGGCGAGGGTGAGGGCCTGGCGGATCGTCTTGAAGCGCTCGATGGAGACCAGGTCGGTCCTGGGGACCATGACCTCGCGTACGAGCGTGTCGCCGAGCTCGAAGACGGAGTGCACCATGCGGCGCTCGTCGTCCTCGATCAGGGACTCCTGCTCGGCCAGGTCGACCATCGCGCGCAGCTCGGCCTCGCTGGCGAAGGGGCCCTTGCGGAAGCCCTTGCCGGGGGTGAGCGCGTTGCCGATGAGGATCAGCAGCTGCGGGACCGGCCCCATGATCCGGGCCAGCGGGAGCAGGACGTACGCGGAGGCGGTCGCCGTGTTCATGGGGTGCTGGCGGCCGATGGTGCGCGGGGAGACGCCCACGGCGACGTACGAGACGAGGACCATCACCACGATGGCGACGGTCAGCGCCTTCCAGGTCTCGTCGAACTCCCGCAGGCAGGCGTACGTGACGAGGACCCCGGCGGCCATCTCGCAGGCCACCCGCATCAACAGGGCAACGTTCAGGTAGCGGGTCGGGTCGGAGGCGACCTGCGCCAGTCGGGCGCCGCCGCGCCGGCCCGACCGTACGGCCTCGGCGGCCCGGAAGGTGGAGACACGGGCGATGCCGGCCTCGGCGCAGGCCGCCAGCCAGGCGACCACGACGAGGAGGACCGCGCCCGTGATCAGCTGCGCGGTCATGAAACGGTCGGCGCGGGGGACGGACCGGTCAGGCCCTTCTCCGACCGCCAGCCGTCCACGATCGCCGCCTGGAGGCCGAACATCTCGGCCTTCTCGTCCGGCTCCTCGTGGTCGTAGCCGAGCAGGTGCAGCACGCCGTGGACGGTGAGGAGCTGGAGCTCCTCGTCCATGGAGTGCTGCGTCTCGGCGTCCTCGCCCTGCTTCTTGGCGACCTCGGGACAGAGCACGATGTCACCGAGGAGCCCCTGCGGGGGCTCCTCGTCGTCCTTGGACGGCGGACGCAGTTCGTCCATCGGGAAGGACATGACATCGGTCGGGCCCGGCAGGTCCATCCACTGGATGTGGAGCTGCTCCATGGCGGCCGTGTCCACGACGATCACCGAGAGCTCGGAGAGCGGGTGGATCCGCATCCGGGCGAGTGCGTAGCGGGCGATGTCGAGGATCGCCTGCTCGTCGACCTCGGTTCCGGACTCGTTGTTGACGTCGATCGACATGGTGCTGGTTCTACCCCTGCTTGTCAGTCACAGCCCTTTTTGGCTGTCGTCGTACTTCTCGTACGCGTCGACGATACGGCCGACCAGCTTGTGCCGGACCACGTCCTGCGACGTGAGGCGGGAGAAGTGCACGTCGTCGAGGCCCTCCAGGATGCCCTGCACCTGACGCAGACCGCTCTTGGTCCCGCCGGGCAGGTCGACCTGGGTGATGTCGCCCGTGATGACGATCTTCGAGTCGAAGCCGAGCCTCGTCAGGAACATCTTCATCTGCTCGGCGCTGGTGTTCTGCGCCTCGTCGAGGATGATGAACGCGTCGTTGAGGGTCCGGCCCCGCATGTACGCCAGCGGGGCGACCTCGATCGTGCCCGCCGCCATCAGGCGCGGGATCGAGTCGGGGTCGATCATGTCGTGCAGGGCGTCGTAGAGCGGGCGCAGGTAGGGGTCGATCTTCTCGTAGAGCGTGCCGGGCAGGAAGCCGAGCCGCTCGCCCGCCTCGACGGCGGGCCTGGTCAGGATGATCCGGTTGACCTGCTTGGACTGCAGGGCCTGGACCGCCTTGGCCATGGCGAGGTAGGTCTTGCCCGTACCGGCGGGGCCGATGCCGAAGACGATCGTGTGCTTGTCGATGGCGTCGACGTACCGCTTCTGGTTGAGCGTCTTGGGGCGGATGGTGCGGCCGCGGCTGGAGAGGATGTTCTGGGTGAGCACCTCGGCCGGGGTCTCGGTGACCGCTTCTCCGACGCCCTCCGTCGCTCTGAGCATGGCGATCGATCGTTCCACTGAGTCCTCCGTCATCGGCTGTCCGGTGCGGAGCACCAGCATCATCTCGGCCAGCAGGCGCTGGACCAGTGCGACCTCCGTCGCGTCACCGGCCGTGCTGACCTCGTTCCCCCTGACGTGGATGTCCACGCCGGGGAACGCTTTCTCGATCACGCGCAGCAGGGAATCGCTGGAACCCAGAACCATCACCATGGGGTGCCTGTCCGGGACGGTGAACTGGGCGCGGGCCTGTGGCTGTGTGGGTGTCTGAGTCATGGGCCGGCACTATGGCCTGCGCATACCTCCTGTTGCAGGGTTCTCGCCGATCGACAACCTCTGGAACATCAAGCGTACGTCGTGCACCGACAAGGCCGAGAGCTTTTCGGCGTGGCAGTTCACGCCGTCCTGCGGAAGCCGATCGTCGGGACCGCCCTGCGCAGGGGCCACACGCGGGCCGCCGCGGCCGGCAGCAGCTCGTCCAGGAAGGCGTAGCGGCGCAGCGCCTGGGGGTTCTGTCCGTCGAGTGCCTGCACCCGCTCCCACCAGCCCGCGATCTCCGACCAGCCGGGCGCCGACAGCGACCCGCCGAACTCCTGCACCGACAGGGCGGCGGTCAGTCCGGCGAAGGCCAGGCGGTCGGCGAGCGGCCAGCCCGCGAGCGTACCGGTGACGAATCCGGCGACGAAGACGTCACCGGCTCCGGTCGGGTCGAGTGCCTCGACGTCGATGGCGGGGACCTCGGCGGTCTCCCCGGTCGAGCCGTCCACGGCGTACGCGCCCTCCGCGCCCAGCGTGACCACCGCGACCGGCACCTTGTCGGCCAGGGCGCGGGCAGCGGCGCGCGGCAGTCGGTGCGGGTGTAGCACATCGCCTCCTCGGCGTTGGGCAGGAACGCCTCGCAGTGCTCCAGGTCGGTGAGGCCCGCCAGGTCCCAGCGGCCCGTCTCGTCCCAGCCCACGTCGGCGAAGATCTTGGCGCCGCGGCGGGCGGCCGAGGCGATCCACTCCTCGGTGCGGCCGGGGGCGAGGGCGGCGACGGCGTGGCCGCGCACGGGGCGCAGTCGGGGAAGGGGCCGGGTTCGGCGGGCGGCGGGGCCTCGTGGCCGTGGGACACCATGGTCCGCTCGCCCTCGTACGCCATGGAGACGGTGACCGGTGAGTGCCAGCCCGGCACGGTCCGGGACATGTCCAGGTCGATGCCCTCGCCGTCGGCGAGCGCGTCCCAGCAGTACTCCCCGTAGTGGTCGTCGCCGAAGGCGGCGGCCAGCGACGTGTGCAGGCCGAGCCGGGCCAGCGCGGTGGCCATGTTGGCGACGCCGCCGGGGCTGGAGCCCATGCCGCGTGCCCAGGACTCGGTGCCGCGCACGGGTGCGCTGTCGAGGCCGGTGAAGATGATGTCGAGGAAGACCGTGCCGGTGAGGAACACGTCGCAGCGGGGGCCGTCGGGGGCACGGAGTCCGTCCAGCGGATCGAGGTGCGTGGCCCCCTCCTGCTGCCCGGTGTGGTCGGTCGTCGCTGCGTGCTTTCTCACCGTGCTCACCCTGTGCTCCCGTGGTGTGGTGCGGATTCAGGCCAGTGTGCCCGATACGCGCCCACGGGGGCCCGCGGTCGTGCGACAGCGCTTCCCCACGTCCGCGGAGCGCACGGACGCCGTCCGTTCCCCGTGGCCTCCGGTCCCGCGCGAGGCGGTCTGCCGTGCGCGGTTCGACTTCCCGTCTCCGCTCGGAAAGTATGGGGCCGCTGATCAACTCTCTGCCGGCTGCGGACCGCGTCGTTTGTCCGTATCGCCCGGCCCTTGGAACACCCCGGAGGTATCTCGCCGTGAGCTTTGGCGACCCCAACAACCCCTACGCACAGCAGCCGCCGCAGGGCCAGCCCGCCCGGCTACGGCTACCCGCAGCAGGCCAGCCCGCCGGCGGTTACGGCCACCCGCAGCAGGCCCCGCAGGGCGTACCGCCGCAGGGCATGCCTCCGCAGTACGGGTACCCGCAGCCTCCCTACGGGGCCTACCCGCCGGCCGGCATGCCGGGCATGCCCGGAGCCGGCATGCCTCCGCTGGCCAACTGGGGACAGCGGGTCGGCGCCTACCTGCTCGACATACTGATCATCGTCGGTCCGATGTACGCGCTGGGCTTCATCGACCTCGCCGGCAGCCAAGACCCGTCCAGCCCGGGCGTCTTCGGCCTCATCGGCATGCTGTACGCCTTCGCGATGGGCTTCTTCCAGCTCTACAAGGAGGGCAAGACCGGCCAGACCATCGGCAAGAAGGCCCTCGGGATCAGCCTCCGCCGGGAGAGGGACGGCGTCCCCCTCGGCTTCGGCATGGCCTTCGTCCGCAAGCTGGCCCACTTCCTGGACAGCATCGCGTGCTACCTGGGCTGGCTGTGGCCGCTGTGGGACGACAAGAAGCAGACCTTCGCCGACAAGGTGTGCAGCACCGTCGTCATCCAGGTGGGCAAGGGCTGAGCGCACCGCGCCCGGCGTTCCCGCGCCGCTCCACGCCCGGGGGCGTCCGGCCCCGCGGGCCCCGCCCCTCACCGGGAAGACGTACGCGTCGACCTCGGCGAGGTACGCCGCCCTGCGCTCCTCGTCGTGGTCGAGGAAGGCCGCCAGGAAGGAGTTGCGGGCGATCTCGCGCAACTGCTCCTGGCCGAGACCGAGCGCCTCGTGCACCGCGTGGAAGGTGTCGCCGACGTAGCCCCCGAAGTAGGCGGGGTCGTCGGAGTTCACGGTGACCAGCAGCCCGGCCGCCATCATCTCCTTCAGCGGGTGCTCCTCCAGGATGTCGATGGCCCGCAGCCGTACGTTCGACAACGGGCACAGCGTCAGCGGCACCCGGTCCTGCACCAGCCGCTCGACGAGCTCCGGGTCCTCCATGGAGCGCAACCCGTGGTCGACGCGCTCGACACCGAGGACGTCCAGGGCCTCCCAGATGTACGCCGGCGGGCCCTCCTCCCCCGCGTGCGCGACCTTGCGCAGCCCCAGCGCGGCGGCCGCCTCGTACACCTCACGGAATTTCGACGGCGGGTTGCCGACCTCCGCCGAGTCCAGGCCGACGGCCGCGATCCGGTGCAGGTACGGCTTGGCGGCGTCCAGGGTCTCCAGCGCCGACTCGGCGGACTGGTCGCGCAGGAAGCACATGATCAGCTGGGTGGAGATCCCGTGCCGTTCCTCGCTCCTGTCCAGGGCGCGGGCCAGGCCCCCGACGACCGTGCCGATCTCCACCCCGCGCGCGGTGTGCGCCTGCGGGTCGAAGAAGATCTCCGCGTGCCGTACGCCCTGCCTTGCCGCCCGCGCCAGGTAGGCGTCGGCGAGCCGGTCGAAGTCGTCCTCGGTGCGCAGGACGGCCATGAGCGCGTAGTACAGGTCGAGGAAGGACTGGAGGTCGTCGAAGAGGTAGGCGCGGCGGAGCTCCTCGGTGGTGGCGTAGGGCAGTTCCACGCCGTTGCGCGCGGCGAGCTCGAAGGCCAGCTCGGGTTCGAGGGTGCCTTCGATGTGGAGGTGGAGTTCGGCCTTGGGGAGATGCATGGGGGGGTCTTCTCGTTCAGGGGTTCACGGGTGGCGCTTGGGGAGGGGGACCCGCAGCAGGTCGGCGGCGACGGTCAGTTCGCCGTCGAAACCGGCCGCGCGGGCCTGGCTTTCGAAGACTTCGGGGTCGCTGTAGCGCTGCGAGAAGTGGGTGAGGACGAGGTGGCGCACGCCGGCATCGCGCGCCGCCCGGGCCGCCTGGCCCACGGTCAGGTGGCCGTGTTCGACGGCCAGGTGCCCGTCCTCGTCGAGGAAGGTCGACTCGATGACGAGCATGTCGCAGCCCTCGGCGAGGGCGTACACCCCGTCACAGAGCCTGGTGTCCATGACGAACGCGAAACGCTGCCCGCGCCGTACCTCGCTGACCTGGTCGAGCGTGACACCGCCGAGCTCCCCCTCGCGCTGGATGCGGCCGACGTCGGGGCCCTTGATGCCGTGCTCGGCGAGGAGCGCGGGCAGCATGCGGCGTCCGTCGGGCTCGGTGAGCCGGTAGCCGTACGACTCCACGGGGTGCGAGAGCCTGCACGCGTCGAGGACGTACGACGGACCGGTGGCCACCGCGCCGTCGGCGGCGACCGGCGCCTCGGTCAGCCGTACCGTCTCGCGGTAGGCCGTGGCATACCGCAGGCGGTCGAAGAAGCGCTGCCCGCTCGCCGGGTAGTGCGCGGTGACGGGGTGCGGGACGCGGTCGAGGTTGATGCGCTGGATCACCCCGGCGAGGCCGAGCGAGTGGTCGCCGTGGAAGTGGGTGACACAGATCCGGTTGATGTCGTGCGCGGCCACGCCGGCCCGCAGCATCTGGCGCTGGGTGCCCTCGCCGGGATCGAAGAGGATGCCCTCGCCGTCCCAGCGCAGGAAGTAGCCGTTGTGGTTGCGGTGCCGGGTGGGGACCTGGCTGGCGGTGCCGAGGACCACGAGTTCTCGTACGGACACAGGAACTGCCTTATCCGGGCGGCCAGTTGAGACCGCGTCCGCCGAGGACATGGGCGTGCGCGTGGAAGACGGTCTGGCCCGCGCCCGAGCCGGTGTTGAAGACGACGCGGTAGCCGGCCCGGTCGACCTTCTCGTCCTCGGCGACCCTGCCGGCCTCGGCCAGCACGTCCGCGAGGACCTGCGGCTCGGCTGCGGCCAGCGAGGCGGCGTCCGGGTGGTGCGCCTTGGGGATGACCAGGACGTGCGTCGGGGCCTGGGGGTTGATGTCGCGGAACGCGACGGTCGTGTCCGTCTCACGGACGACCGTCGCGGGCACCTCACCCGTGGCGATCTTGCAGAACAGGCAGTCCGCCTGCGGTTGTCCCGTCATGGTCCCGGCCTCCTCGGATACGGCTGGATCAGCATGTACTGATGCGCTGATGTAGTGATCGAGTATGGCCGCATGCTATCCGCCCGCGCCGCGGCCACGGGGCGGGAAATACCCCGTCAGGACCAGCGGCCGGTGCGCCCCAGCAGCAGCGCGGCGGCCGCCGTGCCGGCGTCGACCGTACGCAGCACGCTGCGCCCCAGCCGGTACGGCTCGGCCCCGGCCCCGGCGAAGACCGCCAACTCCTCCGGGGACACGCCCCCTTCGGGCCCCACGACGAGCACGATGGAACCCGCGTCGGGGAGGTCCGCGGTGGCCAGCGCCCCGCTGCCCACCGACGGGTCCTCGTGCAGTACGGCCGCGAAGTCCGCCGTGGCCACGAGCGCGGCGGCCTGCCGGGTCGTCAGCGCGTCCGCGACCTCGGGGAAGCGCAGCCTGCGCGACTGCTTGCCCGCCTCGCGCGCGGTGGCCCGCCACTTGGCGAGGGACTTGGTGCCCCGGTCACCGCGCCACTGCGTGATGCAGCGCGACGCCTGCCACGGCACGATCGCGTCGACGCCGGTCTCCGTCATGGTCTCGACGGCCACCTCGCCGCGGTCGCCCTTGGGCAGTGCCTGTACGACGGTGATGCGCGGGGACGGCTCCGGCTCCACCGTCACGTCCGTCACCTCGACGACGAGCCGGTCCTTGCCCTCGGCGGCCACCACCACGGCCGCGCGCCCGTGCCGCGCCCGTCCGTCAGTACGACGTCCTCGCCCGCGTGCAGCCGCCGCACCGAGACGGCGTGCCGCCCCTCGGGGCCTTCCAGTACGTACGGCCCCTTCGCCGGTACGCCGTCGACGACGAACACCGGCGCCGTCATGCCGCACCGCCCGCGCCGCGCAGGGCCAGCGCCGCGCGGGCCGCGTCGGTCTCGGCCGCGAGGACCTCGACCAGCCGCCCGGCGGGCATCTCGCGCGGCATCCGGTGTCCCTGTCCCGCCCACAGCGCCATGCCCTGGGGGTCGCCCGCCTTGGCCGCGGCCTTGCGCAGGCCGGAGGTGATGTGGTGCACCTGGGGGTAGGCGGCGGGGGCGTACGGGCCGTGCTCACGCATGAAGCGGTTCACCAGGCCGCGGGCGGGCGCCCCGAGAAGGCCCGGGTGAGTTCCGTACGGACGAACAGCGGGTTGGTCATGGCCTGCTTGTGCAGGACGTTGGCACCGGACTCGGGACAGACCAGGAACGCCGTGCCGAGCTGCGCGGCCTCCGCGCCCAGCGCGAGGACCGCGGCGATCTGCGCGCCGCGCATCAGGCCGCCCGCCGCGACGATCGGCAGCTGCACGGTCTCGCGCACCTGCGTGATGAGGGAGAGCAGGCCGATGCCCGCGCCGTCGTTCTGGGGGTCGTCGCGGTGCGTCCCCTGGTGGCCGCCGGCCTCGATGCCCTGGACGCACACGGCGTCGGCGCCGCTCCACTGCGCGGCCTGGGCCTCTTCGGGCGTGGTGACGGTCACGACGGTGAGGGTGCGGCCTTCGCGAAGGAGTCGAGGACGGGGCGGGCGGGGCAGCCGAAGGTGAAGGAGACGACGGGGACGGGATCGTCGAGGAGGATGGCGAGCTTGGCTTCGTAGCCGTCGTCGGTGCAGTTGTCGGATTCGCCGAGGGGGGTTTCGTACCAGTCGGCCTCACCGGCGAGCTGGTGGCGGTAGACCTCCACGGAGGCCGGGTCCGCGTGGCTCGGCTGCGGCATGAAGAGATTGACGCCGAAGGGCCGGCCGGTCAGGCCCCGCAGCTGCTTGATCTCCTCGTACATGCCGTCCGCGGTCTTGTACCCGGCGGCGAGGAACCCGAGACCGCCGACGTCACAGACGGCGGCGGCGAGTTGAGGACTGGAGGCGCCGCCCGCCATGGGGGCCTGCACGATCGGATAACGGAAAAGATCGGTCAGTGCGGAGGACATGAACGCATAGTTTCATGCCCTCCGCACTGCGCCGAATCGAGGCTTCCGCCCCTTGGCGGGCGCGCGTCTACCGCCCGTTGAACGCGTCCTTCAGGCGTGAGAACAGGCCCTGCTGCCCGGGCTGGAACTGGCCCGTCGGGCGCTCCTCGCCGCGCAGCTTCGCGAGCTGGCGCAGCAGGTCCTCCTGCTGCGGGTCCATCTTCGTGGGGGTCAGCACCTCCACGTGCACGATCAGGTCGCCGCGGCCGCCGCCCCGCAGGTGCGTGACACCGCGCCCGTGCAGCGGGATCGACTGGCCGGACTGCGTGCCCGGACGGACGTCGATCTCCTCGACTCCGTCGAGCGTCTCCAGCGGGCACTTCGTGCCCAGAGCCGCCGCCGTCATCGGGATGGTGACCGTGCAGTGCAGGTCGTCGCCGCGCCGCTGGAACACCGCGTGCGGCAGCTCGTGGATCTCGACGTACAGGTCGCCGGCGGGGCCGCCGCCGGGGCCGACCTCGCGCTCGCCCGCGAGCTGGATCCGCGTGCCGTTGTCGACACCGGCCGGGATCTTGACCGTCAGCGTCCGGCGCGAGCGCACGCGCCCGTCACCGGCGCACTCCGGGCACGGGGTCGGTACGACCGTGCCGAAGCCCTGGCACTGCGGGCAGGGGCGCGAGGTCATGACCTGGCCCAGGAAGGACCGGGTGACCTGCGAGACCTCACCGCGGCCGCGGCACATGTCGCAGGTCTGGGCGGAGGTGCCGGGAGCGGCGCCCTCGCCCGAGCACGTCGTACACACGACGGCCGTGTCGACCTGGATGTCCTTGGTCGTGCCGAAGGCCGCCTCGTTGAGGTCGATCTCCAGCCGGATCATCGCGTCCTGGCCGCGCCGCGTGCGCGACCTCGGGCCGCGCTGCGACGCCGTTCCGAAGAACGCGTCCATGATGTCCGAGAAGTTCCCGAAGCCGCCCTGGCCGAATCCGCCGGCTCCGCCGCCCGCCTGCGAGAGCGGGTCGCCGCCGAGGTCGTAGACCTGCTTCTTCTGCGGGTCCGACAACACCTCGTACGCGGCGTTGATCTCCTTGAAGCGTTCCTGCGTCTTGGGATCGGGATTCACGTCCGGGTGGAGCTCGCGCGCCAACCGCCGGAATGCCTTCTTGATCTCGTCCTGGGATGCGTCGCGGCGTACGCCGAGTACGGCGTAGTAGTCGGTGGCCACTTACGACTCCGCCAGGATCTGTCCGACGTAACGTGCCACTGCGCGTACCGCTCCCATCGTTCCGGGGTAGTCCATGCGGGTCGGTCCGACCACGCCGAGTTTGGCGACTGCTTCGTCGCCCGAACCGTAGCCGACCGCGACGACGGACGTGGAGCTGAGCCCCTCATGGGCGTTCTCGTGCCCGATTCGTACGGTCATGCCCGAGTCCGTTGCCTCACCCAGCAGCTTGAGGAGCACGACCTGCTCCTCCAGCGCCTCCAGCACGGCCGGATGGTGAGGGGGAAATCATGTCCGAAGCGGGTGAGATTGGCGGTACCGCCGATCATCAGCCGCTCCTCGGTCTCCTCGACCAGAGTCTCCAGGAGAGTGGACAGAACCGTCGAAACGGTTCCCCGGTCCTCCTTGTCGAAGGATTCGGGGAGGTCCTGCACCAGCTGCGGTACGTCCGCGAAGCGGCGTCCCACGACCCGGCTGTTGAGCCGGGCCCGCAGGTCCGCCAGGGACGTCTCGCCGAAGGGCGCGGGGCAGTCGATCATGCGCTGCTCGACCCGTCCGGTGTCCGTGATGAGCACGAGCATCAGGCGGGCGGGGGCCAGCGAGAGAAGTTCCACGTGCCGCACCGTCGAGCGGGTCAGCGACGGGTACTGCACGACGGCGACCTGCCGGGTCAGCTGCGCGAGCAGCCGGACCGTACGGGCCACCACGTCGTCGAGGTCGACCGCTCCGTCCATGAAGTTCTGGATGGCGCGGCGCTCGGGCGACGACAGGGGCTTGACGCCCGCGAGCTTGTCGACGAACAGGCGGTAGCCCTTGTCCGTCGGGATGCGCCCGGCACTCGTGTGCGGCTGGGCGATGAAGCCCTCGTCCTCCAGGACGGCCATGTCGTTGCGGACCGTGGCCGGGGAGACGCCGAGCTTGTGCCGCTCGGTGAGCGCCTTGGAGCCGACGGGCTCCTCGGTGCCCACGTAGTCCTGGACGATGGCGCGCAGCACCTCGAGTCTGCGTTCGCTGAGCATCGCGCACACCTCCAGCTGTCGATCGTTGGCGTCTGCCTGGCACTCGCTGCGGGGGAGTGCCAGCAATCCCCCGGGCCAGTGTACGGCGGCGAGGTACATACCTAGCAAGGGCGGCCGGTCACCTTACCCCGCGACGGCCCTGTTCAGCGGGCGGGGGCCCCGGGGATGGGACTAGCGTCGCGGTATGGACGTCAGTTGGGAAGAGGCAGGCTGGGAACGGCTCGCACCGGGGGTGGGACGGCGGCGCATGCCGGTCTGGGACGCGACGGTGGGCCTGGTGACCGGGGACGACGAGGGCTGCGGCTCCGCGCTGCTGATCGACACGGGGGCGACTCTGCGCGAGGGCGCGGAGCTCCGCGCCCAGGCACAGCGGCTTCTGGGCCCCGGCAGGAGAGTGACGCATATCGCTCTCACCCACCCCCACTTCGACCACGTCCTGGGCACGGCGGCGTTCGCGGGAACCGAGGTGTACGGAGCGGTCGGCGTCGACGACCTGCTGCGGCGGGAGCGGGATGCGGTGCGGGACGACGCCGTGCGGCACGGGGTCGACCGGGGCGCGGCGGCGGAGGCGGTGGACGTCCTGGTCGCGCCGCACCACATGGTCTGCGGTGAGTGGACGCTGGACCTGGGCGGCGGCCGCCAGGTGCTGCTGGCGAACGTCGGCCCCGGACACAGCGGTCACGATCTGGCGGTACTGGTGCCGGGCAGTCCCGAAGTCGTCTTCTGCGGCGACCTGGTGGAGGAGTCGGGCACTCCGCAGGCCGGGCCGGACGCCCACCCGTCCCACTGGCCGGCGGCCCTGGACCGGCTGCTCGCGCTGGGCGGCGAGAACGCGGCGTACGTGCCGGGGCACGGGGCGGTGGTGGACGCGGCGTACGTCCGCGCGCAACGCGACGCGCTGGCCGCCCGTTTCGCCGTGTGACGAAGCGCACCGGACCGGCGCACCGGACTATCGTCGGCCGAATGCGCAGCCGACAGTACGGGCCCGATCTCACCCCGCCGTGGAAGAAGACCGCCCTCGTCCCCGAAGTCCCCGCCGAGGCCGATCTTGTCGTGGAGGAGGTCACCACCGGTTTCTGCGGTGCGGTGATCCGGTGCGAGAAGACGGCGCAAGGGCCGGTCGTGACCCTGGAGGACCGCTTCGGGAAGCACCGGGTGTTCCCGATGCAGCCGCGCGGCTTCCTCCTGGAGGGCAGCGTCGTCACCCTGGTGCACCCGGCCTCCGCCGCCCCGGCCCGGCCCGCCCGTACGGCGTCGGGTTCGGTGGCCGTGCCAGGGGCGCGGGCGAGGGTGGCGCGGGCCGGGCGGATCTACGTCGAGGGGCGCCACGACGCCGAGCTGGACGAGCGGGTCTGGGGCGACGACCTGCGCATCGCCGTGGTCGTCGAGTACCTGGAGGGCATCGACGACCTCCCGGCGATCGTCGCGGACTTCGCCCCGGCCCCGGACGCGCGGCTCGGCGTCCTGGTCGACCACCTGGTGCCGGGCTCGAAGGAGTCCCGTATCGCGGCGCAGGTCACGGACGCGAACGTCCTGGTCGTCGGTCACCCGTACATCGACGTGTGGGAGGCGGTGAAGCCGTCCGCGGTGGGCATCGGAGCCTGGCCGGTGGTCCCGCGGGGCCAGGACTGGAAGACGGGCGTGTGCCGGGCGCTGGGCTGGCCGGAGAACACGGGGGCGGCGTGGCAGCGGATCCTGGCGTCGGTCCATTCGTACAGGGACCTGGAGCCGGCGCTGCTGGGGCGGGTGGAGGAGCTGATCGACTTCGTTACGGCGCCGCCCGGCGCGTGACGGGGGCGCGAGCCTCCGCTGCGCGGGGTTTTCCCCTGCCCGCCCCTCCCCGCTGTGACCTTGTGCGGCTCCGCCGCGTGAGGGGATCGGTCTGAGCCCGCCCGGCGGTTGAGGACACGCCCGGAGGGTGCCCGGGGGGCCGGGGGCTCGCCGCCGGTTCCGGGAAGGCGCGGGTGGGGGGAACGGCGCCGCCGGCACCCCCGCACCCGCGCCCCGGGGTCAGTCCACCAGGTCCCGGACCACCCGCGTCCGCCAGTAGCCGCCCCCGCAGCGTCAGGACCGCCCGCCCCTCGCCGAACGGCCCGCCCGCCAGCAGCCCGTCCTCCAGGGCCCGCTCCGCCGCCGCCAGCCCCGCCGGGGCCAGCAGGGACAGCGGGCAGCCGTCCGCGATCCGCAGTCCAGCAGGATGCGCTCCACGCGCCGGTCCTCCGCCGGGAGCACCTCGCGCCCGGCTCCGGGCGAGCGTCCGTCCCCCAGCGCCTGCGCGTACGCACCCGGGTGCTTGACGTTCCACCACCGCACCCCGCCCACGTGGCTGTGGGCGCCCGGACCCGCGCCCCACCAGTCCGCCCCGCGCCAGTACAGCTCGTTGTGCAGGCACCGCGCCGCGTCCGAAGTGGCCCAGTTCGAGACCTCGTACCACTCGAAGCCCGCCGCCGACAGCGCGGACTCCGTCATCAGGTACCGGTCGGCGTGCACGTCGTCGTCCGTCATCGGCACCTCGCCCCGCCGGATCCGCCGCGCCAGCTGCGTCCCCTCCTCCACGATCAGGGCGTACGCGCTGACGTGGTCGGGGCCGGCTCCGATCGCCGCGTCCAGCGACGCCTGCCAGTCCGCGTCGGACTCCCCCGGTGTGCCGTAGATCAGGTCGAGATTCACGTGCTCGAAGCCCGCCGCCCGCGCCTCCGCGACGCACGCCTCCGGCCGCCCGGGCGTGTGCGTACGGTCCAGGATCTTCAGCACGTGCTGCTTCGCACTCTGCATCCCGAACGAGATCCGGTTGAAGCCGCCCTCCCGCAGCTCCTCCAGATACGCCGGATTCACCGACTCCGGGTTCGCCTCGGTGGTGATCTCCGCGTCGTCCGCGAGCCCGAACTCGTCCCGGATCGCTCCCAGCATCCGTACGAGGTCCCCGGCCGCCAGCAGCGTCGGCGTCCCCCCGCCCACGAAGACGGTCCGTACCGGCCGGGGGTCGTCGCCGAGGACCTTGCGGGCCAGGCGCACCTCCTCCGCCAGGGTGTCCGCGTAGTTGTCGCGCGAGGCCAGCGCACCGCCCGAGCCGCGCAGCTCGGTCGCCGTGTAGGTGTTGAAGTCGCAGTAGCCGCAGCGCGTCGCGCAGTACGGAACGTGCAGGTAGAAGCCGAGCGGCCGCTCGGCCGCGCCGGCCAGGGCGTGCGGCGGCAGCGCTCCGTCTTCGGGCATGGGCTCACCGTCGGGCAGTACAGAAGGCATGCCCCCATTGTCACAGCTCCGGTCACATCGCCTGGAGGACGAGCAGCGCCAGGTCGTCGTCGGGCGGCGTCGGCGAGAAGTCGTGCACCTCGCGCATGATCCTTTCTGCGACCCCCTGCGCGCTCAGTCCCACGCACCGCCCCAGCGCCGCCGCCAGCCCGTCCGCGTCGTCGAACATGCGCCGCCCGGAGCGCCGCTCGGTCACGCCGTCCGTGACGCAGAGCAGGGTGTCGCCCGCTTCCAGGACGAAGGTCTCGCTCTCGTACGTGACGCCGTCGACGACCCCGAGCAGCATCTGGGAGGCGGCGGCGGGCCGTACGCTCCCGTCGGGCCGCAGGAGGAGCGGCAGCGGGTGCCCCGCGCAGGCGAGCGTGCAGCGCGCCCCGCCGCCGTCCTCGGCCGCGAACGGCAACAGCTCGCCGTACAGGAGCGTGAGGAAGCGCGGCTGCGGCGCTTCCCACAGCTCGGCCGCCGCCCCCGCCACCGGCGCTCCCGTGATCCCGGCCACGGCTGCCCCGGAGGCCCCGGCGGCGGCCGCTGCCGCCGCCAGTCTGGCCGTGGCTTCCGCCGTCTCGACCACGTCGTCCAGCAGCAGCCCGTTGAGCCGGCCGAGGACCTCGCCGACCGCCCGGCCCTCGCGCGCGAGCTGCACGCAGCCAGGGCCTGACGAGACCGGTGACGACCGCCGCCTCGGGCCCGTTGCCCTGGACGTCGCCGAGCGAGAAGGACCAGCTGCCGCTCGCGCCGGGGAAGACGTCGTAGAAGTCGCCGCCGGCGACGCCCTGCCCGCGCGGCTCGTACACGAGGGCCTTCGCGACGCCCGGGATGTCGGCCATCTGCCCCGGCAGCAGAGCCCGCTGCAGGACGCGGCTGATGGTGGCCTGCCGGGTGTACTGGCGGGCGGCGGCGACGGCGAGGGCGACCCGGCGTACGAAGTCCTCGATGAGGCCGGTCACCTCGTCCGGCATCCGGGTCACCCCCGCCCGCCCCAGCACCAGCGTCCCGAGCCCGCGTCCGCCCGCGATCAGCCGGTACGCGACCGCGGCGCCGTCGCTGCTCGTCGTACCGCCCGGGGCGGGCCACGGCACGGGCACCGGTCCGCCGCGCGCGGAGCCGGGCGCCTGGGGCGGCTCCCTTCTCGACGCGCTGCGCAGTTCCTCGATGCTGCTCTCGCGCTGGTGCCAGACGCGGGCGAGCCGCGGCGCGGCGCCCTCCTCCTCCAGCCACACCGCGCACCAGTCCGCGAGTCTCGGCACGAGGAGCTGTGCGGCGATCGCCGCGATCATGTCCTCGTCGAACTGGCCCGTCAGGAGGTCGGACGCCTCGGCGAGGAAGGAGAGCGCGCCCCGGTTGCTCCAGTCGCTGTCGTACTCGCGCGCCGTCCGCCGCGGCACGGGCGCCAGGATCTCGGCGGCGCGCAGCCCGCGCTGCAGTGCCTCGTCGGCGCTGTCCGCCGGTCCGGCCGGCAGGGCCGGGGGTACGCCCTCGACCGCGATCCGGGCCCAGACGGTCTTGAGGCCGGTGCGGTAGGTGACGCCCCAGCACACGGAGAGGGCGGCGACGAGGTGCAGCCGCGCCGAACTCCTGGCCGCCCGGCCCGGACGGGCCGGGCCCTCCGGCGGGATCGTTGTGCACGACGCGGGCGGGGTGGTGGTCGGAGACCTCGACGACCAGCGCGGCGGGATCGCCGTCCGTCGCCTCCTCCAGGTGGCACACCAGCTCGACGTTGGTGCCCGCGTGGACGACCGCGTTGGTCACCAGTTCATTGACGAGGACCACCGCGTCGTCGGCGACCCGGTCGGTGAAGCCGTCGGCGGCCGGCAGCCCGAGTCCGGTCCACTCGGCGAGCGCGGCCCGGACGAACCGCCGCGCGGCGGCCGGCGCGAGCGGGTTCCCGGGCAGGCTCGTCCAGGCGACCGAGCCGCGCATCGGGCAGGCTGCCCGGAAGGTACGTCGAGCGGTAGGTGGTCTCCCGCTGTCTCGGAATGGACCCCACAGTGCGGCTCCCCGTCGGTTCTGTGATGGCGCCGCCGGCGCCATGGAACAGAGTGACAGAACGGTGCCGCCCATAAGCACCGTGTCACCGAAGTGGCCGTACGAAAGGCCGCGCGGGCGGTGCCGTGACCGGCTCCGCCCGCGCGCCCCGCTGCCGGCTACACCTCGCGCGACCCCGCGTACATCTCTTCGATCAGGTCCTTGTACTCACGCTCCACGACCGGCCTCTTGAGCTTGAGGCTCGGCGTCAGCTCGCCGTGCTCGATGTCCAGGTCGCGCGGCAGCAGACGGAACTTTTTGATCGTCTGCCAGCGCTGCAGCCCTTCGTTGAGCCGCTTCACGTAGCCCTCGATCAGTTCCTCGGTCTTCTCGGAGGCGACGACTTCCGCGTACGGTTTGCCCCCCATGCCGTTCTCCGCGGCCCAGCCGAGGATCGTCGGCTCGTCGAGCGCGATCAGCGCGGTGCAGAAGTTCCGGTCCGCGCCGTGCACCAGGATGTTGGAGACGAACGGGCACACCGCCTTGAACCGGCCCTCGACCTCGGCGGGCGCGATGTACTTGCCGCCCGACGTCTTGATCAGGTCCTTCTTGCGGTCGGTGATGCGCAGGTAGCCGTCGACGGACAGCTCGCCGATGTCCCCGGTGTGGAACCAGCCGTCCGGCTCCAGCACCTCGGCGGTCTTCTCCGGAAGCTGGTGGTAGCCCTGCATGATGCCGGGGCCGCGCAGCAGGATCTCGCCGTCGTCCGCGATGCGCACCTCGGTGCCGGGGAGCGGCTTGCCGACCGTGCCGGTGCGGTACGCCTCGCCGGGGTTGACGAAGGAGGCGGCGCTGGACTCGGTCAGCCCGTACCCCTCCAGGATGTGGATGCCCGCGCCGGAGAAGAAGAAGCCGATGTCGGGCGCGAGCGCGGCCGAGCCGGAGACGCAGGCGCGCAGCCGGCCGCCGAACGCCTCGCGGATCTTGGCGTACACGAGCTTGTCGGCGACCTTGTGCTTGGCGGTCAGCCCGAAGGGCGCGGAGGCGGTGCCCGTGCGGCGGAAGTTGTCCTGCGTGACCTTGGCGTACTCGCGGGCGACCTCGGCGGCCCACTGGAAGATCTTGTACTTCGCGCCGCCGCCGGCCCGCGCCTTGGCCGCGACGCCGTTGTAGACCTTCTCGAAGATGCGGGGCACGGCGGCCATGTACGTCGGCTGGACCACCGGCAGGTTCTCGATGATCTTGTCGACCCGGCCGTCGACGGCGGTGACGTGCCCGGCCTCGATCTGCCCGGAGGTCAGCACCTTGCCGAAGACGTGGGCGAGCGGCAGCCAGAGGTACTGCACGTCGGTCGCGCTGATCAGGCCGGTGGCCACCGTGGCCTTCGCCATGTACGACCAGCAGTCGTGCGGCAGCCGTACGCCCTTGGGGCGGCCCGTGGTGCCCGAGGTGTAGATCAGCGTCGCGAGCTGGTCGGCGGTGATGGCGTCGACCCGCTCGGCGACGGCCTGCGGGTGCTTCTCCAGGTGGGCCACCCCACGCGCCTCCAGGTCGGCGAGCGTGAGCATCCAGCCCTCGGGGTCGTCCTCGGCCGGCTCGGCGTCCTTGGCGTCGATGACGACGACGTGGGCGAGGTTCGGCAGGTCGGCCCGGCGCTCCCGTGCCTTGGCGAGCTGCGACGCGTCCTCCGCGATGAGCACCCGGCTCTCGGAGTCGGCCAGGATGTAGGCGGACTCCTCGGCGTTGGTGGACGGGTAGACCGTGGTCGTCGCGGCGCCGGCGCACATCACGCCGAGGTCGGCGAGGATCCACTCGACCCGGGTGTTGGAGGCGAGCGCGACCCGTTCCTCCGGCTGTACGCCGAGGTCGATCAGACCTGCGGCGATGGCGTACACGCGCTCGGCCGCCTGCCCCCAGCTCAGCGACTTCCAGGAGTCGGCCCCCTGCCCCGGCGCGGCCGGTACGGGGTAGCGGTATGCCTCGGCATCGGGCGTGGCTGTTACGCGCTCAACGAAGAGGGCCGCCACCGACGGCGGCCGGTTCTCGATCAAGGTCTGTGTGTCGCTCACGACGTCCTCCGGGCCTGCGGCATGCTGCACGACTGGCTGGTATTTAACTGGCGAGTAACCTTCGAGTGGTGATCAGAGTAAAGCGCACGGGCCCGGGGCGTAAGAGGATGCGGCGCGCGGCTTCATAACGGAACGGACCGCCGGTCCACCGCCCTCCCACCCTGCGCGAAAGCGCCCGTCCGCGGTGCGGACGGGCGCTTTCGCATGCTGTCGGCGTGGCTGCTTCTTCTGCCGCTTCCGCCGTTTGCGCGGCTACTTCTTCTTGCCGCCGCCGGAGTCGTCGCTGGACAGCACCGCGATGAAGGCCTCCTGGGGGACCTCCACGCTGCCGACCATCTTCATCCGCTTCTTGCCTTCCTTCTGCTTCTCCAGCAGCTTCCTCTTACGGGAGATGTCACCGCCGTAGCACTTGGCGAGGACGTCCTTGCGGATGGCGCGGATGGTCTCGCGGGCGATGACGCGGGAGCCGATGGCGGCCTGGATGGGGATCTCGAAGGCCTGGCGCGGGATGAGTTCGCGCAGCTTGGCGACGAGCCGCACGCCGTACGCGTACGCCGCGTCCTTGTGCGTGACGGCGGAGAAGGCGTCGACCCGGTCGCCGTGCAGCAGGATGTCGACCTTGACGAGGGACGCGGCCTGCTCGCCGGTGGGCTCGTAGTCGAGGGAGGCGTAACCGCGCGTCTTGGACTTCAGCTGGTCGAAGAAGTCGAAGACGATCTCCGCGAGCGGGAGGGTGTAGCGGATCTCGACGCGGTCCTCGGAGAGGTAGTCCATGCCCAGCAGCGTGCCGCGGCGGGTCTGGCAGAGCTCCATGATCGCGCCGATGAACTCGCTCGGGGCGAGGATCGTGGCGCGTACGACCGGCTCGTACACGTCCGAGATCTTGCCCTCGGGGAACTCGCTCGGGTTGGTGACCGTGTGCTCCTTGCCGTCCTCCATGACGACGCGGTAGACCACGTTGGGCGCGGTGGCGATCAGGTCGAGCCCGAACTCGCGCTCCAGGCGCTCGCGGATCACGTCGAGGTGGAGGAGGCCGAGGAAGCCGACGCGGAAGCCGAAGCCGAGCGCCGCGGAGGTCTCCGGCTCGTACACCAGGGCGGCGTCGTTGAGCTGGAGCTTGTCGAGGGCCTCGCGGAGGTCGGGGTACTCCGAGCCGTCCAGCGGATACAGACCCGAGAAGACCATCGGCTTCGGGTCCTTGTAACCGCCGAGGGCCTCGGTGGCGCCCTTGTGCAGGGAGGTGATCGTGTCACCGACCTTGGACTGACGAACGTCCTTCACGCCGGTGATGATGTAGCCGACCTCGCCGACGCCGATGCCGTCGGACGGCGTCATCTCGGGAGACGAGACGCCGATCTCCAGCAGCTCGTGGGTGGCGTTGGTGGACATCATCCGGATGCGCTCGCGCTTGTTGAGCCCGCCGTCGATGACACGTACATAGGTGACGACACCGCGGTACGAGTCGTACACCGAGTCGAAGATCATCGCGCGGGCGGGCGCGTCCGCGTCACCGACCGGGGCCGGGATGTCGCGGACGACGCGGTCGAGGAGCGCGTCCACGCCGAGGCCGGTCTTCGCGGAGACCTTCAGCACGTCCTCGGGCTGGCAGCCGATGAGGTTCGCCAGCTCCTCGGAGAACTTCTCCGGCTGGGCGGCCGGCAGGTCGATCTTGTTGAGCACCGGGACGATGGTGAGGTTGTTCTCCATCGCCAGGTAGAGGTTGGCGAGGGTCTGCGCCTCGATGCCCTGGGCGGCGTCCACGAGGAGGACCGTGCCCTCGCACGCGGCGAGCGAGCGCGAGACCTCGTACGTGAAGTCCACGTGGCCCGGAGTGTCGATCATGTTCAGGATGTGGGTCCTGGCCACGTCCGGACCTTCGGTGGGCGCCCAGGGCAGCCGGACCGCCTGGGACTTGATCGTGATGCCGCGCTCGCGCTCGATGTCCATCCGGTCGAGATACTGAGCACGCATCTGCCGCTGGTCGACGACACCGGTCAGCTGGAGCATCCGGTCGGCAAGCGTGGACTTGCCGTGGTCGATGTGCGCGATGATGCAGAAGTTGCGGATCAGCGCCGGGTCGGTACGGCTCGGCTCGGGCACGTTGGTAGGAGTCGCGGGCACGCAGGGTCTCGTCTCGGGGCGATGTTGGATCGATACGTAGCTTCCATGGTCCCACGGACGGCGGGCGGTCCTCGGTTTGGGCCGCCAGGCGGGCCGCTGGTACGCTGAGCAGCTGTGTCTCGCAGCCTTCTGAGCGGCGGGACGCTCATCGAAGATCCAACGAACCTGTAGAGGCTCTTTCGTGGCGAACATCAAGTCCCAGATCAAGCGGAACAAGACGAACGAGAAGGCGCGCCTGCGCAACAAGGCCGTCAAGTCTGCGCTCAAGACGTCGATCCGCAAGGCCCGTGAGGCTGTCACCGCCGGTGACCTCGAGAAGGCCACCGTGGCCGTCCGCGAGGCTTCCCGCAAGCTCGACAAGGCAGTCTCCAAGGGAGTCATCCACAAGAACGCCGCCGCCAACAAGAAGTCGGCGCTGGCGCACAAGGTTGCCTCCCTGCAGGGCTGAGCATTCGCTTGTACGACCCGCACGATCGCCGGTAGGGACTCAGCGGGCCCTCTCTTCCGCTCCTGATCCGGCAACCTCGCGCCGCACGCGGCCTGCGTTCGCCACGCGGGTGCGGCGCATCAAAGCTTTGACAGGCTTCAGGGCTTCACGCGAAGGCCCCGGCCGCCGTCCTCCTCCCGAGGACGGCGGCCGGGGCCTTCGTGCTGCTGCTGAGCCGCTGTTGCCCCGCTATCTGTGACGGGCGGCGCGGGCGACGGTGACGACCGCCTTCTCCAGCGCGTACTCCGGATCGTCGCCACCGCCCTTGACGCGGCGTCGGCCTCGGCGACGGCCCGCAGCGCGAGGGCCACACCGTCCGGCGTCCAGCCGCGCATCTGCTGCCGTACCCGGTCGATCTTCCACGGGGGCCATGCCGAGCTCGCGGGCGAGGTCGGCAGGGCGGCCGCCCCGGGCGGAGGACAGCTTGCCGATGGCCCGTACGCCCTGGGCGAGGGCGCTGGTGATCAGGACGGGGGCGACGCCGGTGGACAGGGACCAGCGCAGGGCCTCCAGGGCCTCGGCCGCCCGGCCCTCCACGGCCCGGTCGGCGACCGTGAAACTGGATGCCTCGGCGCGGCCCGTGTAGTACCGCCCGACGACGGCCTCGTCGATCGTCCCCTCGACGTCGGCGACGAGCTGCGCCACGGCGCTGGCCAGCTCGCGCAGGTCGCTGCCGATGGAGTCGACCAGGGCCTGGCCCGCCTCGGGGGTCGCGGAGCGGCCCAGCGTGCGGAACTCGGAGCGTACGAACGACAGGCGCTCGGCGGCCTTGGTGGTCTTGGGACAGGCGACCTCGCGGGCCCCTGCCTTGCGGGCGGCGTCGAGCAGCCCCTTGCCCTTGGCTCCGCCCGCGTGGAGCAGCACGAGCGTGATCTCCTCGGCGGGGGCTTCGAGGTAGGACTTCACGTCCTTGACCGTGTCGGCGGAGAGGTCCTGCGCGCTGCGCACGACGACGACCTTGCGCTCGGCGAAGAGCGAGGGGCTCGTCAGCTCGGCGAGAGTGCCGGGCTGGAGCTGGTCGGGCGTGAGGTCGCGTACGTCGGTGTCGGCGTCGGCGGCGCGGGCGGCCGCCACCACCTGCTGCACGGCGCGGTCGAGCAGCAGGTCCTCCTGCCCCACGGCGAGGGTGACGGGGGCGAGCGGGTCGTCGGTCGAATTCTTCCTGGTGGCCATCGTGGTCCAGCATCCCATGACCCACTGACAGCCCTGTCCGTATTGGAGAATGGGCAGGTGAGCGATGTGAGACACGTACTGGTGCTGCCCGACCGCGATGCCGCGGAGGAGGTGGCCGTGGAGGTCTGCGAGCGCTTCGGAGCCATTGAGGAACCGCAGCTCGTACGGGACGCGCTGGCCGGCGAGGACGATGCCGAGGACGCGCAGTGGCTGGTCGTGGTGGAGGACCCGAACGGCAGGCTCGACGTCGGGGAGCTGCACGCGCTGGCCGGCGAGTACGAAGGGTGGCTGGAGCGCCCCTAGCCCTGCTCCCTGTCCCCCGCTCCCTGTCCCTGTCCCTGTCCTCTGTCCTCTGCTCTTTGCTCCGTTCGCCGTTCCCTGCTCTCTCCCGGACTCCTTGGCGCGGTTGCCGTCAGAGGCCCGGGGCGCCGTTGCCCGTTCCGCTCGGCCGGGGGGCGCGGTCGAGGGTGATGCCGAAGTGGTCGCGGTAGGCGGCGAGGGTCTCGGCTCCGGTGGCGAGGGGCAGTTCGGTGCGCTCGCCGTCCACGGTCGTCACGAGCCGGACGCCGTCCTTGCCGCCGCTGATGGTGACCCGGCCCCGGCCGTCGGCGGTGAGGCGGGAGCAGACGAGGGAGCGCACGAAGGGGGACGCGGGTGAGGTGCGGTGCCACCAGGCGCCGGCCTCGAAGTCGGCCAGGACGCGCGGGCGCCGGTCGAGGCGGTACTGCGGCTTGCCGTCCCGCAGTACGTCGAGGTCGCCCTCGGGCGCCTCGGTGATCCGGAACGTACCGCCGGGGTCCCGCTGGTCGCCGCGCCCGTCGAGTGCCAGGGGGTGATGGCTGTGGTCGCCGAAGCCGACGTCGGCGAGCCAGGGCCCGGTGGCGTCGTCGGTCTCGACGCGCAGGGCCAGATGGTCGTACGGGATGCCGAGGACACCGTCCGCGCCGAAGACGCGGGCCTGGAGCAGGGTCACGCGGAAGCCGAGGGCACGCAGCAACTCGGTGAAGGCACCGTTCAACTCGTAACAGAAGCCGCCGCGTCGGGCCGTCACGACCTTGGTGAGCAGCGGCTCGGCCTGGAGCACGATGTCCTCGCGGAGGTGGATGGACAGGTTCTCGAAAGGGACGGTCCGCAGGTGCCGGACGTGAAGGTCGCGCAGGGCCCCGGCGTCGGGGCGCGCGGGGCGGGCGGCTCCGATGCGGCGGAGGTAGGCGTCGGTGTCCGGGGGGCTGGTGTCCGTACCCGTACCCGTGTCTGCACCTGTGTCCGTGTCCGTTTGCGTGCCAGGCGTGGCGTCCATGACTGAAGTCTCGCCCGGGGCGTTCCCCTACGTCATGGGCCGCTGGTCCTAGATCCGTCGGCCGAGGCGGGCGGGAGCGGGCCGTCGATAACGTACGGGGATGACGACCACGGAGCAGGCGCGCAGCCGGGAACAGCGCAAGCAGGACGTACTGGACCGGCTGGCGCAGGACGACGACATGTGGGTGGCCACAGCGTCGGCCGACGGTGAGCCCTGCCTCGTCCCCCTGTCCTTCGTCTGGGATCGCGGCACGCTGCTGATGTGCACCCGCCGGACGAACCCCACGGCACGCAACCTGACCCCCGCCGGAGAGGTACGGGTCACCCTCGGGCACACCAGGGACGTGGTCCACATCGAGGGCACTGCCGAACCGGTGGAGGGGACGGAGCTGGCGCCGGAGTCGGCCGACGCCTTCGCCGCGAAGCTGAACGGCTGGGACCCGCGCAACCGGAAGCCCTGGCTCTACTTCCGCATCACACCACGTGCGGTGAAGGCATGGCGCGAGGAGAACGAGCTGGCCGAGCGTGAACTGATGCGCGAGGGCCGCTGGCTCGTCTGACGCGTGTCCGGCGATGGAGGGCACCCGGAAAGAGGGGCGGACGGGGCGGGAAAGGTCCGCGGACGCACCGGGCACGACGTGTATCCCTATATGGCGCCCGGGCCCGTCGGCACCGCACGCAGGCCGGGGCCCGAGCCGGTCACCGCGATCGACCCGTCGGTGTCCGTGCGCAGCACGCGGCGCGCCGCCGGTGCGGAGCGCGGTGAGCGTACGGGGTGAAGGGTGGCCGTACGGGTTGTCGCGGCCGCAGGAGACCAGGGCGAGCCGGGGACGGACACGGGCGAGCAGGGCGGGGTCCTGGTAGGCCGAGCCGTGGTGGGCGACTTTCAGGACGTCCACCGGCGGAAGTTCCGGATGGGTCCTCAGCAGGGCTTGCTGGGCGGGGGGTTCGAGGTCGCCCAGGAGGAGCAGCGTGAGGTCGCCGGAGCGGGCGAGGAGCGTGACGCTGGCGTCGTTCGGCTCTTCGGGGGCAAGGGCCGGGAAGGGCTGCGGCCACAGCGCCCGCCAGGACAGCGGTCCGGCCCGGCGCCGCTCCCCCGGGCCGGTGAGGAGGAGCGGCACCCCTGCGGCGGCGGCCGTCCTGCGGACGAACTCGCTCTGTTCCCGGGGCTCCTGGAGGGTCGTCGTCCGGATCTCGCCCACCGACCGGCCGCGCAGCACGCCCGGCAGTCCTGCCACGTGGTCCGCGTGGAAGTGGGTGAGCAGGACGAGCGGGACGCGGGTGACGCCGAGTGCGCGCAGGCAGTGGTCGACGCGCTGCGGGTCCGGTCCCGCGTCCACGACCACGGCCGTCCCTTCGCCCGCCGCCAGGACGGAGGCGTCTCCCTGCCCGATGTCGCACATCGCGAACTTCCAGCCCGGCGGCGGCCAGCCGGTGACGATCCTGGTGAGTGGCACGGGCCGCAGGATCGCGAGCACCAGGAGCAGCGCGAAGCCCGGCGCCAGCCACGGGTGGTGCGGGATCCGACGGGCGGCGAACACGGCGGCGACGGTCGCGGCCGCCAGCAGCAGCCCGCCGCGCCAGCCGTCCGGCCAGTCGGCCTCCGCGCCGGGAAGCGCGGCCCCGGTGCGGGCGACGGAGGCGATCCACCCGGCCGGCCACGCGGCGCACCGGGCCAGCAGCTCGGCGGCGGGCATCGCCACCGGGGCCACCGCCAGGGCCGCGAATCCGAGCACCGTCGCGGGGGCCACCGCGAACTCCGCGATCAGATTGCAGGGGATCGCCACCAGGCTCACCCTGGCCGCCATCATCGCGACGACGGGCGCGCACACCGCCTGGGCCGCCGCGGCCGCGGCCAGCACCTCCGCGAGCCTGGGCGGCATGCCGCGCCGTTGCAGCGCGGCGCTCCAGCGCGGGCCGATGGTGAGGAGGGCGCCCGTGGCCAGTACGGAGAGCAGGAATCCGTAGCTGCGGGCCAGCCACGGGTCGTACAGCACGAGCAGCAGGACGGCGGCGGCGAGGGCGGGGATCAGCTGCCTGCGGCGCCCCGTGCCGATGGCGAGCAGTGTGATGAGTCCGCAGGCCGCGGCCCGCAGCACACTCGGCTCGGGCCTGCACACCACGACGAAGGCGAGCGTGAGCGCCCCGCCGAGCAGCGCGGTCGTCCGCAGGGAGATGCCGAGACGCGGGGCGAGCCCTCCCCGTTCGGCGCGCAGGGCCTTGCCGGGCGGACCGATCAGCAGGATCAGAACGATCGTGAGGTTGCTTCCGGACACGGCGAGAAGATGTGTGAGGTCGGTGGCCTCGAAGGCCTCGTGCAGCTCGGGCCGCACCCGGGAGGTGTCGCCGACGACCAGACCCGGCAGGAGCGCCCGCGCGTCCGGGGCGAGGTCCTCGGTCGCCTCGCGCAGTCCGGCCCTGAGTCCACCGGCGGTGCGCTGTACGGCGGTCGGCGGGCGTACGGTCTCCGGGAACCTGCCGTCCGGTACGCGCAGCACCGCGGCGATGCGGTCCCCGCCGCCCGTCGGGGGCGCGAGCCGCGCCGTGAGCCGCAGCCCGGTGGACGGCAGCAACCGCTGCCACCGGGACGCCGGGTCCCGGGCCGGTGCGACCACCAGGACCGGCGTACGCACGGTCGCCGCCGCCCGGTCCGGACCGGCGGCGCGGGTGACGCGGGTGATGTCGGCGTTGAGTACGACCGACCTCGGCATCGTGTGGTCGCCGCGCACCCGGGGCCGGGTCGTGCGCGCGTCCGAGGTGACCGTCAGTTCCACCGTGACCTGCGCGTACTGGCGCGCCAGGGCCGGCACGGGGCCACGGTGGAGGTCGGCCGCGTGCAACCCGCCCGAGGCGGCCCCTGCCGCCGCGCACAGCAGGACGGCAGCGACGGCCGTGATGCTCAGCCCGCGCCGTACCCCGGCGCCGTGCTCCTTCCGCGACGCCCGGACCATCCAGTAGTCCGGCCGCCACACCCGCGCACCCCCACCGCGAATCCGGCCGCCCGGCGTCCCGAGATCCCCCACCGCCACGGCGGCCGCCGCCCACGCGGCCAGCGCGGGTGGCACCAGCCGCAGATCCGCAGGCCCTTCCTGCCAGGGGTCGGACGCGCCCAGCCGGTGCCCGGACGCGGCGTGAACCGCCGGGCGTGTCATGGCCGTACGAGCGGCCGGAGGTCCGCGAACCGGCGGTCGCCGATCCCCTTCACCTCGAGAAGCTCGTCGACGAGTAACCCGCCGTGCTCGGTCCGGTAGTCGATGATGTGCTGTGCCAGCACCGGCCCCACTCCGGGCAGTGTCTCCAACTGCTCGGCGGTGGCGGAGCCGAGGCCGACCGGAGCCGCTGCCTGACCGGACGCCGGAGCGCCACCACCGGCAGCCGGCCCGGCGGCCCCGGCCGGCGCGGGCACTCCCACCACCACCTGCTCGCCGTCCATGAGCAGCGCGCGCGGTTGAGCCCCGCGGTGTCCGCGCCCGCCTTGACGCCGCCTGCGGCCCGCAGCGCGTCGGCGACCCGCGATCCGGCCGGCAGCCGGTGGATGCCCGGCTGCCGTACTTTGCCGCTGACGTCGACCGACGGTGCGCCCCTCGTCCGCCCCGGCCCGTCGGCGGCCGCCGTCGGGGGCGGCCCCGGCGACGGTGACGGTTCCGGCCGCGCACCGGCCGTCCTTCGCCACGATCTCCGGGGGCTGTACGGGCTGTGGCCGCCCGGTCCAGAAGTGCTGGACGGCGAAGACAGCGGCCAGACAAGAACAACGGCCAGCGCGGCCAGCGTCCTGGGTTCGAGTCCGCACCGCGACTGCGCCCAGGACGGGCAGCCGCTCCCGTACAGCCGACCGGACCCGCCCCACGCCCCCGCCACCGGCGGCCTCGCAGTCCGGCGCTGGAGCCTCGTTGCTCGCCCCGGCGGCGGGCACGGACGGGTGTGCAGGCATGGACGGGTGCGTGGGCGGATGTGTGGGCGGATGTGTGGGTGCGGACGGGCGCCGGGACGGGCGCGGGGCCGGAACATCCGACGCCGCCCGGCCTCCGCTCTGCCGGACGAGCGGTTCCGGCCCGGGCGGTCCGAGGCTGTGACGCACGGGCCGCACCGGTCGCACCGGTCGCACCGGTCGCGGTACGGGCGCCAGGAGCGCCTCCGCGCGGCGGCGCAGCGCCGTGGACCGGACGGATTCAGGCACCCGGCGCGCAAGCGGCGCACGCCGCGGCCGTCGCCCGTGGCGCCCCCGGATGTCGGACGAGCGGACGTCGGACGACCGGGGGTCGGAGGCCGGAGCGCGGCCCGGCCCACTGGTTGCGGAGTGTGATCGGAGAGCCATGCCACGAGACGGTAGGCACATCCGCCCGACGTCGCCGATCATGGACGATTCCGGTGGAGAACTCGCCGGTTGTGGATATCCCGGCCACCCCGCAGGACCACGGCTCACGGGCCACAGCTCACAAGGCCACGGCTCGCGGGCCGCAGCCTCACGGGACCACAGCCTCACGGAATCGCGGAGGGAAGGTCAGTGGGGCGAGACCACGACCCCCAGCAGCCCGGGCCCCGTATGCGCGCCGATCACCGCGCCCACCTCGCTGATGTGCAGCTCCGCCAGCCCGGGGAGCCGGTCGCGCAGCCGCCCCGCCAGCCGTTCGGCCCGCTCGGGGGCCGCCAGGTGGTGCACCGCGACGTCCACACGGCGCGCCTGTGCCCGCTCGGCCACGATCTCCTCCAGCCGGGCGATCGCCTTGGACGCCGTACGCACCTTCTCCAGCAGCTCGATACGGCCGCCGTCCAGCTCCAGCAGCGGCTTCACGGCGAGCGCCGACCCCAGCAGCGCCTGCGCCGCACCGATGCGGCCCCCGCGGCGCAGGTAGTCCAGCGTGTCCACGTAGAAGTACGCCGACGTGCCCGCCGCACGCTTCTCCGCCGCGGCCACCGCCTCGTCCACCGTGCCGCCGGCGTCGGCGGCCTCCGCGCCGACAGCGCACAGAAGCCCAGGGCCATCGCGACCATCCCGGTGTCCACCACCCGCACCGGCACCGGAGCGCCCTGCGCGGCGAGCACGGCCGCGTCGTACGTGCCGGAGAACTCGGAGGACAGGTGCAGCGACACGATCCCGGTCGCGCCGGCCTCCGCAGCCGCGCGGTAGGCCGCGGCGAAGACCTCGGGGCTCGGCCTCGACGTCGTCACGGACCGGCGTTTCTGGAGCGCCAGGGCCAGTGAGCGGGCCGAGATCTCGGTGCCCTCCTCATAGGCCCGGTCGCCGATGACGACGGTCAGCGGCACCGCGGTGATGCCGTGCCGCTCCATCGTCTGCTGCGGCAGGTAGGCCGTTGAATCGGTGACGATCGCGACATGGCGGGACATGAGCGGGAGGTTACCCGGCGGGGGCGCCCGGCGGCAGTCCGGCCCCGCTCAATGATCCGTTCCGGTCCGTTCAAGTCCGTTCCGGAGCGTCGGGCCGTCTCAGACGGTGCCCTCGGGACGCGCCGCCTTCTGCCACGGATAGGTGGTCTGCCGCTGAGGGTCACGCGCCGTGATCGCCTCCGGTCCGGCGGCGGACCGGCCCGCCGCGCCCGCCCCGCCGGTCGCCCCGTCGGCCGTCCGAGCGGCCCCGTCCGCCGTGTCCGCTGCGGGGGACGTGTCCGCGTCCGGGGACGTGGCCCAGTGCCGCAGCGCCCCCGACTCCACCTCGATCTGCGCGCTCAGCGACGCGAGGTCGTCGTCCGCGAACCGCTGCGCCCGGTCCCGCGCCGCCCACCGCAGCGAGTCCGCCGCGTGCGTCACCCGTTCCGTACGCTCACGCAGGTCCGGCAGCCGCTCCGCGACCCGCGCCTTGTCCGGCTCGCGCTCCAGCCGCTTCAGGTCGTCGTCCAGTTCACGCCCGTGCCCGCTCAGTCGTTCGAACAGGCCGATCGACTCCGACAGCGAGGCGTCCTCCGCGACGCCCGCCTGCAGCGCCTCCTGGGTGGCCCTCATCGACGTACGCAGAGAGAGCCTCAGCTGGGCCAGCTCCCCGGCGACGCCCCCCTGCCCGAAGCTCTTCGCCCGCAGGGTGGTGTCCTCGACGCTGCGCCGCGCCTGCGTGATCGTGCGGTCCACGCCGCGCTTGGCCGCACCGACCGCCTTCACGCCCACGTACACCCCCGCCGCCACGAACGTCACAAAGAGCAACGCCAGGATCATGATGACGGTGCCGGCTTCCATGAGCGCCCCTCCGTTGTCGGTCCACTCGGCCACTCGGCTTGTGTGGTCTCTCCACCGTAAACGGAACGGGCAGGCTGAGGGTTCCGCCGGAACCCCCAACCTGCCCGTAGGGGAAAGCACCTACCGCCGCGCCGCGCGTTACGCGGGAACGATGTTGACCAGCTTCGGCGCCCGCACGATCACCTTGCGGATACCGGCCCCGCCCAGCGCCGCGACCACCGCCGGGTCCGCCAGCGCCAGCTTCTCCAGCTCCTCGTCACCGATCGCCGGCGAGATCTCCAGCCGCGCCTTGACCTTGCCCTTGACCTGCACCACGCACGTCACGGTCTCGTCCACGACGTACGCCGGATCAGCGACCGGGAAGTCCTGGTACACCACGGAATCCGCGTGCCCCAGCTTGCGCCACAGCTCCTCGGCGATGTGCGGGGCCAGCGGCGCGATCAGCAGCACCAGCCGCTCGGCGACCGACCGCGACACCGGCCCGCCCGCCTTCGTCAGGTGGTTGTTCAGCTCGGTGACCTTGGCGATGGCGGTGTTGAAGCGCATCCCCGCCATGTCCTTGCCGACGCCGTCGATCGCCTTGTGCAGGGCGCGCAGCGTGTCCTCGTCGGGCTCGTCGTCGACGACCGTGGCCTCGCCGTCGTCTCGTCGACGACATTGCGCCACAGCCGCTGCAGCAACCGGTACTGGCCGACCACCGCGCGCGTGTCCCACGGCCGCGACACGTCCAGCGGGCCCATCGCCATCTCGTACAGCCGCAGCGTGTCCGCGCCGTACTCGGCGGCAATCTTCTCCGGGGTGACGGCGTTCTTCAGGGACTTGCCCATCTTGCCCAGGACGCGGCTGACCTTCTCGCCCTGGTACCAGAACGCGCCGTCGCGCTCCTCGACCTCGGCCGCCGGCACCGCGATGCCGCGCGAGTCCCGGTAGACGAAGGCCTGGATCATGCCCTGGTTGTAGAGCTTGTGGAACGGCTCGGACGAGGAGACGTGTCCCAGGTCGAACAGCACCTTGGACCAGAACCGCGCGTACAGCAGGTGCAGTACGGCGTGCTCGGCGCCGCCGACGTACAGGTCGACACCGCCGTGCGGCTGCCCCTCGCGCGGTCCCATCCAGTACCGCTCGATCTCGGGATCGACCAGCTTCTCGCTGTTGTGCGGGTCCAGGTAGCGCAGCTCGTACCAGCAGGAACCGGCCCAGTTGGGCATGGTGTTGGTCTCGCGCCGGTACTTCTTCGGGCCGTCGCCCAGGTCCAGGGTGACGTTCACCCAGTCCTCGTTGCGCGACAGCGGCGTCTCCGGCTCGGTGTCCGCGTCGTCCGGGTCGAAGGTGCGCGGCGAGTAGTCCTCGACCTCCGGCAGCTCCAGCGGCAGCATCGACTCGGGCAGCGGGTGGGCGATGCCGTCCTCGTCGTAGACGATCGGGAAGGGCTCGCCCCAGTAGCGCTGACGGCTGAACAGCCAGTCGCGCAGACGGTAGTTGACGGTGCCCTCGCCGATGCCCCGCGCGGCCAGCCACTCGGTGATCTTCGCCTTGGCGTCGACGACGCCCAGCCCGTCCAGCGAGATGTCCCCGCTCGACGAGTTCACGATCTTCGCGTCGTACGAGGAGAACGCGTCGTCCCACTGGGCCGGGTCCGCGCCCCGGCGTCCGACGGCTCGACGACGCAGCGCATCGGCAGCTCGAAGGCGCGCGCGAACGCGAAGTCGCGGGAGTCGTGCGCCGGTACGGCCATGATCGCGCCGGTGCCGTAGCCCATCAGCACGTAGTCGGCGATGAAGACGGGCACCTGCTCGCCGCTGACCGGGTTGACGGCGTACGCGCCGGTGAAGACGCCGGTCTTGTCCTTGGCCTCGGCCTGCCGCTCGACGTCGGACTTCGAGGCGGCCTGCGCGCGGTACGCCGCGACGGCCTCGGCCGGGGTGGCGTGGCCGCCGGTCCACACCTCGTGCGTGCCCTCGGGCCAGGAGGCCGGAACGATCTTCTCGACCAGCTCGTGCTCGGGCGCCAGCACCATGTAGGTCGCGCCGAACAGCGTGTCCTGGCGGGTGGTGAAGACGGTGATCGCGTGGTCGTCGACCGGGAAGTCGACGCGCGCGCCCTCGCTCCGTCCGATCCAGTTGCGCTGCTGCAGCTTGATCGCCTCGGGCCAGTCCAGGCCGTCCAGGTCGTCCAGCAGGCGGTCCGAGTAGGCGGTGATGCGCATGTTCCACTGGCGCAGCTTGGCCTTGAAGACGGGGAAGTTCCCGCGCTCGGAGCGGCCGTCGGCGGTGACTTCCTCGTTGGCCAGTACGGTGCCCAGGCCCGGGGCCCAGTTGACGGGCGCCTCGGAGGCGTACGCCAGGCGGTACTCGCTCAGGACGTCGGCACGCTCGGCGGCGCTCAGCTCACTCCAGGGGCGCGCGTCCGGCGTCGTGCGCTCCCCGCTCTCGAACTGCGCCACCAGCTCGGCGATGGGCCGCGCCCGGCCGGCCTCCGCGTCGTACCAGGAGTTGAAGATCTGCAGGAAGATCCACTGGGTCCACTTGTAGTAGTCCGGGTCGATCGTCGCGATGGACCGGCGCTTGTCGTGACCCAGGCCCAGCCGGCGCAGCTGCTGCTTCATGTTGTCCATGGCGGCCTCGGTCGACACCCAGGGGTGCGTGCCGGTGGCGACCGCGTGCTGCTCGGCGGGCAGGCCGAAGGCGTCGAAGCCCAGCGTGTGCAGGACGTTGTGGCCGGTCATGCGCTGGTGGCGGGCGAAGACGTCGGTCGCGATGTAGCCGAGCGGGTGGCCGACGTGCAGGCCCGCACCCGAGGGGTACGGGAACATGTCCATGATGAACTTCTTCGGCTTGGCGGCCAGCGCCGCGTCGCCCGCCAGGTCACCGCTGGGATTCGGCGCCTCGTACGTGCCCTCCGCGTCCCAGAAGTCCTGCCAGCGTGCCTCGATGTCAGCGGCCATCGCGGCCGTATAGCGGTGCGGTGCTGCCACCTCGGCAGCAGAATTCGTCTCGCTCATGATCCTCAAAGCTCCATCAATCGTCTCTGCCAGCGGCTGCGACATTCAGGCTGTGACATTCACGGACATGCACGCTGTGACATCCGGGAATGAAAAATCCCCTCGCACAGGAGGGGACGCCGCGCCGATTCCGACCGGATCTTCCATCCGTCGGGACTGATCAGCGCGGCTCGCTAAGCAGAAGGCGTACGGCACGCATGGCGTCAGGGTACCGCAGGGCCCGGGACGGCCGCATCGAGCATCCGTCCGGCGGACCGGCCGCCCCTCGCCACCGGGGTTACTCCGCGTATCGACCCTATCCGGGGCAACGTCCGAGCAAGTTTTCCCACAGCCCGCGCGCTAAACCTCCAAACGCCGTACTGCCCAGTATGGAGCGACCTAGCATGCGGCAACGGGACCACTTTGCCGAAGCATTCGGAGTCGCCCCCATGACCCTCATCGCACTCTCATCCGAGTTCTCGCCCGGCCCCTCGCCCGGACCCCCACAAGACGGTGAAGGCATCAGACATGCCGTGATCCTGTGAACGAGGACTGACAGCCTTCCGCGGGACAGCCCATGGTGGAGCACGGCTTCCGCACCGACGGACCCCGCGAACCGCATCCCCCGTCGCCGCGGCCAAGCGCCAGGGGCAACACGCCGCATGGGCGCTCTGGGAGCTCGGCAACAGTTGCTCGCCGTCGTAGGTGACAGGTTTGGCGAGCAGGCGGGCCATACGATCCGGTGCTGGTGCCGGAGACGGCGGGCGGGCGGTAGGGGCCTATGCGGCGAGCGCGGCGGGCTCGCCCAGGTGGGAGGCGGCTGTCCGCCACGCGGTGGTCACCGCGGTGCGGGCCCGCGCTGTCTGGGCGGCGCGGCCGCCGGTCAGTTCAAGCGGCGCGCCCACATGCACGTGAAGGTCCGGTCGGCGCAGAGGCGCTGTGACCAGGCCGGCGAGCTGCTTGGCGGTGCTGCCCGAGGTGACCCGGCGGGCGCCGCCTGGCCCACGGGTACGACGGGGGCGCCGGTGAGCTCGGCGAGCCGGGCCAGGCCACTGCGGAAGGTCCCGGGGGCCGCTTCCGTGACGTCCTTGCGGCGGGGTAGGCCACCTTCGGCGTAGATGAGGACCAGCCGCCCCTGTCCCAGGGCTTCTGCCGCAGCATCCAGCGCGGCCGCGGCGCGCCGGTCTCCGCGGAAGACGGGAATGTGTCCTTCGCGGGCGAGCGCGCGTCCCAGCAGCGGGACGCGCCATAGCCCTGCTGCCGCCATGATGACCGGCTCGGCGCCCAGGCGGTGGAGGGCGGTGACCACGCGGCGGGGTCGGCGAGGGAAGTGTGGTTGGCGGCGATGATACTGCCCGGCGCGAGTTCGGTGCCGGGGTCGGTGGTCACCGAGAGGCGGCCGACGGCAGGCACCAGGATGTCGGCGATGCGGCTGAGCATGAACGGGCTCCTGGTCTCGACAATGCTGACTTCATCGTCGAGGACAGGCGCCGACCGGGCATGAGTCCTCCTACTCATCTTCCCGGCTCTTGAACGGTTCTGCCGACCTTGTGCCTGGTGATCTGTGGGAACATGTGACCCCGCTGCTGCCTGCTCGTCCGCCTCGGCGGCGTCGGTATCCCGGGCGGTTGCCAGTGGATGACCGTGCTGCGTTGCGGGGCATCGTTTACGTGCTCTGCTAGAGCGTGCGCCGGCGGGCCGTTCCGGCTGAACAGGCCGGCTGCAGCGGAGTGACGGCCTGGCGGCGTTTCCGAGACTGCGAGCTCTTGTGCTTGTAACGGCCCGACTGGGGTACTCGAATCAATTCGTGTCCAGATGAAGGAGAGACATGGACGACACCGCCGTTCCCGGCACGACAGACATCCCCATGTCCGGGCACCAGGCGCTGTCGGACCCCCTGCTGGACAAAACTCTGGAAAACATGGCGGCGTCCGCCATCGCGGTCGATGACGACGGCCTCATCGTCGCGGCCAACAGCACAGCCCAGAGCTTGCTGGGCAGAGATGCCACGGAACTCATCGGTCAGGACTTCCACGACCTGCTGCACCGGGACAATCACGGACACTCCATACCGCGCACCCGCTGCCCGATAAGGAAGGCGCTCCTCACAAGGGACACCAGGCACGGTGACACCGAGTGGTTCGCCCGCGGGGACGGTGCTCTCCTCCAGTTGTCCTGGCTGGTCACGCCCTACACATCAGACCTGGGCGTGACGGGTGCGCTGATTCTGTTGTACGAGCTGCACCAGGGCGAGGACGAGTGCTCCGCACCGCTGACGGAACTGGATCGCCTGGCCCTGCTGGCCGAGACGACCACGCAGCTCACGTCCACCCTGGACGTCGACGAGGCACTGCACCGGCTGGCGGCCCTGACCGTGCCCCGACTGGCGGACTGGGCGGTGTTCGACCTTCTCACCGAACGCGACGAAGTACGGCGTGTCCTGGTGATGCAGCACAAAGACGGCATTCGGGTCGAGCGCGATGACTTGCAGGGCCCGATGCCCCCCGTACCAGAAGAGTCCCCGATGCCTCTGTCGCGGGCTCTGCGCGGCGCCGCCTCCACCCTCGTCGGCCCCGCCACCTACCAGGGCCCGCCCGATTCGGGCATCGCGGTCGAGCAGCAGCGCTTGTTCACCGTGACGGGCATGCACTCCGCTGTTATCGCGCCCATCCGAGGTCTGCGCGACGTACTCGGCGCCCTGACCCTGGGCCGCGCCCAGCGCCATGACGCCTTCACCCCTGCCGACCTGCCGCTGCTGGAGGACCTCACCCGCCGGGCAGGCCTGGCACTGGACAATGCGCGCCTGTACCAGCGCCAGCGCAAAGTCGCCGAAACCATGCAACGCCACCTGCTGCCCCAGCTCCCCGTCCTGCCCGATCTCAAGATGACCGCGCGGTACGTGCCCGCTCCGGACGCCTCCTCCGTGGGAGGTGACTGGTACGACGCCTTCGCTCTGCCCTCGCGTCCCCGTGCCCATGCCCTGGCCATCGGTGATGTCGTCGGGCACGATCTCGACGCCGCAGCCGGTATGGCGCAGGTCCGCAACATGCTGCGAGCCTTCGCCTGGTCCCGTCCGGAGGCTGCCCCCAGTGCCGTCGTCACACGGCTCGACGAGGCCGTGATGCACATCGCCGAGGTGCCCATGGCGACCATGATCTTCGCCAGGCTCACACTCGGTGACGACGCGCTGTGGCACCTGCGCTGGACGAACGCCGGCCACCCGCCGCCCCTGCTCGTCACCCACGACGGTCAGACCCACTACCTCGACGAAGCTCACGGCATACTGCTCGGGACCGGAGTGACCAGACCGCGACCCGACGCCGTCACTGTCCTGCCGCCTCGGGCCACGCTCCTGCTCTACACCGACGGACTGGTCGAGTCCCCGAAACACTCCATAGACCATGGGCTGAACCGGCTGCGCCGACACGCGGCCGCCCTCGCGCACCGCCCCCTGGACTCCTTCTGCGACTCCCTGTTGGACGAGGTCCGCCCCCACGACAACGACGACGACGTCGCCATGATCGCGCTGCGCACACCCCCCGACAGGGGCAGCGGCGAGGGCTGCCTTGCGCGAGCGCCGTGGACGAAAGGCGACTGAGGCCGTCTGCCCTCAGTTGTTCCCGGGCGAGAACTACGACGGCGGGGTCCCCTCCCAGCCTCGGTGCTCAGCGCAAGGGCGGACCGATCCATCACACCCCGGCGGCTGCAGAACCGGTCTTCGACGACCTCGCCCATTGCCGGGAAGCTTTTCCGTCCCCCGGCGCCGTCTGCTGTGGACACACCACGCCATCGAGCGCGTAACACCGGAAGCGAGGGTGGACCGTCTTCCACGGGCCGTAGCATTCCGGCAGGTCACGCCAGGAGACCCCGGTCCGGATCGTGCAGACCATGCCGTTGATGACCTGCCGGTCCTCCACCCGGGACCGGCCGTCGGCTAAGGCATGTCGCGAGAGGCAATCCGCCGCGCGAAAGCCCAGAGCACAGAGACCCAGCAGGCCGGCTCTCTCGCTCGCGTGCCGACTGAAGCGCTAAAGGGCCAGCTGAAGCGCCTTCACCGGACACACGCCAGCGCTTGGAATGACTCGTCCAGGTGTTGCGGGCCATGAGGCTGGTGGCGCCGCTCGTGGGTGTTGACCTTCGAGTTGGTTGAAGCTCGATGATGGCGAGATGCCAACTTCTGAGCTGATGCCGATCGGGGTCTTCGCCCAACGCAGTGGTCTGACCCCCAGCGCGTTGCGGTTCTACGCCGACTCCGGGCTGCTGCCCCCTGCCGAAGTCGACCCGGTCTCGGGATACCGCTACTACAGCGCTGACCAGGTGGCGCGGGCGACCGTGCTGCGTCAGCTTCGTGAGATTGCCATGCCCCTCGCCGCTGTCGAGGCTGTCCTTGACGCCGGGGCTGACGAGGGGGCCCGGCTGCTTGATGAACATGTCGCGAAGGTGATCGGGGACGCAGCGGCGGCGCTGCATAAGGCTGCTGTCATCAAGTCCGTGCTCGGCGACGTACCGGGTCTTCCGATTGCGGTGCTGAAGGGTCCTGTGCTGGCGGATGCGGTCGAGCAGGTCCTGACCGCGTCCGCACGTGAGCCGGGGATGCCGGTGCTCGCCGGCCTGCGTATCGAGGCGAGTCATGAGGCGGTCACCTTGACCGCGACTGACCGGTACCGGCTCTCCACCCGCACACTGGTGCCGACTGCACCACCGAGGCAGACGTGGGCCGGCACGGTCGACGGCGACGAGCTGCGGGCCGCGGTCGCCGAGATCCGCCGCAGCGCGCTGGTGCGGATCGAAGCCGTGCCGCACGGGATCTGGCTCCGCGTGGCAGGCCGGAAGGACCGGTATTGCCGGTTGCTGTCCGAGGAATTCCCCGACTATCGGCTGGTGCTCACGTCACTGGGCGAGGTCACCACCCGTGTGACGGTCTCGAAGGAGTTGTTCCTGCGAGCCCTGGAAGAACACCCCGGCGAGCGCATCGCGCTGCACATCGCCGACCACGGAATACACGTTCGGTCAGCGGACGACGGACGCCCCGGCCTCCCGCTCCCGGCCACCGCGACGGGGCGGGCCCTCCAGATCTGGTTCGAACTGACCACGCTCTACCCCGCCGTGAGTACCGCGATCGGCCCCGACGTGATGCTCGACCTGAGGGGACACGACCAGCCCGTCACGATCCGCTCCGCCGACCGAGGCGATCTCACCACCCTGGCCATGCCCATCAAGTCCGGCTGCTTCGCCTGAGAAACCTGAGAAACCTGAGAAACCTGAGAAAGACGACGAGGAACACTCCATGACCACCGCACCCGCCAGCTCCGACCCGACCATGGAAGCCATCGGCCAAGCCGTCACCGAAGGCCGAGCCGGTGACATCGCTGCCGCCCGCCGCAAACTCCTGGACCTGTGGTCCGCGATCGGCGTCACCGGCGACCCACTGCACCGTTGCTCCCTCGCTCACTACCTGGCAGATCTCTACGAAGATCCCGCCCAGGCCCTCGTCTGGGACATCCGGGCTCTGGACGCTGCGGACGCCGTGACCGAGCAGCGCGTCCAAGAGCACCACGCCGGCCTGCACATCGCCGGCTTCTACCCCTCCCTGCACCTCAACCTTGCCGACAACTACCGCCGGCTCGGCTCCTTCGAAGCCGCCGCCGAGCACATCAACGCGGCCAAAGCGCACGCCCCCAACCTTCCTCAGAATCCCTACGGTGACCTTCTTCGGGGCGCCGTCCAAGGGGTCGCCGAGGCCATCGCCGGGCGGGACCGCGCACCGCGAGCCTCTGCACCCGGCTCCCCCGCGTGACGCACAAGAACGCACCCCTCACCGTGGAGGGGCGACGTCGTCTCGTCGAGCACTGCCGCACGAGGCCCATCGCCCACGTCGCAGCCGGTACGGGGATCTCCCGGGCGTGCGCATCGAAGTGGGTCGACCGACACCGGCGCCACGGCGAACTCGGGCTTGAGGACCGCTCTCCCTTGCTCGGCAAAGGACCGTTTGTGAGAGGTCAGAGGCGGAGCTGTCGCTACTGCTCTGCGAGGAGGCCGTCGAGGGCTTTGTGGAGCTCCGACGGCGGACCCCGCGCCGGACTTCCGGGGCAAGGTGATCTGCGGTGGCCCTGAATCGATCCACGGTATCGTCTCGACCGGCCGGTCCGAGGCGGACAACGACGTGCTCCAGCCGTCGATGAAGTCGTTCCACCCGAAAATCTCCGGTGCTCGGCTCTGCGCCAACGCCCTGGAGCGCGCCCTGTAGCAGCTGAAGGCCATGCACCACCCTGCGGTCACCGACCTGCGAAGAGTAAGGATTCCCGCCATGCAGTACATACGACATGCCAAAGGCGCCCTCACCGTCGCCACCGCCACCGCGGCCTGCCATGCCCTCATGTCCGCCGGCTACACGTGGGCCCGCGACAGTGGAGCCGCAGACGGGGACACGATGTTCGCCGGCGCCTTCGAGTTCTTACTCGCCACGGTCGCTTCCTGGACTTTCATGCCCCTCCTGCTGTGGGCCGGCATGTGGACAATGCGGGAGACCGGCAACGCCGTGCTCGTGCTCGTCGGTGGGCTGGCCTGGGTAGGGGTGTCCGGGTACTACACCGACGACATCGACCGCGCGGGCGGGCACATGCCGATCCTCGTCCTCGTCGCATACGTTCTTCTCGGTACGGGGCTGGCCGGGGTCGGCCCAGACCGCCGCCGCTGAGGCTCACACGTCAAGGAAGTCACACCGTCCGGCCCATGGCCAGGTCTGGCGGGCAGGCGACCGTGAGCGGTACAACCCTCTCCAGCCATGGCCGACGGGCTGTCCTTGTCGTCGTACACGCGAACAGCCTGGCATTCTTGTTGTTCCCCCACGAGCCTGGTGTGCAGAGCATTCGGCTCGCAGCGCCATGGGCTCGTAACACGATCTTGGGTGTGGGAGGGGCGGCCGGGCGTGACTGGTGTGATGATCCGGCCCCTCGTGGTGCGTGAGCAGACGGCCGTGGGCCGTGGACGACGGCCGTTGGACGCGGCCAAGCCGCTACTGCCGCCGAGTACCGCATGGCCTGCGCCGGGCAGGACGCCTGGGTGAACAAGGCCTGGGCCGCCAACAACGAGATCATGAAGGAGCCGATCGAGCGGGATCTGGGGTTGCAGCCGGTTCCGGGTCCTCCTCCCCCCGCGCGGCGATCAGCGGTCCCAGTAGCCGCGTGCCCGGCCCTACCCGCCCGCCGGGGCCGGGCAGTTGCGTCGTGTCGTCGACCGTGAGCGGCTCCCGGCAGGCGTCGCAGGCCACGACCGGCGTGGCCAGGTGCCCGCAGGCGTCGTGGCGGATCCGGGCCGGCGGCCCCGCGGGTCCCGCGTACCACTTGTCGCCCCAGGCCATCAGTGCCAGGAGGACGGGGTAGAGCTCCCGGCCCTTCTCGCGGCCACGTACTCCTCGCGTAGGCGGGGCGGTCTGGTATCGCTTGCGTGTCAGTACGCCCTCCTCGACCAGCCGGGCCAGCCGGGCGGCGAGGGTCTTGCGGGACAGGCCGAGGTCCTCCGCCAGCTCGTCGAAGCGGCGGATGCCGACGAGAATGTCGCGCATGATCAGGGCCGTCCAGGCGTCGCCGAACAGATCGGTCGCGCGGGCGATCGAGCACGCGACGCCGGAGAGGGGGGTACGGGTCACGAGCCCATCGTATCGCCACCGGGTTCCCTCAGGGAACTTATGGATGCTAGGTTTACCCAGGGAACCCGATCCGACATGTCGAGGGAGCCTGCCATGGCCACCGCCCCGCACATCGCACTCGACACGGTGGGCCCCACGGCCGTCGACGGCCGCCACATCCGGGCCCTGACCTTTCAGTCCGTACGCCTTGAGTACCTGCAGTACGTGCTCTCGGCGGCGGGCCTCGCGGCGGCCGGCGGCCGGGTGCTCGTCGTCGGCAGCGGGCGCGGCCTTCTGGCCCGCGGCCTCGCCCGGCTCGGTTTCGAGGTCGTCCGCCGCCGACCCTTCCCCCGCCGCGACGGCTCTCGCCCTGGACGCGGACGACGGGCTTGGCATCACGTACCTGACGACGCCCGCGGAGGAACTCGGCCTGCCGGTGCGACTCCTTCGACCTCCTGTACTGCGCCGACACCCTCGAGGTCACCGAACGGCCGGACGCAGTCCTCGCGGAGGCGGCGCGCGTGCCTGCGTCCGGCGGTGCCTTCGTCTACGACACGGTGAACCGCACCCTCGTGTCCCGCCTCATCTACCTCGGCGCTTTCCAAGCCTTCCCGGGCACACGGATCATGCCCCGCGGCCGTTACGCCGCACACCGGCTGCGCCGCCCAGCGGAGCTCGCCGAGGCCTTCGACCGGGCGGGGCTGTCCGCGAAAGACGTCTCGGCGTTCAAGCCGCGCGACGTACGCAGCCTGGTGCGCGCGACGCGCGGGCGCAGGCGTGGCACGCTGGCCGACGAGCAGTTGCCGGAGCTGGTCGACATGGTGCTCGAGCCGGAGGGCAGCCCGGCGGTGACGTATCTGGGGTACGCGATCCACCGGGCGTAACGGGCTGCCCCGCGATTGATCATGAGGCGTGTTGACCTGGGGAGTCAGCTGGTGGGTGGTTCAGCAGGCCGTCGTGCGGACGGGCATGAGTTCGGTACTCGTCTTGTGCCGGGTGGGCCGCTGGGCGGCGCGGTAGGAGACGAGGGCGGCGATGGCCTGGTGGGTTTCCCGTAGGTTTCGCGGCGGCCGGTGTATCGCTGGAGTGGGCGCCACTGGCGTACTCCTGCATTCGCGTGCTCGACGCAGATCCGCCGGGAGGACTGACGGCGCTTGTACTCGCGCCAGCCGTAGTGCTCGGTGAGCGGCCGCCCGGCCGGGTCTTTCGCGGTCTTCGGTTTCTTCGGCGGGGCAAAGACCTGGTCGGGGAACCCGTTGGCGAGGCCGCGGTGGCCGTCGTCGACCTCGGCTTTCACGCCGGGATGCTGGTGGAACTGTTCGGCGATGCCCTCGGTGCGCAGCGCGGTCTGGTCGTGCATGCGGCCGGGCCGCAGGGCGCCGGACCACAGGGTGCGGCCCTGGTGGTCGCTGATCGTGGTGGTCTTGAGGGTGTTCTGCCTGCGCTTGCCGGAGACGAAGGCGCGGCGGCCGGGCTGGCCTGCCCGGGGGCGGCGGCCCCGGGTTTCCATCCCGTCGATCCGCAGAGTCACGTCCTCGGCTTCGGCATGGGCGAAAACATCGGCCAGGGTGCGCAGGCGCACACCAGGACGGTCGGGGACGGCGGACCCCCGCTCGGCGAGCAGCGGGCGGATCTCGGCGAGGGCCCGGCCGATCGTGGAGGACCCCACCTCGTAGAGCACCCGGAGGGCCTCGTGGGCAAGGCCGGTCCGCAGATGTACGAGTGTGGCCAGCAGCCGGTCGGTGAAGACGAATTCGTGCTTCGGCCCGGCTCCGGCCTGACGCTGGCGGGCTCCCTCGCGCCGTTGGTGGCGTGCAGACTCACAGCGCGCCTCCCAACGCGGAGCGAGTTCTTCCACCAGCGCGCCCAGATGCTTGCGCGAGAGGCCGCAGAAGCCATGATGTGACATGGCCGCGCGGACCTGTTTGATCTTCACCCCCCAGACAACTCGCGCGGCCTTCCGTATGTCGCCTGACGTGACCAAGATCAATCGCGAGGCAGTCCGTGACGAAACCGGCGTCGCGTCGCTCAGCGCGCCCTGATCGCCATCTGGCTGCACCGGCGAGGTCGCGGAGCCGATTCGATCGCTGACTCACCGCGCTCGCCTGCAGCGGCCTCCAGGCCGTCGATGCAGGTAGCAACCGGGCTGGCTCTGGTCACCTGTGTGTGCGGTCCAGGCCGGGGCGCCCCCAGGCGTTGTGCGGCCGACCCTTCAACCGGACTGCGTCAGGACGAGAGGCACGGTGATGGTGAGGTGTTCGTCGGTGGTCGGCAGGGCGGGGGCAAGAGCGTTCATACGAGCTGCGAGGTGGCCGATCACCCGGCTGGTCAATTCCTCGTCCCACTCCGCCGTGCCTTCCGGTGGCAGGCGCATCTCCTCCCTGGCAGGTGGGTTGTCACCGAGATAGCGCGCGGTGTCCATGTTGACGACCCAACAGGCCAGTGCGATCTTCACCTGCCCGGGTGCCGCCCACTGCGCCCGTATGTGGGCGCACATGCTGAAGTCGTCCCCGCCGAATGTGACCGTCGTGGAGAACGACCTGCCACGGGGGTATTGCCGTATCAGCTTGAGTACTGCTGGTTCCACAACGGCTCGCGCCATAGGTTCCGTATACACCGTCTGCCCCCCTGTCGAGCCTGGCCTTCAGCATCCCAGACGGGGCCCGCGACGGACAGATCGGCTGCCGTCCCGACCTCTTCCCCTCCAGGGAACGCTGTGCACCTCGTGGGCATGCGAACGGCGCCGCACCCTGGGGGATGCTGTTGGCCAATTCGGGACATGGCGTGACGTCGGTCTTCAGGATCTGGCCCGGGTGGCTGGCTGCTGCGGAACAATCGCGGGGCATCCCGTAAGTGTTGGGGCTGGTCGGGCGTGGCCGGTGTGATGATCCGGCCGTTCGTGAGGTGTGGGAACTCGGCCGTGTGGCGTGGACGGCACCTTATGGGCGCTGATCAAACCGCTGCTGCCGCCCTGGCCGGAGAAGTCACTCAGCTTGCCGCCGACGGTGTCGTGTACGGACGCGGCAGTGACGTCGACGGCCAGGACCAGGCCGAGAGTGTCTGTGATCAGGTGCCGCTTGCGGCCTTTGATCTTCTTGCCGGCGTTGATGCCCTGGCTGGTCTCGGGCACGTTTGCCGAGGTCTTCACGCTCTGCGCGTCGACTGCGACCGCGGTCGGTTCGGAGTTGCGGCCGTGGGCCCGGTGGGCCTTGTCCCGTAACAGGTCGTGGACCTGTTGGGTGGTGCCGTCCGCTTCCCACTTGACGTAGTAGTCGTAGACGGTCTTGCACGGCGGGAAGTCGTGCGGCGAGTACTCCCACGGAATGCCGGTGCGATTGACGTAGAGGGTCGCGTTGACGATCTCCCGCAGGTCATGCACCCGAGCTGCGGTTCCAGGCCCGGTTCGCCTTGATCTCCAGGCAGTGAAGACCGGCTCGATCAGCACCCAGCGGGCATCGGGGACATCACTGCGGTACGGGCGACGGGCGTTCGCACCTCGTCCAACGACCGCCAACCCCAGCAGTCACAAAATCATCCCGAACTACCAACTGCACAGACCGGATGCCCTCTTACTGGTTCGGGTCGGCGGCGCTGATGTCGGCCAGGGCGGAGGCGGTGTCACGTTCGACGGCCAGGTCGCCCAGGGACACGATGCCCACCGGCAGGCCGTCCTCCACGACGGGCAGGCGCCGCACCGCGTGCTCGCGCATCAAGGAGACAGCCCGGTCCAGGCCGTCGTCGGCGAGACCGTGATCAACTCGTCGCTGCAGGCGTCGGCTGCGCTGTAGTCGGCGATGTTGCCCTCCCGCGCCATGATCCGCACTGCCAGGTCCCGGTCGGTGACCAGACCCCGCAGTTCGTCGCCCTCGGCAACCAGCACCGCGCCGATGCCCTCGTCGCGCATCACCCGGGCGACCTCCGCCACCGAAGTCTGCGGCCCCACGACGAAGGGCACAGCGGTCATCACTTCACGCACTTTCCTGGCCATCGCCGATCTCCAACCGTGTGCGGGCATCGTCCTCACGCCGCCTGCCGGCCGCGCGACCTGGCTGTACCCGGCAACCCGCTCACCCCACGCCCCCACGTCCCTCTTTGCGCTCCGATGGCCCCGCGCAGCTCACCTCCTTGCCGGGGCCACCTGCAGAATCTGGCCGCACGACGGCCCGGTCGGCGGCGTGCCGATGTACGCCTACCACCACGAAGGAGCCCTGCAGGCCCACCTGGACCTGCATCGAAAACAGCCGCGGCAGCAGCCGGGCCAAGGAAAACACCGACTGAACACGACGCGGAACGCTGAACCGGATGCAGGTCAGCGGGGGTCGCCGTAGGAGGCCGCCTCCATCGCCCCAAGGAGCAGCTGGAACTCCGCATCGTTCACGGCGTGACTGATCCGCCCGATCTGCACCGGGCACCGATTCACCAGCGACGCGGCGAACTCCAGCACCGCCGCCTGACTCCTGGAGACCCCGCGGGACCACCCCGGGGTCTTCAGGAGGTGGCCGACGCCGTCCCAGTCGACCATGGGGCACCGGCCGGAGAGATCGATCAGTGGATGATCGACCGCGGCCGCGAGCTCCTTGTCGTCGCTCAGGCGCCGCAGCCAGTAGCCGTCGCCGTGAGCACCCAGCAACTTCGTCGCCGCCCGCATCGGCTCGTTCACCACCCCCTCCAGCAAGCTCTCGGCAAGCTCCTCACCCGTCGTCTTGTCACTGGCCACAGTCACCGGCATCTCCATCCATCGCGAAGCGAGGCCACCGAAAAGCGGCCCACGACTTCACTGTGCGCGGCGGCACCGGCCAGTCTGTGGCGAACACGCCGGACGATCCGCCGGACACCACCTCCGTATGCAGAAAGATGTATGCAGAAAGAGGAGGACGAAGCCGCAGACCTCTGCACAACGCTGCTGGAGCCATCACCCAGGTCGCCGACGCAGGAGACGCCCGCATGGCGGGGACGATGCGTGACGAGGCCACCAGGGGCGGCTCCTGGAAACACGGAACCCCCACCGATCGCAGCGCCCGCTGACGGCGAGGCACACGCCGGACCTGATGGACGGCTACCTCGACGACACCGGCTTTCTCCTGACCGCCGATCACCAGTTGGCGTACAACCGCATGCTCGCCGGCCTCGCTCACGCTCGGGGC